>CAZJWM010000180.1:0-1533 GCA_964549975.1 uncultured Bacteroides sp. | reverse complement strand
TAAATTGGTATGCCCGAAGGGAATCGAACCCTTATCGGAGGAACCGGAATCCACAATTCTATCCATTGAACTACGGGCACATTGCCTCAGAGGATTGAGCGGTGCAAATTTAAGGTTTTTTATCGGGTTTTGCAAATCCGCGCTATTTTTCGTAATTTTGCACCAAAATTTCACAGCCAAATATGAATATTCTTATCACCGGTTCAAATGGACAACTGGGCAGCGAATTGCAGCTGATTATGCCGCGCGAATTGCCCGGGGCAAACCTCCTTTTCACCGACATCGCCGAGCTCGACTTGACCGATGCGGCTGCCGTGGAGCGTTTCGTTGTGAAAAACGACGTGACCCACATCGTGAACTGCGCAGCCTACACGGCTGTGGACCGCGCAGAGGAGGAGAAATCGCTCTGCACGGCCGTCAACGTCGACGCTGTGAAGAACATAGCCCTCGCCGCCGAAGCCACAGGTGCCCGAATAATCCACATCTCCACCGACTACGTGTTCGACGGCCAAATCAACCGCCCCTACGTGGAGACCGACAAGGTGAACCCACGTTCACACTATGGCGCCACCAAGCGTCAGGGCGAAATGGCCCTGCTGGCGCTCTCGCCCGGCTGCATCATTGTGCGCACCGCATGGCTCTATTCGCCTTTTGGCCACAACTTTGTGAAGACCATAGCCCGCCGCTCGCTCTCCGACAAGGTGCTCCGCGTGGTCAACGACCAGGTGGGCACTCCAACCTATGCCGCCGACCTGGCCATGGCCATTGTGCGCATCCTGCGCTCGCCGCAATGGGTGGAGGGCGTGTATCACTACACCGACGAGGGCGTCTGCTCATGGTATGACTTTGCCCGCGCCGTGGTGGACCTCTCCGGCCACACCGCCTGCCAAGTGCTGCCCATCTCCACCGACGACTATCCCACCGTGGCCACCCGTCCGGCCTACAGCGTGCTCAACAAGCAACGCATCCGCCTGACCTACGGCGTGGACACACCCCACTGGTTTGAGTCGCTGCGCCGATGCATCGACCGCCTAAACTCTCAACAATAACTTCCCTCACTGCAACACATCGCCTATGTCAATTCTCACCGACGAAATAGCCCGCCGCCGCACATTTGCAATCATCTCCCACCCCGATGCCGGTAAGACCACTCTCACCGAAAAGTTGCTCCTATTCGGTGGCGCCATCCACATTGCCGGCGCCGTCAAGAGCAACAAAATCAAGAAGACTGCCACCTCAGACTGGATGGAAATCGAAAAGCAACGCGGCATCTCCGTGGCCACCTCCGTGATGGGTTTCAACTATGGCGACTATAAAATCAACATCCTCGACACTCCCGGTCACCAAGACTTTGCCGAAGACACCTACCGCACTCTCACGGCCGTCGACTCCGTGATTATCGTGGTCGACGTGGCCAAAGGCGTTGAGCAGCAAACGCGCAAGCTGATGGAGGTGTGCCGCATGCGTAACACCCCCGTTATCATCTTCGTCAACAAGCTCGACCGCGAAGGTCGCGACCCCTTCGACATCCTC
>CAZJWM010000179.1:0-1536 GCA_964549975.1 uncultured Bacteroides sp. | reverse complement strand
TGGCCACGTAGGCGGAGTCGGCAAAGGGAATCCAGTCGTCGGTGCGGGCGCCGGTGTCCTTCACTCGAGTGTAGCGGGCGAGGGGGTCGGCTTTGGCGCTGTCGAAGTCATACATGCGGTTTTGGGTGATGGCGTAGCGTTGACCGTCGAACACCACCGGGTCGAGCAGCGTGGTCTTTTTGCGAGTGACGTTGACCAGCGCGGGCTGGATGATCAGTCGCGCGGAGCTGTTGAAGAGCTGATGGGGCACTTTCACACGGGTGTGGATGTGTATGTAGTTGCCTTTCACGTCGAGGTCGGTGGGCTCGGTCACCACGGCCTTGACCACGGCTTTGCCGGAGACCACGAGCTCGTTGAGCTGCACGGCCTCGGCGGCGAGGTTCACGTCGATGGTGATGCGTCCGCCCACCTCCTGCTGTTGGTCTTCATAACCCATGAAGGAGAAGATGAGCGTGGCGTCGTCGGGCACGTTGACGGTGAAGCGGCCTTCGTCGGTGGTGGTGCCCACGAGTTTGTCGGTGGCGGCATTGTAGATGAGCACCCCCGAGAGGCGCTCCTTGGTGGAACGCGAGGTGACGCTGCCGCGCACGTTGATGTTGCGGGCGTCGGCTGCCAGCGTCGCCGTCAGGGCCACCACCACTGCAATCAAGCATTTGAAGATATCTTTCATGTCTACTGATTTATTCGAAAATATAGCTGAAGGTCACGCCCAGATTCGACGGCACCAGGAGCCATCGCGAGGAGTTGGGCGAGGAGGGGCGCTCCGTGCCGTTGGGATAGTCAAACTCGCGGATGCGGGCCGCGGCCACGCCGAGCGAAAATTCGATGTTCCAGTTGCGGCGGAGCACCAACACGTAGCCGTAGCTCACGCCGGCTTGGGCGTAGATGCCTTTGTGGCGCGAGTCGAGACCGCTTTTGCGGATCACGGCGTCATACATTCCGGTGCCCAAATCGAGCGACAGGAAGTTGCGCGCCATGGGGCGATTGAAGTAATAGCGCAGGTGGGGTTCAAAACGGATGGAGTTGACTCTGTTGCCGGCAATCGACCACTTGACGGGCGAGCCCAGCAGAGCCACATCCAGAGCAAGCCGACGCCCCAAACGTGCTTCCACTTCGAGGTTCGGGGAGTTGAGCGCCCACTGCAGAGCGTTGGTTTTCAGTGCCACTCGTTGAGCGCAACCGTGATTAAAAGGGCATAGGGCCAAGGCTGACAATGCCAATAATTTAAGGAGGTTTTTTCTCATTAGTTGTGATTATAAGGCTATTTTAGATCCTTTGTGAGACGTACCAATATAGCAACCGCAAAGTTAACACTTTTTCTTGAATTATCACACATCCGCCCCCTGCTTTCTGCGGCCTCAATGCGAAAATGATTTCATAAATGTGATTAGTCGCTGATGGCGTGGATGATGTCAAGTTTGAGGTCTTCAGGATAGTCTTCATTATTCATGAAGCAGGTTATAATGCGTTGAAGCAGTTCTTTGTCTATGCGACCGGCAGCTACATGATAGATAATGGCCTCCATGCACTGCATGA
>CAZJWM010000178.1:0-1659 GCA_964549975.1 uncultured Bacteroides sp. | reverse complement strand
TTGGTGGTGAGGAGTTTTTTTGCTTACTTTGCGGCGTAAGTAAAAGTTTTTTGCAATGAAATATTCGATTGTGGCAATTGGCGACGAGCTGCTCGCAGGGCAGGTGGTCGACACAAATTCAGGGTCGCTGGCACGGATGCTGGAGCCCTATGGATGGCAACTGAGTTCGGTGAGAGTGGTGGCCGACGACGCGTCGCAGATGCGCCGGGCCATGGAAGACGCTCTGGCGGAGAGCCGCGTGGTGGTGACCACCGGCGGCCTCGGTCCCACGAAAGACGACCGCACCAAGCAGGTGCTTCTCGAGATGTTTGGCGGCACACTGGTGGAGGATCCGTCGGTGTTGGAAAACGTGCGCCGCGTGGTGGCTGCACGCACGCTTAAGCTCAATGCGCTGACGGCGGCGCAGGCCATGGTGCCCACGTCGTGTCGCGTAATTCAAAACCTGGTGGGCACGGCGCCGATCATGTGGTTTGAGCGCGAGGGTAGGGTGCTTGTGGCCATGCCGGGTGTGCCGTTTGAGACGTTGCAGATGATGCAGCGCGAGGTGTTGCCCCGATTGATGGAACGCTTCCCGGAGGCCACGCCGCTGGAGCGCCGCACTGTGGTGGTGATAGGCGTGACCGAAAGTGCAGTTGCGCAACATCTCGACGCCTGGGAGAAGCGTCTGCCGCAGCAGGCGCATCTGGCCTATCTGCCCAAACCGGGAGTGGTGCGCCTGCGCATCGACGTGGCCGGCGCCGCTGCCTTGGCCGACGAATTGAAGGCGTCGCTGCTGAAGGAACTCCCTTCGGAGTGGGTGATGGCCACCGACGACCTCACGCCCGAGCAAGAGCTGCTCCGACATCTCACAGCCGCACACCTGAAGATAGCCACCGCCGAGAGCTGCACCGGCGGCACCATAGCGCAACGCATCACGGCCATTGCCGGAGCCAGCGCTGCGATGGTGGGCGGAGTGGTGGCCTACGCAAACGAGGTGAAGGTGGCCGCTCTTGGCGTCAACGCTGCCGACATTGAGGCGCATGGCGCCGTGTCGCAACAGGTGGTGGAGCAGATGGCCCTCGGCGCAATGAGTCGCCTTGGCGCCGACATAGCCGTGGCCACCTCGGGCATAGCCGGCCCCGGCGGCGGCACCCCCGAGAAACCTGTAGGCACAGTGTGGATGGCCGTGGCCACAGCTGCCGGCGTCAAATCGCAATGCTGCCACCTGCCCGGCACCCGCGACCGCGTCATCGACCGCGCCGCCACCAACGCCCTGCTTCTCGCTCTTCGCGCTCTGCGCGAGAGCGAGAATAATTGAAAATTGATAATTGAAAATTGAAAGTCTTTTAGTTTTTCAACGGGCAATCGCATCAAATAGGTAGAATAGTGGAGACCGTCCCCCCCCGTGTAGCACAAAAATCAAAAAAATCTGCGTCTCATATCTGCCTGTAAATACGAGCATTATGCAGCAGAATTGTCCATATGACTGCCAAAGAAATAGCCTGCGGCGACGATGCCTCGGAGAGGCTGGTTATCCTAAAACCCCATCTTGGCCGCATGCGGCCTAGGTGGGGTGCATAATGCTGATACACAGCCACTTGGTCGGAGACCATGTCACCAGTGCCGCTCTGGTGACAACCTACTATAGAACATATTTGCAACGTATTGATTATCAAGTGT
>CAZJWM010000177.1:0-1702 GCA_964549975.1 uncultured Bacteroides sp. | reverse complement strand
TAACTTTGTGCCCATGAATGAAGTTCGCTTTACAAAAATGCATGGTATCGGAAATGATTATATTTATATTACGGAGATGCCTTGCAGTCCGGAGCAACTGCCGCAGTTGTCGCGCTTGATGAGCGACCGCCATTGCGGCGTTGGTGGCGACGGAATAATATTGATTCTGCCCAGTGAAGTGGCAGACTTTAAGATGCGCATATTCAATGCCGACGGTTCGGAGGCAAAGATGTGTGGCAACGGTAGTAGATGTGTGGGCAAGTATGTGTATGACCACGGCATGACCCACAAAACGGTAATCACTCTCGAAACTCTTTCAGGCATTAAGACTCTGACGCTGCACCCCGGCGTCGACGGCAAAATTGAAACCGTGACGGTAGACATGGGTTGCGCTGTGGTGTCGGAGCCGCTCACTCTTGCCACCTCGGCAGGCGACGTGACGGTGGTGCCGGTGGATATGGGCAACCCTCATGCGGTGATGTTTATTGACTGCGACCCCGACGATTTCGACGTTCACGGGCTGGGGCGCGAGTTGGAGATGAATCCCGTGTGGCCCGACAGAGCAAACATTGAGTTTGCGCAAGTCATATCCGACGGAGCCATTAAGATGAGAGTTTGGGAACGCGGTAGCGGCGAAACCATGGCTTGCGGCACCGGCGCTTGCGCCACCGCAGCGGCGGCATTAGCCACCGGGCGTTCGGGTCCACGCAGTGTCATATCACTTCCCGGAGGCGACTTGACCATTGAACTGCATCGCGATGACTGCCGAGTGATGATGACCGGCTCGGCCACTACGGTGTTTTACGGAACATATAAGTACTCTAAACTATAAAATTACAGTTTTTCCAATGATTAAGGTCAACGACAATTTTTGCAAGCTCGCACCGAGCTATCTATTCTCTGAAGTAGCACGCAAAATTACGACCTTTCAGCAGGAAAACCCCAACGTGGAAATTATTAAAATGAGCATTGGCGACGTGACCAGACCCATCTGTCATGCCGCCATTGATGCTATGCATCGCGCCGTGGATGAAATGGCGCAAGGCTCCACGTTTCGCGGTTATGGCCCCGAGCAGGGCTATCGCTTCCTGACTGAACGTATCGCCGCAGTGGATTATGCAGCTCGCGGCGTTGAGATTAGTCCCGACGAAATTTTTGTGTCGGATGGCGCCAAGAGCGACACCGGCAATATTGGCGACATTCTTTCGCCGCAGTGCAAGGTGGCGGTGACCGACCCGGTTTATCCCGTCTATGTCGACACCAACACCATGGCAGGACGTCAAATCCAATTCTTGCCCTGCACTCCGCAAAACAACTTCGTGCCCGAGCTGCCCGATGCAGCCAACGTGCCCGACGTGATCTATCTTTGCTATCCCAATAACCCCACAGGCACCACGCTCACCCGCGAGCAGTTGACCCGCTGGGTGAACTATGCGCTGGAGCATCGCTGTCTCATCTTGTTTGACGCTGCCTATGAGGCGTTTATCACCGAGGACAATGTGCCCCACAGCATCTATGAGATTGAGGGCGCGCGCCGCTGTGCCATCGAATTTCGCAGCTTCAGCAAGACGGCGGGCTTCACCGGACTGCGTTGCGCCTACACCGTGGTGCCGCGCGAGCTGATGGGAGTTGACGCTGCCGGCAAGGAGGTTAGCCTCCACGCTCTGTGGTTGCGCCGCCAATGCACCAAGTTCAATGGCGC
>CAZJWM010000176.1:0-1729 GCA_964549975.1 uncultured Bacteroides sp. | reverse complement strand
CGTTGCTGCCTGAGCAGCAGTAGGCGTATTGCACTGAGCGAATGTTGTCTTGGAAGTCTTCGATGGAGTTCAGCGCGTAGGGCGACTCAATGTAGTTGCGGTCGTCTTGAGTTGAACCCATGTGCGGGCGGCCGATTTTGGTGTTGCCCACTTCGTCGACAATGTCGATGCAGCCTTGGATAATCTCTTCGGCGGCCGACTGATAGGTGCGGAAGCGTGAACCGCCCTGACCGGCGTTCTTCAATTCCCAGCCATATTGCTCGTTGTAGCCGAGTTCGGCTTCTTCGAGGATGGCTTGTTTTTCAGCGGAGATGTTGTCGTCGCCTGCCCAGCATTGCTCCAACACGATGCACTGGTTGCGCAGGTCTTCAGCCACGGCGAGCATATAGTCGAGCTCTTCGGTGGTGTAGGTGGTGGAGTGGGGCAGTGCAGTTTGGCCGTCGGCGGTGAGTTCAAACAGGAGATACTCCACGGCATGGAAACCGAGCAGACCGTAGCCGCCGTGGTTTTCAACGCTCCACGATTTGCCGGCGCGGATGTCTGCCAGCAGAGCGTCCATGGCGGTTTTGTCCAGAGGCCACGAGTCGATGTGTGGGTCGATGTTGTGGTCGGTTGCCGGGCCGAAAAGGAAAGCTTCCGACAGTTCCCAGTGGCGGCGAGCTTCCTTCCAGGCTGCTCCGGCGGCTTCGATGTCGGCGGTGGTGAGTGTGCCGGCATCAAACTTGTTGTGAATCACTTCACACAAGTCGTACATCTCTACGGCTGCGTCGGCCATGGCTTTGTAGGTGGGGATTACGGTCACGTCTACAAATGGCTCAACGGCGGCTTTCAAGGCAGTCTCCTTGGTGGAGAGGTTCTCGTCGTTGCTCGGATCGTTGCTCGGATCGTCTGAATCGGAGCATGAGGTAGCCACTACGGCCAGCGACATGGCCAGAAGGGCTGAGAAACATGATTTAAAATTAATACACATAAACTTAACCAAATATTTTTTGTACTTAAACGTTATTCAAAAGTTAGAGGAAAAATCCGGCGTAAGCCACGCCAACGGAGACGGCCGGTTCGTTGTTGTAGGGCTTGGAAAGCAGGCCGATGGAGTATTCGCCTTTCACCACAATCTGCTTGATGGGATAGTAGTTGAGGCCCACGGCCACGCGCTGGCGGCCGCACCATCCATTTGGCGTGCCCGACTCCATTTTCCACATGGAGTCGTAGTTGTCATATCGGCCAAACACGTAGAGCTTTTGGCCGTCGGCGGTGAGTTTCTTGCTGTGGCCAAACACGTTGTAGCCGGCTTCGAGGCCAAGAGCGTAGACGTCGGAGGCCACGTATTGGCGAGGCGACGGCGAGGCGTTGGGCATCTGGCGGTTGAATTGCGAAATGTGGGCCGAGTTGCTCAGGTGGCCATAGTCGGCAAAGCCGCGCACAATCAGGTTGCCGCGCTCCACGGCAAAGTCGAATGCGCCGATGCTCACGGTGCCTTTCACACCGTCGTTTTTGCCGTTGGAGGTTTCGCGCAGGGTGTTGGTGAAGGAGTTGCCCACGTAGCCGCTCAGCGACAGGCGAATGCCTCTCGTTGGGGTGAAGTCCACACGGGCCGCTCCGGCCACTGCGTTGCCAATCTTGAATTCATAGGGGGAGGCGGAGCCGTCGGCAATCCACGTTTGGTTGCCAAAACGTTCGCTGTCCAAGCCGGGAATCACCATGGCCTCATAGCGCAGCGAGCTCTCGT
>CAZJWM010000175.1:0-1745 GCA_964549975.1 uncultured Bacteroides sp. | reverse complement strand
GCCAGCAGGCGCGACTCGCGGCAGTCTGCGTTGGCCCAGAGTTGGCGGGCCAAGTCGCCGTCTTTGCCAACGGCTTGGGCCACTTCTTTGAGTTGGAGAAGATTCAGGCCGAAGATCACGCGATGGGGGTCGGCCGTCTGCTTACGAAGCAAATCGCCCAGCGCACCATTGCGCAGGGCGAAAAATTGCTGTTTGATTTCTTGTAGGGTCATAGCGCTCGCTGACGTTAGGCTTTGAGGAGGGCGATAGCCTCGGCCGGGGTGAGAGTCTGCTGAGTGCCTTGGCGCATATCCTTGAGGGTGAGTTGGCCGGAAGCCATTTCGCTTTCGCCCACGATGGCCACGTAGGGGATGGCGCGAGAGTCGGCATAGCTCATCTGCTTTTTCATCTTGGCGGCGTCGGGGTAGATTTCGGCGGAGATGCCGGCTTGACGGAGCTCTTTGATGATGCGCATGGAGGCGGCAGCTTCTGCCTGACCCATGTTGAGGAATATGACGGTGGATGAGCTCAGCAGCGACGCGGGATAGAGGTCGAGGGCGTTGAGCACATCATATATACGGTCGGCACCGAAGGAGATGCCCACGCCGCTGAGGCCGGGCATGCCAAACACGCCGGTGAGGTTGTCGTAGCGACCGCCGCCGGTGATACTGCCGATGGCCACGTCGCGAGCCTTCACTTCGATGATGGCACCGGTGTAGTAGTTCAAGCCGCGAGCCAGAGCCACGTCGAGTTCGAGTTCGGCGGCCAGACCAAGCTGTTGCACTTGCTCAACGATGAATGTGAGTTCTTCCACGCCCTTTGAGCCGACTTCCGATGAGGCAAGCAGTTGGGCGAGTTTGGCGAGGCGTTCGTTGGGAGTGCCGTCGATGGCCAACAGGGGAGCCAGGGCGTTGATGGCTTCGGCGGAGAGGCCGCGTTCGGCGAGTTCGGCGTTGACGCCGTCGGCACCGATTTTGTCGAGTTTGTCGATGGCCACGGTGATGTCCACGAGGCGCTCGGGGGCACCGATGAGTTCGGCCAGTCCGGCCAAAATTTTGCGGTTGTTGAGCTTGATGGTCACGCGGATGCCCAGGCGGGTGAAGACGGTGTCGATGAGTTGGAGCAGCTCCACTTCGTTGAGCAGGGAGTCGGTACCCACCACGTCGGCGTCACACTGATAGAATTCGCGATAGCGGCCTTTTTGCGGACGGTCGGCGCGCCACACGGGTTGAATCTGATAGCGCTTGAAGGGCATCTGCAGGTCGTTGCGGTGTTGCACCACGAAGCGCGCAAAGGGGACGGTCAGGTCGTAGCGCAGACCTTTTTCGCAGAGCTGATTGGTGAGGCGCGGCAGGTTGCCGTCTTCAATGAGTTGGCGGTCTACGTCGCGCAGAAAATCGCCGGAGTTGAGAATTTTGAAGAGGAGTTTGTCGCCTTCTTCGCCATATTTGCCCATGAGGGTGGAGAGATTTTCCATGGCGGGAGTCTCGATGGGCTGGTAGCCAAAGAGGTTAAACACCGAGCGAATGGTGTCGAAGATATAGTTGCGGCGGGCCATCTCCACGGGTGAGAAGTCGCGAGTGCCCTTGGGAATTGAGGGTTTCATGAGTTGGGGGCGGTTTGGATTCAGTGAAGTGAGTTGAAAAGTAAAAAAAACGAAACCCGCTGCACACACTGTCAGTTAGTGGTAGAGCGGGTTTTGGTGGAGGTCCCTAGCAGAATCGAACTGCTGTAAACGGTTTTGCAGACCGGTGCCTAACCACTCG
>CAZJWM010000174.1:0-1760 GCA_964549975.1 uncultured Bacteroides sp. | reverse complement strand
ACCTCTTTTGTTTTGGGGGAGGTCAACTCCCACGATTCTTACTGCCATATTGTTTGTTGAAAAAATTTTTGCAAAGATACAAAAAAAATTTTATCCCTGACGCAGTTTGTACTTGGGATTTTTCTTGTTGATTACGTAGAGGCGACCCTTGCGACGCACGATCTTGCTGTCGGCGGTGCGCTTCTTAACAGATGCTTTTACTTTCATAGAAGTGTTAGTGGGATGGGTTATTGTGTAGAGTAATTTGGTGAGTTGCAGTGCTTTGCAGCTCCATAGCGGGGTTATTTGTAGCGGAAGGCGATGCGACCCTTGGTGAGGTCGTAGGGACTCATTTCCACTCTAACTTTGTCGCCGGGAAGAATTTTGATGTAGTGCATACGCATTTTGCCGGAGATGTGGGCGGTGATTTCGTGTCCGCTCTCCAGTTCCACGCGAAACATTGCATTGCTCAATGCTTCCACAATGGTGCCGTCGAGTTCAATTGCTGCTTGTTTAGCCATGCGCTCTGAGTTCGTTTAGTTTTTTGGGGTGTTGTAAAAGAAATTAAATAAAGCGGTCGCCAAGCACTTCCTTCACATAGTCGAAGGTGGTGAGCACTCGAGTTTCGCCATGCAGGATGGCAAGGGTGTGCTCATAGTGTGCCGAGGGTTTGCGGTCCTTGGTGCGGCAGGTCCAGCCGTCGCGCTCAATAACCACGTTTTTGGAGCCAAGGTTAATCATCGGTTCGATGCAGATGCACATTCCGGCTTTGAGCACGGGGCCAATGCCGCGACGTCCGAAGTTAGGCACTTCGGGGCTTTCGTGCATCTTCTTGCCGATGCCGTGACCACACATTTCGCGAACCACTCCATAGCCACGCTTTTCGCAGAATGTCTGAATGGCATTGCTCACGTCGCCAATTCTGGCGCCTTCCTTGGCGGCTGCGATGCCCACGTTGAGCGACTCTTTGGTGTCGCGCAGCAGCTGCATCACCTTGGGGTCAACCCCCTCGCCCACCGGGAATGTGTAACACATATCGCCGTTGTAGCCGTTGAGCTCCACCACCGTGTCGGTGCCGATGATGTCGCCATCGCGCAGGGTGTAGTTGCTCGGGAAGCCGTGAACCACCGTTTCGTTCACCTCCATGCACACCGTTCCGGGAAATCCGCCGTAGCCCAAGCAGGCAGGGCGCCCGCCGTTGTCTTGAATAAATTCGCGAGCTATGGTGTCGATTTTAAGAGTAGTCACCCCGGGAGCCACCCACTTGGCGATTTCGCCAAGTGTGCGGCTAACCAGTGTGGCTGCCTCTTGCATGAGGAGAATTTCTTCGGCTGTTTTCAGATATATCATCCGTGAAATTTAGAGTTTGTTTCTTTTACAAGAGTTGCGTGCTATCGGAAATCAGTAGGCGCTACCTGTGGTGCGGCCTTTGATTTTACCTTCTTTCATCAGTCCATCATAGTGGTGCATCATCAGGTGCGACTCAACTTGAGTGAGGGTGTCGAGCACCACGCCCACCAAAATCAGCAGCGATGTGCCGCCAAAGAATTGGGCGAAGTTTTGGCTCACGCCAAACACTCGAGCAAACGCGGGCAGGATTGCCACGATGCCAAGGAAGATTGAACCGGGCAGGGTGATGCGGCTCATGATGGAATCCAGATAATCGGCGGTCTTTTTGCCGGGCTTGATACCGGGAATGAATCCGTTGTTGCGCTTCATGTCTTCGGCCATCTGAGTGGGGCGCACGGTGATGGCGGTGTAGAAGTAGGTGAAGGCAACGA
>CAZJWM010000173.1:0-1770 GCA_964549975.1 uncultured Bacteroides sp. | reverse complement strand
TCGTTGCCTTCACCTACTTCTACACCGCCATCACCGTGCGCCCCACTCAGATGGCAGAAGACATGAAGCGCAACAATGGCTTCATCCCCGGCGTTAAGCCCGGCAAGAAGACCTCAGACTACCTCGACAGCATCATGAGCCGCATCACCCTTCCCGGCTCGCTGTTCCTGGGCATCGTGGCCATCCTGCCCGCTTTTGCCCGCCTCTTTGGCGTGAGCCACAACTTCGCCCAGTTCTTTGGCGGCACCTCGCTGCTGATTCTCGTGGGCGTGGTGCTGGACACCCTCACCCAAGTTGAGTCACACCTGATGATGCACCACTACGATGGCCTGATGAAAGAAGGCAAAATCAAAGGCCGCACCACCGGTTCCGCTTATTGATTAACCCCACTTTGAACTTGATTATTGCATTTATAGAGTTAGGATGATTTATCTGAAGACTCCTGAGGAAATAGCCCTCATGCAAGACGCAGCCACACTTTTGAGCCGCACACTTGGCGAATTGGCCAAGTGGGTGGCTCCGGGTGTGACTACCCTGAAGCTCGACGCCATAGCCCGCGAATTCATGCGCGACCATGGCGGTCGCCCCGCATGTCTGGGCTACGAAGGCTTTCCCGGTTCGGTGTGTTTCGAAGTCAATGAAACGGTGGTCCACGGATTCCCGAGCAACTACGTGCTTCGCGACGGCGACATCGTCGGCACCGACACCGTGGTTGAACTCAACGGCTTCTGCGCCGACATGTGCTACACCTTCGCCGTAGGCGACGTGGCTCCCCGCACCCTGCAGCTGCTGCGCGACACCAAGGCCTCCCTGGCCGTGGGCATCGAAGCAGCCAAAGAGGGCACCCGCATAGGCTCCGTCAGCAACGCCATCCAGCGCTTCTGCGAGCAACGCGGCTACAGCGTGGTGCGCGAAATGTGTGGCCACGGCATCGGCCGCAAAATGCACGAATCGCCCGAAGTGCCCAACTACGGGCGCCCCGGCACCGGCCCCATCCTCAAGAGCGGCATGTGCATCTGCATCGAGCCAATGATAAATCTGGGCTCTCGCAACATTGTGATCGAACGCGACGGCTGGCAGTGTCGCACCAAAGACCGCCAGCCCTCGGCTCACTTTGAGCACACCCTGGCCATCCTCCACGGCGAAACCCGCGTGTTGACCACCTTCGACTACATTCAGCAAGAGCTCGGCGAACGTTTCATCTAACTCTCTAAACCCAACCCCTCCCCGGATCAAATCCTCAAAATGGCAAAACAATCTGCAATCGAATTCGACGGCACCATCGTGGAAGCCCTCTCCAACGCCCAATTTCGCGTTGAACTGGAGAACGGCCACGAAATCATAGCACACATCTCCGGCAAGATGCGCATGCACTACATCCGCATCCTCCCCGGCGACAAAGTGCGCGTAGAGATGACCCCCTACGACCTAACGAAAGGCCGCATAGCCTTCCGCTACAAATAAACAACAATTTTTTTTCAACCCCAACACTCAAAACTCATTACCTCCCATTATGAAAGTAAGAGCATCCGTTAAGAAGCGCACCGCCGACAGCAAAATCGTGCGTCGCAAAGGTCGCCTTTATGTGATTAACAAAAAAAATCCCAAGTACAAACTTCGTCAGGGGTAAGACGCTGACAGCGCGTGCGATTTTTCGCTCGCGATGCTGAGCATCTAAAAAAAATTTCGTACCTTTGCACAAAATTTTTTGATAAAAACAATATGGCAGTAAGAATCGTGGGAGTTGACCTCCCCCAAAACAAAAGAGGT
>CAZJWM010000172.1:0-1787 GCA_964549975.1 uncultured Bacteroides sp. | reverse complement strand
AGCTCAATGCAGCGGTCTTTGCGGTTGGCATCGGCGCTGGCTTTGGTCACCAGGCGATAATATTTGCCTGCGGTGGGATAAACAATGTCGGCGGGCTCGTCGGCATTGTCAACGTAGTGCTTGCCATAGGTGTAGTTGCCCAGGTCGAGCAGCTTGGTGTCGGCATTGAAGCGCTTCAGGAAGTCGGTGAAGTCCTTTTTGCTTTGGGGGCTCCAACCGGTTTCAGCCACGGCAATCATGCGGGGCAGTGAGTTATATTCCACGTGGGCGGGTTCGCAGACGTATTCAGTCCAAAGGTTGCACTGCACACCATAGTAGTAGGGGAGCAGAGCGGGGTCAGAGGTGGTGGAGGGCTGAACGTTGTAGATGGTTTGCAGGGTGATGGGACCCGACATAGACTTAGGCTCGGATGAACCGCTCCATTGCGAGTAGTCGATATAATAGTGATAGGTTGAGCACCAAACCGAGCGCAGACCCAGTTGGGCAGCCTGATAGCTGGGACCGGTGGCGCTGGTGCCGCCCAGCCAGTCGTAGATCATGATGTCGGCGTCCTTCACCATGTCCTTGTCGGCATCGTCGGCTGTGAGCACTTCGTTCCAGCAGATGAGTCGGCGACCTTGGGGCTTCACGTAGTCGGCAAGCTCCTTGGTGAGCCACGATTGCAGAGCGCGGTCGCTCTTCAAGCCGAGGCGCGATTTCATCTCTTGGCAAGAGGCAGAGTTGGTCCATGCGGTGACGGGACATTCGTCGCCGCCGATGTGGATATATTCGTAGGGGAAGATTTCAATGAGCTGGTCCATCACGTCCTTGCAGAATTGCACCACGGCGGGATTGCTCACGTCGAGAATGTCGGTCGACACGCCGGGCCAGTAGCGCACGGTGTGAGCTCCGCCGGGGTTGCAGCTGAATTCCGGATAGGCGGCGATGGCGCCCTGCATGTGGCCGGGCATATCCACTTCGGGGATGACCTCAATGTGGCGTTCGGCAGCATAAGCCACCACTTCCTTCATGTCGTCAACCGAGTAGTAGTAAGGGCCATAAGGCTCGTTGAGGTAATATTCGTAGCCATTTTCAAAGTCCCACCAATAGGCGTTGGGGGCTGTGGCAGCCACGCCGGTGAGCTTGGGATATTTGGGCACTTCGATGCGCCAGCCTTGGTCGTCGGTCAGGTGCCAGTGCAGGCGGTTCATCTTGTAGTAGCTCATCACGTCGAGCATACGCTTCACTTCAGCCACGTCGAAGAAGTGGCGGGCGCAGTCGAGTTCGTAGCCACGATGCACGTAGCGCGGTTCGTCCTTGATGGTGACTTGCGGCAGCGTGTAGGTGCCTTCCACCATCACACCGGCCATGACGTTGGCGGGCATGATTTTCTTGATGGTTTGGAATGCGTAGTAGAGACCGGCCGAAGTGGCGGCTTCGATTTGCACGCCGTCGGCGGTGATGGTGAGGTTGTAGCCCTCATCGGCCAGATCCGAATTGCGGGTCACGTTGATTAGTCCCGATTCGGAGCCTTGAGTGGCTGTGATGCCGGTGGCTTGGTGGAGCGCGGTGGCAAACTTGGTGATTTCCGCCGTCATGTCGGAAGTCAGCCCGGATTGGGAGATGATGATTTCTGCCGGAAGAGTCAACTCTCCTGTGCCGACGGTCATCTCCTTCGGCGTGGGGGTGAGGTTAACGAACGTGTCGGCAGCTTGCACGGCCGAGATCGACAGGACCGCACACAGAGCGAGGGTTAATTGCCTAAATGTCATGGCATTGGGGTGTTTGTTAGAGAAATGCGATTAGGT
>CAZJWM010000171.1:0-1831 GCA_964549975.1 uncultured Bacteroides sp. | reverse complement strand
GGGGATACCAACCGGCGGAGACGCCGTTGTAGAGGATGTTGAGCACGGAGCCCTCCTCGTAGATGCCCACTTCCAGACCGGCCGACGTGTTGAAGGGCACGTTGCCGATGAGCATGCCGAAGCCGATGGGCACCAGCAGCATCGGCTCGAAGTTCTTCTTGATGGCGAGCCAGATGAAGAACAGACCCACGGCGAGCATCACGAAGTTGCCCACCGAGGCGTTGTAGAAGCCGGTGAGGTGCCAGAATTGCTGGAGATTATTTGCAATAAATTCCATAGTTGATTACTCAAGAGTGATGAGCACGTTGCCTTCGAGCACAGCGTCGCCGGTGTTAACGTTGATAGAGGCCACGCGGCCGTCGCGGCCGGCATGGATGGCATTTTCCATCTTCATTGCTTCGAGCACGAGCACGGTGTCGGCGGCCTTGACGGCGTCGCCCACTTTCACGGGGATGGAGAGCACCGTGCCGGGCAGGGGAGCCTTGATTTGGACGCCACCGGCGGCAGCGGGAGCAGCGGCGATGACTTTGGCGCCGGACTCAGTGCGGGGCGCAGCGGCGGGACGTGGAGCCTGCACGGCAGCCACGGTTGATTTGTGTTGCTCGGGGAGCTCCACTTGGTAGGCGGTGCCATTGACGGTGACTGTGGCCACGTTGTTGTCGATGTCGCCCACGCCAACGGTGTAGAGGTTGCCGTTGATGCGATATTTATATTCTTTGGTTTTAGCCATTTTAGGGTAGGATCTTTAGAGTAAAAAAATCGGTGAGTTTAGCGGCGCGGGGTTTCACGCAGGGAGTAGATTTTGGAGCTCCAGGGCGAGTAGGCGCGTTTCACTTTGTTGATGGTGAGGATGGTGCTCTCGTTGTCGTGGGCGTTGAGATGCTGGTGCAGGGCCATGGCGATGGCGGCGATTTCTTCGCCGTTGTCGAGATGGGTGCGCGGAGCGTCGGGGGCCGGGTTGGTGATGCCTTGGGCTTCACGTTTGCGGCTGCGCTGGATGTCGGCGCCGATGCGGCTGATCACCAGGAAGCAGAGGCAGAGCACCAGCAGGGCGCAGAACACGATGCCCATGGCCACCAGTGAGAGGCCGAAGCCGTGGGGGTCTTCTTTGGCGAAGCGTTCCACCTTGTTGTTGGCATCTTTGATGCGGTTGGCGCTGCCGGGGGTCACGTAGAGCTCCGATGTGGAGCCGTCGCGCACCTCCCAGGTGTCGGCCCCGTCGGTGGTGCGGGCATAGCTCACGTTGGCGGGGAGCGAGGCGGGCACCACCACGCTGTCTACCATCGTGATGCCGTCGGCGTCAAAGAGGTAGATGGTGTTGTCTTGACCGGGGGTGAGGGTAAACGAGGCGTGAAACGTGCCACGGGTGGGCTCGCTGTCGGCCCAGAAGACCACGTGCTCGCGGCGCGGGATGATGGTCTTGCTGTCGCCCAGCGGAATGGGGTAGAGCTTGGGGTTGGCAGCATCGTTGGTGAGATACATGCCGCGGATGTCTTGAGCGGCAAAGTTGCCGTTGAAGAGTTCAATCCACCCCACTCGGCAGCCGTAGTCGTCGACGGCGTTGTCGATGTTCTCCACCATCACCTCGTTGATGCGCACGGCTTTGCGGCCTTGGGCAAAGGCGGCTGAGGAGGCGAGCAACGCGGTGACGGCCAGTAGGGTTAGACGTTTGAAATTGGTCATATACGCTTATGGCTGAAAGGGGGTTACAGAGGAATGTTGCCGTGCTTTTTGGCGGGGTTTTGCACCTTTTTGGTGGCCAGCTGTTGCAGGGCACGGATGATGCGGAAACGTGTGTTGCGCGGCTCGATGACGTCGTCGATGTAGCCAT
>CAZJWM010000170.1:0-1850 GCA_964549975.1 uncultured Bacteroides sp. | reverse complement strand
AAGGGAATTTTCGGCTGTGAAAGCGTTGCACAATTGAAAACTTTTGCGTAACTTTGCAGCCATAAAACCATCGCCCGGATGGCGGAATCGGTAGACGCGCTGGTCTCAAACACCAGTGGGGCGACCCATCTCGGTTCGAGCCCGAGTCCGGGTACTTGACATGGCTGATAATCGCTTGATTGTCAGCCATGTTTTTGTTTGTAGTAAGCAATCAAAAAGCAACTTCCGACAAATGTCTGCTCCGGAGGGGTTGGGGGTTCGGAATTTTTTGCGTAACTTTGTGGGAAAGAAACACGTCGGTTTGCGCAAGCAATGAAAAGGGAATCGAGTGAGAATCTCGAACAGTCCTCGCTGCTGTGAATCTCTGTTGTCCATGGGCCACGATGCCACTGACTGCGCTGGAGTGCAAAGGTTGGGAAGGCGGCCGCGTGGGGTGAGATGAGTCAGAAGACCTGCCGATATTATTAATTTCGCGTGAAGGCGCCCGAGGTTTTGGCGTTGCGATGCTAAATTCTGTCTGTTCGGCATACGGCTATGCTCAGTTTGCGCTTCTACGAGCGTTTGAAATCTATTGTTGCGGGGCTCGCACTGCTGTGTGGGCTCGGGGCTTTTGCTGCCGAGGAGCAGACGGCCGACAGCGTGCTCACTCTGCGCGAGGTGGCTGTCACGGCCAAGGTGCCGATCATTGCCACCGTGCAGAAGCTTCAGGGCGCGGAGTTGCAGTCGCTCTCAACCACGTCGATTGCAGATGCGCTGAAATATTTTGCCGGCGTTCAGATTAAAGATTATGGTGGATTGGGGGGTGTGAAGACCCTGAATGTGCGTTCGCTGGGCGCGCAACACGTGGGCGTGTATATCGACGGCATCCGCATCACCAATGCCCAGAACGGCACCGTGGACTTGGGCAAGTTCTCGCTGTCGACCTTGGAGTCGGTGTCGCTCTACAATGCCAATAAACTCGAAACCTGCCAGTCGGCTTCGGAATATGCCTCCGGCGCCACCGTCTATCTGCGCACTCGACGCCCCACGGCCGACTCTCTTTCGGCCACAGTGCGTTGGGCCTCGTTCTCAACCTATAGCGGACGAGTGAATTTGCAGTTTGCCCGCAAGGGGTGGAGCGGTTTCGTCGACGGCGAATACCTGAATTCGCGCGGCGACTATCGTTTTCGCTATCATTCGGAATATGAAGACACCGTGGGTCGGCGCACCAATTCCGACATCGAATATGGCCGCGTGGAGGCCGCGCTCTTCAAGGGCGGCTTTGCATCCCACCTCTATTATTATGCCTCGCAACGCGGCTGCCCCGGCGGCATAGTGCGCCGCCTCTCCGACCGTTATACCGACGTGGGCCGCGAATGGGACCGCGACCTCTTTGTGCAAGCCTCCTATCAGAAGAAGTTTTCGCCGCGCCACAGCGTGAAATTCAACCTCAAATATTCCAACGAATATCTCCGCTATTCCACCGACTATCCCGAAAATCAGAATACGGCCCGTGTGAACAACCACTATCGCACCAACGACGCCTACGCCTCGGCGGCCTACACCTACGCTCCGTTGCGCTGGCTCTGGGTCAACCTCAGCTACGATGCCCGCATGTCGTGGCTTAATGCCGACTTGAAGCAGTTTCACCCCGTGCGCCGCGCCGACCAAAAGGGCGTGGTGGCCCTGCAGGCCAACTATCGCCGACTGAGCGTGGCCGGATCGCTGCTCTATCAACACTATCGCGACTTCACCGCCTACACCGTTGGCGCCGCGCGGCCGTTGAGCAAACTCACCCCGGCCATCTCCCTCTCCTACAATCTCGGCCCCGTGGCTCTGCGCGGATGGTATAAGAGCATCTTCCGCGCTCC
>CAZJWM010000169.1:0-1852 GCA_964549975.1 uncultured Bacteroides sp. | reverse complement strand
GCATCGCTGCAAACTCAGGGCATTGTCGATATTTCTGCACCAGCACAAACTTCATTGCATCAACCAAGATGCCGGGCCAATCCTCGCGACGGTATTCCGCTTCGTAGCTCTTGACCGTTCGCTTGATTTCGTGGCAAACTTTGCCGTTATTCGTGATGCCCGCCCAAATTCGTTGGATAATATCAGGGTAGGGGAACTTCATCATTTGATAGAGCTGCTCGGCGCTCTTAAACGTGACGCCCTCGATGGTGATTGGCGTATGAGCGAAATTGCACAGCAAGCCCCATTCATCCGCCACCTTGTGGAACGACACGCACTCAGCAGCGGGATAAGTTTGAACGCCCCAATATTCCGGGTAGTTCTCCCTGATGAAGTCGGCAATACTTAGTTTACTCATCTTTCAGCCAACCTTTTGAACCATAATATTGTGTACACTTGGCAGCCATTCGAGCCGCCTCGCAAAGTGCGGCGACGACCTGCTGTTCAGTGAGTGACGCCACCTTTGGCAATCCGATTTTGGCAAGCTCATTGAGAAAGACCGCTGTGGTTGTATCGCCGCATCCTTCCCAATCAACCACATCGCTAACCGGAACCGCCGGCACATGAATCCAATCGCCGCCACGGAGCTTAAACTGCATACCCTTGCCGCCTTGCGTCTGGATAAACAGTTTGTCGGGATAGTCGTCAACGAATGACAGCTCCGCAACATTCTCATCGGAGAATTTCACAACATCCGCCACTTCAACCGATTTGATGAACTTCCGCCAATCCGTGCTGTTTTCGCACTCATAGAAAATCAGCGCACCACGTTTGCGTAGCTCTTGCGCAATCATTCGCGGTCCTGCCTCGCCGTGGTCGAAGAAATAAACGTTGGGTATTTCTGCCAAACAGCCGAGAAACATCGGCACCTCATCCCGCGCTCGCAGCTCAGTAATTCGTCTAAATCGGCTGCCGTTGGGACCAAATCCATGTAGTCCAAGCTCATGCTCACCGGTGGTGCGGTTACGGCGGTGGGTACATTCCATACCCGAGAAACCGCCTCCGGCGACGATGCTGACGTAGCGAGTGTCGCAACCATATTGCTCCAGCGATTGCGCCAACTTACGGCCCTCCTCGCAGAGCTTCACTTGCGGCATGGCAGTCCATCCGAGATGCGCCAACATACACATCACGTTGCCGCACGTGCCGCCGGCCTCCTCGGTCAAAATTCGCTCGGTGAAGGCATTGCGTCGGCCCGGCACAAAGCCCTCGGGATATTCCCGAAGCTTAATGACGTCCCAGTTATATTGTCCGCTGCCGATGATAATCATCTCCTTATCTCCTTGCGACTTACCAACTTCCATTTCTTGCCTTTGAGCTCGTCGCCATGTTCGTCTAAAAGTCGTTCAACACTTGATATTGTTAAATCGTTCATACCACAAATTTACAACATTATTTCCAATCTCAACAATCGATGTATGCAAAAATTTCGATAAACTCTTGTGTTGTCATTTCAAGAAGGTGTTGAAGAACTCGGTGATCGTGTCAAATGGTATCTTCTCTAGATTGTCGTAGAGATCGCAGTGATTTGCGCCCGGCACAATCACCAACTTCTTATTATCGCCTTTCAGCTTTTTGAATGCGTCTTCGCCAAAGTAGCGTGAATGAGCTATTTCACCATGAACAATCATCACCGCATTACGGATCTCATCGGCACGGCTCAGCAACGGAAAGTTGATGAACGGCAACGATGATGTCACGTTCCAACCATCTGTTGAGTTGCCGGAGCGAGGATGGAAACCACGCGGTGTTTTATAATAGGCATAGTATTGCTTTACAAACAGAGGGGCATCGTCAGGCAGCGGGTCAACCA
>CAZJWM010000168.1:0-1945 GCA_964549975.1 uncultured Bacteroides sp. | reverse complement strand
AGTCGGGGATGTGCTCGTAGGTGGCCGACGTGGTGGAGGTGAGCCACAGGCGATTATCCTCGTCGAGTTGGGCAGTGATGTCCAGAGCGCCGCGCAGGTCATAGGCACCGCTGACGTTCACGGGCTTATATGTGCTCACGCCCGTGGTGGAGTTGTAGGAGCGATGCGTTGAGCGGCGGTTCCAATAGTAGTCGTGTCCCAGCGAGAGTTTGGTGATGAAGCGCGAGGATGCGGGGGTGCGCTCATAGGAGACGCCCACGTTGAGTGTCGAGGCGGTTTTCAAATCCGGGTTGCCAAGGTAGATGGCCAGCGGGTTGGTGTTGTCGGTGGTGGCCAACAGCGTGGTCATCTCGGGCAACGAGGGGCGCAACGTGGCGTTCCAGCGCAGGTCGTGGCGCGTGGTGGCGGTGGTGACGCGGTGGCGACCGGTGAACGACGGTTCAAACAGCCAGCGCAGACGGCTGACGTCAGCGTCGATGGTTCCGCGATGGTATATCAAGTGGTCGTTGTTGGCCGAGGCATCGAGTTGCAGCGAGAATGTGGTGTTGCGATAGGTGTGCCAATCGAAGGCGACCTTCACGAAATATTTGTCGGTGACCAAGTCGGAGTTATATGAGTTGTTGACGTCGCGCTCGGCGGCTTCGAGCGAGCCAAACGGATTGTCGAGGGTGTAGACGCGGCGGCGACCATGCGACTTTTCGTGTTTGTAGCCTTCGGTGAACCTAAGAAAACTCGTGCCGGGCAGCGGAATGCTCTGCTTGATTGACGGAGCAATTTGCCAACTGTTGGAAAAATTCCTACGATATTGTCCCAGCTCGAAGTCATCTGCCTCGTCGGGATAGGTAACGGCCTGACTGTTGCGCAAATAAGAATTTCGGTTGTAGAAGTTCCAATAGAGGTAGAGATTGTATGCCACATGCTCCATATGACTTTTGTTAATGTCGCTATTAATCGGAAGGTTGGCATCGACATATGCGAAATAGTTGCGCGAGTAGCCAGAAGTGGCTGATTCATCGAAATATACCACCTGATGACCGGTGCCGTAGGCGCTGCGCACGTTGCCATATATCGAGTCGAGCACGGAGTTGATTGAGCGGCCTTCGGGGTCGGCGGCAAACTGCGCCGAGCGCGAGGATGAGCGATTGTCGGCGTGGTCAAATATAAATCCGGAGTGGATATATCCGGAGATGGTGCTTTTGGAGGATAGCGGAATTGAGCCCAAAGCGAAATTGAAGGCGCTGTTGACCTTGTCGCTGCTGCCGAGCTGATTGTTGTCGGCGCGCCCATAGCACGTGGCCTCGGGCAAAAACAGGTCGGAGGCAGAGCGTGTGATGAGCCGTGTGCGATTGTGTTGATACGTGGCGTTGCCGCTGATTTTGAAGTCTGACTCATAGGGGAAGTCGTGGCGCAGCAGGCGGGTGGCTTTCCATTGAAAATCAAGGCCCGTTTTGGTGATGCGGCGGCTGCCGGTGCGGTCTATCGACTCATTCCAGTCGGCGCCCGACGACGAGGCTGGGCCTGCGGCCTCGCTGTTGATGTTGTTGGTTTGGCCATAGGCTGCAATGCGGCCGTTGCGCGTGTATTCCATCAGAAATCCGCGGCCCACGTAGCGGCCCGACGTGCCGTAACCGGCTGCAACATTGCCGATTAATCCCTTCTGATATTGCGGTTTCAGTCTGACGTCCATCACCAGCGGAAGGTCGTCGCGCTCGTTTTGCGAGAGCTCACGTTTGCGCTCCATTTCGTCGAAACGATAGACCTGAATTTTTTTCACAATGTAGGCCGGCAGGTTGTTGAGCGCCACCGTGGGGTCGCCCTTGAAAAAGTCCTTTCCGTCTACGAGCAACGAGCTGATATACTCGCCGTTAACGCGAATCTGCCCGTTGCTGCTCAGCGTGACGCCGGGCAACTGGCTCACCAGCGCGTCGAGCAGCGAGCCTTCGGG
>CAZJWM010000167.1:0-2036 GCA_964549975.1 uncultured Bacteroides sp. | reverse complement strand
GTTGGCCTGCAAGGTCCCAACTTTGAAACCCCCGCAGAATATGAATGCTATCGCGTGATGGGCGGCGACGCCGTGGGCATGAGCACCGTGCCCGAAGTCATCGTGGCCAACCATGCCGGCATGCGCGTGTTTGGCGTGAGCGTCATCACCGACCTCGGCGGCAAAGACATCGACGTGCCCCCGAGCCACGAAGAGGTGCAGCAGGCCGCTCAGACTGCCGAACCCGTGATGACCTCCATCATCACCGAAATGGTTAAGCGTTCATAATCGCCTCAGTTTATCCCTATGGCAGAAACAGAAATCTCGCAATACGGCGAGTTTGGCTTGATTGCCCGGCTCACCGAAAATTTGCCCCATTTCAACGACTCCACCATCAAGGCCGTTGGCGACGACGCCGCCGTGATGCAATATGATGCCGACTCCACCACGCGCGTGTTGGTCACCACCGACATGCTCCTGGAGGGTGTGCACTTCGACTTGACCTACGTGCCGCTGAAACACCTCGGCTACAAGAGCGCCGTGGTCAACTTCTCCGACATCTACGCGATGAACGGCACCCCGCGTCAGATTGTGGTGTCGCTGGGCATCAGCAAGCGCTTCACCGTGGAACACATCGAAGCGCTCTATGCCGGAATTCGCTTGGCCTGTGAAGTCTACGGCGTTGACCTCGTGGGCGGCGACACCACCTCGTCGCACTCCGGCCTGGTCATCTCCATCACCTGCATCGGCGATGCTCCGGCCGACAAGGTGGTGCTGCGCTCAGGCGCCAAACCCACCGACCTGATTTGTGTGAGCGGCGACCTCGGTGCCGCCTACATGGGTCTGCAACTCCTTGAGCGAGAAAAGGTGGCCTCGAAGGGCGTCAAAGATTTCCAACCCGACTTTGCCGGTAAAGAATATATCATCGAACGCCAACTCAAGCCCGAAGCGCGCCGCGACATCGTGGCCGAACTGGCCAAGGCCGGCATCGTGCCCACCTCGATGATCGACGTCAGCGACGGCCTCTCCTCCGAGTTGCTCCACATCTGCAAGGAGAGCGATTGCGGATGTCGCGTCTACGAAGACCGCATCCCCATCGACTACCAGACAGCCGTTATGGCCGAAGAGCTCAACATGAACCTCGTCACCGCCGCACTCAACGGCGGCGAGGACTATGAACTGCTCTTCACCGTGCCCCTGACGGCCCACGACGCCATTCAGCAAATGAAAGGCGTCAAACTCATAGGCCACATCACCAAGCCCGGCGACGGCACCATGCTCGTTGGCCGCAGCGGTGAAGAGCTCCCTCTGCGAGCTCAAGGCTTCCAACACATGTGAATGTACATTTAGCATTTAAAGATAGGGCGCTCCATGCTTCGGGAGAAGCGTGGGGCGCATTTTTTTGTTGTAAAAACTTGTGGATTAGTAAAAAAAGTGGTAACTTTGCGGCGATTAAAGCCCATTGCGGGCCGCAATCATCGTGTGTTATCAACTTTTATTATATTAACTAACTAATTAATGTCAAACGAATTAAACGTCTCTCCCATTGCTGATTTCGATTGGGAGGCCTTTGAAAACGGTGAAACCCGTGGCGAAAAGTCTCGCGAGGAACTCACTAAGACCTACGACGAATCACTGGGTCAGATCAAAGATCAACAAGTAATCGAAGGTACCATCATCGCTCTGAACAAGCGCGAAGCTGTGGTTAACATCGGCTACAAAAGCGACGGCATCATCCCCGTCAGCGAATTCCGCTACAACCCCGACGTGAAAGTGGGCGACACAGTGGAAGTGTTCATTGAAAACCAAGAAGACAAAAAAGGCCAGCTCATTCTGAGCCACCGCAAGGCTCGCGCAGCTCGCGCTTGGGACCGCATCAAGCAGGCAATGGACAGCGATGAAATCATCAAGGGCTACGTTAAGTGCCGCACCAAAGGCGGTATGATTGTTGACGCCTTCGGCCTGGAAGCCTTCCTGCCCGGCTCGCAAATCGACGTTAAGCCCATCCACGACTACGACATCTTCGTGGGCAAGACCATGGAGTTCAAGGTTGTGAA
>CAZJWM010000166.1:0-2073 GCA_964549975.1 uncultured Bacteroides sp. | reverse complement strand
GGCTTCAATCCAGTCGATGTCGATATAGTTGTAGGCAAAGACGGCGCAGCCCACCGGGGCAACGCCCACGGCGAGGTCTTCCATGCCGAGTTCTTCGATAACTTCTGCCACGAGTTTGTGCACCACGCCGTGGGAGCATCCGGGACAATAGTGCATGTGGGTGTCAATCAGCAGCTTTGGACGAGCGTAGACGCGATTGGCAGGGTTGATGATATCTTTCTGTTCCATCATTTGGCTGATTGGGGAAATTCTGTGTTAAGGGCGTCAATCACCTCTTGGGGGTTGGGCACGATGCCGCCGGTGCGGCCGAAGTGGCGCACGGGGGTGGCGCATCCGGCAGCTGCCAGGCGCACGTCGTCGACCATCTGGCCGGCGTTGAGCTCGGCCACGAGGATGCCTTTCATCTTGGGGGCGATGTCGGCGATGGCTTGTGAGGGGAAGGGCCAGAGGGTGATGGGGCGGAGCAGGCCCACTTTGATGCCTTGAGCGCGGGCCACGTCGACGGCTTTGCGGCCTATGCGCGACATGCAGCCGAAGGCCACGATGAGCAGTTCGGCGTCGTCGGTGTGATAGGTTTCAAAGCGCGTTTCGTTGGCTTGGATTTCGGCGTAGGTGCGTTGCAGGCGCAGGTTGTTTTGCTCCATGGCGTGGGGCTCGAGCTCCAGGGTTGTGACGAAGTTGCGGTGAGCGCGGCCGCGTTTGCCGGTGACGGCCCAGGGGGTGAGGCGGGCAATCTCTTCGTTGGTGCGACGCGGACGGAACGGCGGCAACACCACCTTTTCCATCATTTGGCCCACCACGCCGTCGGCAAGAATCATTGCCGGGGTGCGATATTTGAAAGCCAGGTCAAAGCCGAGGCCCACAAAGTCGGCCATATCCTGAACCGACGCGGGGGCCAACACAATCAGGTGATAGTCGCCGTGGCCGCCGCCTTTCACGGCTTGATAGTAGTCGGCTTGCGAGGGTTGGATGGTGCCCAAGCCGGGGCCGCCGCGCATCACGTTGACAATCAGTGTGGGGAGTTCGCCGGCGGCGATATAGCTGATGCCCTCTTGCATCAGAGAGATGCCGGGCGAAGATGACGAGGTCATCACGGCTTTGCCGCAGGAGGCGGCGCCGTAGACCATGTTGATAGATGCAACTTCGCTTTCGGCCTGGAGTACGACCATGCCGGTTGTGTCCCACGGCATGAGTGCTTCGAGGGTTTCAAGCACTTCGCTTTGAGGGGTGATGGGGTAACCGAAGTAGGCGTCGGTGCCGTAGCGCACTGCGGCGTGGGCCAGCGCTTCGTTACCCTTCATCAATTGAACTTCTTCTTCCATAGTCTTGGGGGATTATGCTTTTGTTTGGTCAGAGGCCACCACGCGATACACTTCGATGCAAGCATCCGGGCAGACGGTGGCACACGCAGCACAGCCGATACACTTTTCAGCGTTTTCGGCATAGGCAAAGTGATAGCCACGGTCGTTAACTTCGCGGGGCTGCAGCGCCAAGACGCTGCACGGACAAGCCGTCACGCAAAGGTTGCAGCCTTTGCAGTGCACGGTGTCAATCTCCACTGCTCCAATAACTTTTGCCATATTTTGGGGTTGTTAATTAGTCGATAATAAATGTGATATGTTCGGCAAAGATAGCAAATTCTTATGATATGCGGTGCGTTTTGCCGTTAAATATTTCTTAATTGATGGGATATTTCTCACGGATGGGGTCGTCATACTTCTCCTGAGCGGCTTTCAGACGCTGCATCATTTGGCGCGTCACCTCTTCGGTGCCGGGTTGGCCATAGATGTTGTGCATCTCTTCGGGGTCGGTCTTTAGGTCGAAGAGTTCCCATTGGTCGATGTCGTTGTAGTAGTGTATGAGTTTCCAGCGGCCGTCGAAGATGCCGTAGTGGCGTTTCACGGCGTGTTCGGCGGGGTATTCGTGATAGTGGTAGTAGAGGTCGTCGCGCCAGTCGGCGGGGTGTTCGCCCTTGAGCAGCGGCAGCAGCGACACGCCTTGAATGTCTTTTGGAATCTCGGTAGTTTGACAGTTGGGTTTTGCTAATTTTTTGATTGATATATTTGTATATGT
>CAZJWM010000165.1:0-2085 GCA_964549975.1 uncultured Bacteroides sp. | reverse complement strand
GCCCGCACCATGACCAACATCACCAACGGCGGCCGCACCCCCGTGGCCGGCATCATCCACGCCGTGGTTTTGCTGCTGATCTATCTGCTGCTGATGCCCCTGATCAACCTCGTGCCCATGGCTTGCCTGGCAGCAGTGTTGGTCAACGTGGCCTACAACATGAGCGGCTGGCGCACCGTGGTGAGCATCTTCCACTCGCCCAAGAGCGACGTCTCCGTGCTGATTGTCACCTTCCTGCTCACCGTGATCTTCGACCTCACCATCGCCATTGAAATCGGTCTGCTCCTGGCCGTGGTGCTCTTCCTGCGCCGCGTCATGGAAAACACCGAAATCAAGATGTATTCCAACCAACTTGACACCGCCGACGGCACCGAAGTCACCACCCACGAAGTGCTCGACGTGCACCCCGGAGTGGAAGTCTACGAAATCGACGGCCCATTCTTCTTCGGCGTTGCCACCAAGTTTGACGAACTCATGCGCCAATCGATGGTTGATACCCCGCTTGTTCGCATCATCCGCATGCGCAAGGTGCCCTTCATCGACTCCACCGGCATCCACAACCTCGAAGTGCTCATCAAGTCGTCGCAGGCCGAAGGCATCCACGTGGTGCTCTCCGGTGTGCGTCCCGAAGTGAACGAAACCCTCCACCATGCCGGAGTTGACGCTCTGGTTGGCGCCGACCATATCTGCGACCATATCTCCAAGGCCGTGGTTGTGGCCAACGACATTGCCACCCAACTTCAGCAAAAACAATAGACCCCGTTGACGTGAAACTTCGCATCTCTCACATTATCACCCTCATCATTGCGTGCGTGTGCTGCTTCGGCGGCATGCGCACGTATGCTCAAAGCCGTGCCGACAAGGTGATAGACATCGGCCGCAATGCCATCTACTATGAGGACTACGTGTTGGCCATCCAATATTTCAATCAGGTGATTGATGCGCAACCCTATTACGCCAAACCCTACGTGTGGCGCGGCCTGGCAAAGTTCTATCTCGACGACTTTGCCGGCGCCGAAGCCGACGAAACCGCAGCCTTGGAGCGCAACCCCTTCTTGGCCGATGCCTGGGAGATTCGTGCCGTGGTGAAGCAAAACTCCGGTCGCAGCGTCGAGGCCGCCGCCGACTATGCCAAGGCACTTGAGCTGAAGCCTCACAACAAACTGATGCTCTTCAATCGCGCCCTGGCTCTCGAAGAAGCCGAACTCTACGCCGAAGCCGATAGCGCCTACACCGAGATAATGCGCTATTATCCCGGCTACGACGCCGCATACGTGGGGCGCGCACAGCTGCTGCTCAATCGCGGCGACACCGTGGCCGCCGAGCGCGACGTCACCCGCGCCATTGAAATCAACCCCAATCTGGCCTCGGCCTACGTGATGCGCGCCCGCCTGAACATGGAAGGGAGCAATGCCGACCCAGCTCAGGCCCTCTTCGACATCGACCAAGCCATGCGCTTGCAGCCCACGCGCACCTATCTGCGCGGCATACGCGGCGTGTTGCGCTATCAGATGGACGACGTTGACGGTGCGCTGGAAGACTTCGACTATATCCTTGCCTCAGATCCACGCAACGTGGGCGTGTTGACCAACCGCGCCATCCTCTACACCAAACTCGAGCGCAACGCTGAGGCCTTGGCCGACTTCAACCGCTTGGTGGAACTCTGTCCCGGCGACGTGCGCCTGCGCTTCAACCGCGCAGTGTTGCTCCACGACATGAAACGCAATCGCGAAGCCTTGGCCGACGTTGACCGCGTGTTGGCGCAATATCCCACGCTCTATGCCGGACTGGCCCTCCGCGGTCAAATCTATTCCGCTATGGGCAATCAGTCGGCCGCCACGGCCGACTTCCGCAAAGCGCAACGCCAGTCGCTGCGCCGCGCCAACGACGTCAGCACCATGGACGATGACGCCACCGCCGCTCGCGCCGACTCCGCGCAAGCCACAGTGGAGCGCTTCAACCAATTGCTGGCACTCGACCCCACAGAGATTGAAGATGCCGACGAGCAAACCGCTCAATTCAGCAACCCCGGCATCCGCGGCCGTGTGCAGAATCGCGCCATCAACATTGAACCGCTGCCGCTGT
>CAZJWM010000164.1:0-2112 GCA_964549975.1 uncultured Bacteroides sp. | reverse complement strand
CGTCGTCGGTGGTGACGTAGTCGCCGGGGATCACGCGGAAGGCGCCTTCGCCGGGATTCACCCAGGGGAAGAGCTGCTGATAGTGCAGGCCCACGAGGTCGGAGCCGGGCATTGTGGCCACCACTTGATAGGGCACCACTTTGTCGCCTTTCTGATAGGAGTCGAGGGGCTGGTCGGCACCTTTTGCGTTGAAAATCGAGCCCATGAGGGGTTCGGCCACGACGCAGGTGATGGGTTCGCCGCTATAGGGGTTATAGGTGCGCACCACGCAATAGTTGATGGAGGGGCCTACGCAGAGGGCCGTGTTGCTGGGCAGGGTCCAGGGGGTGGTGGTCCAAGCCAGGAAGCAGGGGGTGCCCCACCCCTTCATTGCGTCGATGGGGTCGGTGCAGGTGAATTGCGCGATGCAGGTGGTGTCTTTGACGTCGCGATAGCAGCCGGGCTGGTTGAGTTCGTGGGAACTGAGGCCGGTGCCGGCGGCAGGCGAATAGGGCTGGATGGTGTAGCCTTTGTAGAGGAGACCGCGCTTGTAGACTTCGCCCAAGAGCCACCACACGGATTCGATGTAGCGGTTGTCGTAGGTGATGTAGGGCTCGGTCATGTCCACCCAATAGCCCATGAGCTGGGTGAGCTGCTCCCACTCGTTGGTGAATTTCATCACTTCCGAACGGCAGGCGGCGTTATATTCGTCAACGGATATTTTTTTGCCGATATCCTCTTTGGTGATGCCGAGGGTCTTCTCCACGCCCAGCTCCACGGGCAGACCGTGGGTGTCCCAACCGGCTTTGCGCTTCACGTGGAAACCGCGCATGGTTTTGTAGCGGCAGACGATGTCTTTGATGGTGCGAGCCATCACGTGGTGGATGCCGGGGTGACCGTTGGCCGAAGGCGGGCCTTCGAAAAACACAAAGGATGGGGCACCGGCACGCTCTTTCAGACTGCGCTCAAAGAGGCTCAGACTATTCCAACGGTCTAAGACCGACTGGTTTACTTCAGTAAGATTCTGGCTTTTATATTCGTTAAACTTCATTCTCTAAATTTTTGCCGCAAAGATACGAATTTTTTTTGACATAGACCACCCCGCCGCGCGGGAAAAATCGTCAGTTAGATGGATAAAGCAGGGTCGAGCTGAAAGCCCCGGACCCTGCTTCGCGAAGTGTGAAATAGAAATACAGAAGTGTGCCTAATAAAAAACCTATTTGTTCTTGCTTCAAAAAGTGTTTACCATTAATAATAATATTTGTGTGCTCCTTTTGTGTAGACTTTTGTGCCTTCGTGTAATCGGATTTATGCTTTAGTAATATAAGATTGACAGTGTTGAGTTATCACCCGCCGAAGGTCGATTCGACTTGTCGGCAGAGGTGGCGCCGCCTGAGCGGCTCGAGGAGGGAAGGATTGTCCATTCATAGAGTGGCGTGGTGGGGTTTACAGTGTCCGCAGTGGGCATTGCTGAAGCCTCAAGGAGAGAAGGCCGGAGCTGAGAGTTAGCAGTTGCGTTCATGCGAATAGGAATGTAAGAAATTTGTTTGTTGGTTGATGAATGTTATGAGAGTTACTAAATCAATTTGATAATCGCTTAAAGTGTGTCGTCTGCCGCAGCTCTTTCCAAGTGTGGAGTGGTGGAGCGTTCTGCGTTTCTGACGATGGCAAAGTTAGGGCATCTGCAAATACTGTGCAAATGATTTTGGTTAATTGATGTTAAATGTAGAGAAATTGCCCTCGCGCGCATAATGCGCGCGCGTAGGTGTTACAAAGTGTTGTCAAAACGGCCTCATTTTGTCAACAAATTTTCACTTAATTGAATCGCGAGGGGATGATTCGGGAATTTTCGGGCTAAAGCGAGAGCGGCTTCGGGGGCGTTTTCGGCCACATTGAGCATAAGTCGAAGTGCACAATATTGGGAGAGTTTTTCAGGGCGATCGGCCAGACGTTGGGCAATGGCCACGGCGTCGGGGTGATGGCGCATGAGGCGATGGCAGACCACGTCGGCCTCCTCGGCGGAGAGCAGTTGGGTACACCATTGGGGGGCGGCCTCGGCGAGCGGGCACACCATCGGAGCCAGCAGGCGCGACTCGCGGCAGTCTGCGTTGGCCCAGAGTTGGCGGGCCAAGT
>CAZJWM010000163.1:0-2118 GCA_964549975.1 uncultured Bacteroides sp. | reverse complement strand
GGGAGGTCGAGGCCGGATGGGGAGAGGCCGGGGCCGCCGCCGGCGGTGTAGCCGCGGCTTTCGCCGCTGAGCTCGGGCGACACCCAGAAGGCGTAGAGGTCGCCGGCGGTGAGGTTGAAGCGCAGGCGAACGGTGCGGCCTTGCAACGCCGTCAGGTCGGTGCGGCCTCGCCACGTGATCATCGCTTTTGTGTAGTCAATGCCTTTGAGAGCCACGGCGTTTTTGCCCGAAAATTCGGGCAGAGGATTGCCGTCGGCGTCGAGCACCTCTACCGTCAACTGCGAGCGGCGACCTTTGACGTCGACGTTGACAAACAGATATTTGCCGTCGAAGCAGAGGGGCTCCGTGATGAGGTAGCCGCCGCGGGCATCGGCGTGCATCGCCACGAAGCCGTCGCGCCGCAGCGTGGCCAGGCCGGTGGAGGTGTAGCTGTCCCACATGATGTCGTTCAGCCGACGGCCGCTGCAATAGAAGTAGAGCGAATCGCCCACCACTATGGGCGCACCGCCCACCGACTGCATATTGCCCCAATTCCAAGCGCCGGCGCTGTGGTCGTTGGCCATAAACGGCTCGTAGGATTGGCGTGAGAAATGGAAGCCATCGCGGCTATATCCCAGAAAGATTTCATTTCGTTTCTGAATCCCCTCGCGAGCGCATACGTCGTTTTCGGGGCCTTGCCACACGCTATACATCCCAAGCATAATGCTTTCGTAGGGGATGGCGTCGAAGTTGTAGATGCCGGGCGACACTTCGGGATAGTCGGGGTTGCGCGGCTCGTGGGGGCTTGGGGTGAACCAGTAGACCACGTTTTGGTCGGGGTAGTCCGGACGAATGCGGTGGGCCAGAGAAACGGCCAACTCCGGGTCGGCATTCTGCAGATAGCTGCGCGAACGCGACGACACGGCCGTGGGGTAGCGCATACTCAGCGCCCACACCCCGAGAAAAGGATTGTAGAACGCCGACGAGCGGTCGTATAAATCGCCCGACTGAGCCACGCCCTCCGACCAATGCACGCCGTCGGCCGAATATTTCAGCACACACTGCCAGCGGCGATCGCCCGGACGGCGCAACACATTGAACATCTTATAGCGACGCGTCGAGTCCGTCTCCTGCTTGTCCAGCCAAATGGTAGAAGCGTCGCGGTTGCACGTGTCGACCACGTTCGTGCCGGCCATGACATCTAACGTCGGTTTGACCCACGTTTTGCCGTCGGCCGACTCGGCATAGCAAGTGTAAAACGCCTGACGGTCATCCTTATGAAGCTCTCCGGCCCCTGCCAGATACCACATCTTAAACCGACGCTGCGTTTCGTCATACCAAATGCCGTCGCTAAACGGCGCCGCATAAGGCGCCCCGTCAACAGTCCGTTCCCAATCCCTATCCGGCTCCAACACCGGATTTCCGGCGTAGAACGTGGGCGTATGGGCCACCTGCTGCAAAGAGGTCTCCGCAATCAAAAAACTATCCACAAAGAGCTGACGCCCAGTGTTAATCGTTATCACCGCAGGCTTCTTCGCCAGATAAGGCACTGGCATATCCTCTGCCACAGCAGGCTCGGCATAACGCGGCGGCCACTGCTCCGGCAGCACAATCCCGTTGTGCAACCGCTGCGACTGCGCCCACGCGCAAGCCACCGCCGCCACAGCCATCAATCCACTAAAGAACTTTCGCTTCATTTTCCATTCAGTTACATAGCTTTCCATACTGCAAAGTTACGACAAAATTTAATCAATCATGTTGTATAATTGTACAACTTTTTCTAACTTTGCAGCATGCAGACCTACAATGTGAGTGAAGAACTCAATCGCACTTTTGGCGCTCCCGGCTCTGAAAGTCGCAAACAAGCCGAAGAGCAAGCTTGGGAAGAATATAATGCCCAAATATTGCTTGAAGCTCGCAAAGAATCCGGTATGACGCAATCCGAACTCGCCGACAAAATCGGCACTGACAAAAGCTACATATCGCGCGTGGAAAGAGGCATCACCATCCCCTCAATCTCCACTTTCTATCGCATGGTTTCGGCCATGGGCCTCTCTGTGGAGCTGAGATAGAAACAATAACGCCCCTCAAGGATGCTGCCGAGGGCGGCGCCTGAGGGGCATATATTCATTTCCGGGG
>CAZJWM010000162.1:0-2156 GCA_964549975.1 uncultured Bacteroides sp. | reverse complement strand
TATTTATCGGTGGGTGTGTGGCGTGACACACGAGATATTTTCATTGTGCGTGCCTTGAAAACCTTGAATCTATCGTTCCGCTCGGTGATGGACAACAATCTGCAGGCTCTGGCTTGCGCGTTGACCTATCGAATCTGCCTCGCACTGGTTCCGGCTCTGGCTCTAATGTTTGCAATAGCTCGCGGTTTCGGTTTCCAAAATCTGATTCAAAGCGAACTGATGGACTACTTCCCCGCGCAGCGCACCGCCATAGAAACTGCCCTGACTTTTGTCGACTCCTATCTGGCTCAATCGTCGGAAGGCCTGTTCGTAGGCATCGGCATCGTGATTTTGCTTTGGACATTGATTTCACTTGTCGGAGCAATGGAAGCTGCATTCAATGGGATCTGGTGCGTGAAGCATGGCCGAACCTATTGGCGCAAGATCACAGACTACACCGCCATGTTTCTCATTCTGCCCATTCTGATGGTTTGCTCATCCGGCCTCACGGCCATGGTGAACACCTCCATCACCACATATCTGCCCTCAATGTCAACGGCTGTAAAAGTGCTCCTCGACGTTGCCTCGGTGGTGGTGACATGGCTCTTCTTCACGGCCATCTACATCTTGGTGCCTAACGTGAAGGTTAAGTTCGCCAATGCCTTCATCGCCGGCGTGGTGGCAGGCATCGCCTATCAGGTTTTGCAGGCGCTGTTTGTCAGCGGCCAAATATACGTGAGCAAATACAATGCCGTGTATGGCGGTTTCGCATTCTTGCCGTTGTTGCTCGTGTGGATGCAGCTTGTATGGCTCACCACATTGGCCGGCGCCGTGGTCTGCTATTCCTCGCAAAGCATTTCGCTCTATGCGTTCACAAATGATGTAAACTCAATCTCCGCGGACTATCGCCGCCGCGTGGGTGTGTCGGTGATGGCCGTCGTGGCTCAACGCTATAAACACGGTCTCCCGCCATTAACGCTCAACGACATGGAGCAATCGTTCTCCATTCCGCTGCGCCTGCTGAGCGGACTGATTAGCGACCTTGAAGACGTTCACTTGATCAATCGCGTAATTCCCGAAATCAATAAGGACACTGAAATCGTGGCCTATCAGCCGGCCAAGGATGTGAGCACCCTCACCGTCGGCGAAGTTATGCACGCATTCGACACTCTTGGTGCCACCGATTTCGTGCCCGACTTTGATAAGAATTTTGCCACCATTGACAATTGCGTCCGCAGCATTGAAGAAAAAGCCAAAGCCAACGGCAGCACCCTTTTGCTGGATTTGCAGCTGCCAAATCTCGGCGACATCGCCAAAAAATCATCGAAAATAAATATTGTTTCAACAAACTAATATACATCAAAACAATAATGAAAACTCAAATCGCTACAACTAACGCCCCCGGTGCCATCGGCCCCTACAGCCAGGCCATCGACTGCGGCTCGTTCGTATTCGTATCGGGTCAAATCCCCGTAAACCCCGCCACCGGTGAAATTCCCGAAGGCATCACCGCTCAGGCCACCCAAAGCCTTGCCAACGTAAAAGCCATCCTCGCCGAAGCCGGCCTGACCATGGCAAACGTGGTGAAGACTACCGTCTTCCTCGCCGACATGAGCCTCTTCGTTCCCATGAACGAAGTATATGCTCAGGCATTCACCGCACCTTATCCCGCTCGCTCGGCCGTGGCCGTGAAAGAGCTCCCCAAGCAGGTGCTCCTCGAAATTGAGGTTATCGCAGTGAAATAACCATTTTACCAACCACATAAACTTAACCAATTTAACCTACAAAACGATGAAAAAGAAATTCATTTGCACCGTTTGCGGCTACGTTCACGAAGGTGACGCTGCTCCCGAAAAATGCCCCCTGTGTGGCGCTCCCGCTTCCAAGTTTGAAGAGATGAACCCCGAAGCTGCTCTTCAGTTCGTCACCGAGCACCAGATCGGCATTGCCAAGGAAGGCACCGACGAAGAGATGATCAAGGATCTCAACGCACACTTCATGGGTGAATGCACCGAAGTGGGCATGTATCTTGCCATGAGCCGCCAGGCCGACCGCGAGGGCTATCCTGAAGTAGCCGAAGCTTTCAAACGCTACGCCTTCGAAGAAGCTGAACACGCTTCGAAGTTTGCCGAACTCCTCGGCGACTGCGTTTGGGACACCAAGACCAACCTCGAAAA
>CAZJWM010000161.1:0-2214 GCA_964549975.1 uncultured Bacteroides sp. | reverse complement strand
TCTATTCCGTAAGGACGGAAAAAATTATATCGTTGCGTTTTTGTTGGTCAGCTCAGCTTCGGCTTGACCTTTGTAGCCACCGCCGTCGAGGTTGACCAGGATGTCATACTTTTCGGCGCAGCTGAGGGTCTGCAGGGGTTGCTTTACGATGTACTGAAGAATCGACGAAGGGAAATAAACTTCCAACGGACGATGGTTGATGGTGATGGTGCCGTTGCCTTCTTTGAGGATCACACGAGCCACGGCGGCTTTGCGGCGACCTACGGTATTGATAGTTTCCATTTGCATTCGAGGATTATTTCAGTTTTGAAAGGTCGAGAGTTTTGGGCTCTTGAGCAGCGTGGGGGTGCTCCGGACCGTTATACACGTGCATATTGTTGATGAGCTTGCGGCCCAGACGGTTTTTGGGGAGCATGCCTTTCATCACGCGGATGAACAGGGGGTTCATGCCGGGCTTCAGGTGCTGATTTTGAGCTTTGCGCATGAGCACCTCGGGAGTCAGTTCCTTCTGACCACCGGGATAGCCGGAGAATGTGAGGTAGATGCGGTCGGTCATTTTCTTACCGGTGAGCACCACCTTGTCGGCGTTTACAATAATTACGTTGTCGCCACACTCCACGTTGGGAGAATAGGTCGGTTTGTTTTTACCCATGAGGATTTTGGCCACCTCTGAGCAGAGACGACCGAGATGCAGGCCTTCTGCGTCAATGAGAATCCACTCGTGATCCAGACTGGCGGCGTTGGGGCATGTAGTTCTGTAGCTTAAAGAGTCCACGATTTAATGTTTTAATTAACAGTTCATTAACGTAGGAAGTCGCTCACAGCTTCGCTCGGCCAAAAGCTCCACAGCGGCAGCCTCCCGGGTTTGGGTTGGATAAAATCGGTGTGCAAAGGTACGCATAATTCTCGAAACCACAACATTTTTCGTCAAAAAAATTTTCACGCCGACCGCGAGAGCCTGCCCGCACCGGGGCGTCACCCCTGCTAAAATGTGTCTATTATAAATAATGTGTGAAAATCAATTTCGTGGTTTCGGGGAAAATTCGTAACTTTGTGGCTTAATAATAAAAATCACTATTCTTGTGGAAACAAAATATATCTTCGTAACCGGAGGCGTGGTATCCTCGCTTGGCAAAGGTATCATATCCTCGTCGCTGGCCTGCCTGCTCAAAGCTCGCGGCTTTCGTGTCACCATCCAAAAGTTTGACCCGTATATCAACATCGACCCCGGCACGCTCAACCCCTACGAGCACGGCGAATGCTACGTCACGGTAGACGGCCACGAGGCCGACTTGGACCTTGGCCACTACGAGCGATTCACCAACGTGCCCACCACACGTGCCAACAACGTCACCACCGGACGCATCTATCAGAACGTAATCCAGAAGGAACGCCGCGGCGACTATCTGGGCAAAACCGTGCAAATCATCCCCCACATCACCGACGAGATCAAACGCAACGTCAAGATTCTGGGCAAAACCGGCAAATATGACTTCGTCATCACCGAAATCGGCGGCACCGTGGGCGACATCGAGTCGCTCCCATTCCTCGAAGCCGTGCGTCAGCTGCGCTGGGAGCTGGGCCGCAACGCCTGCTGCATCCACCTGACCTACGTGCCCTTCCTCCACGCCGCCAAGGAGCTGAAGACCAAACCCACGCAACACTCCGTGAAGCAACTCCAAGAAGAGGGCATCCAGCCCGACGTGTTGGTGCTCCGCACCGAGCGCGACATCCCCACGGAGATGCTCCGCAAGATTGCCCTGTTCTGCAACGTGGCCACCGACGCCGTGGTGCAATCGGTCGACGCCCCCTCAATCTATCAAGTGCCCGTGAACATGCACGCCCAACACCTCGACGACATCGTGCTCCGCTGCACCGGTGTGGAGGGCGCCGACGAGCCCCACATGGAGCCTTGGATGCAATTCCTTCAGCGCATGAACAACGCCACCGAAACCGTCACCATCGGCCTCGTGGGCAAATACGTGGAGCTGCAAGATGCCTATAAGTCGATCAACGAATCGCTCTTCCAAGCTGCCACCTACAACGACCGCAAACTCAATCTCAAATATATCCACTCCGAAAAGCTCAACGACGAAAACGTCGACTCTCTGCTGAGCGAACTCGACGGCGTGATCATCGCCCCCGGCTTCGGCCAGCGCGGCATCGAAGGCAAATTCGTGGCCCTGAAATGGTGTCGCGAGCACGACGTGCCCA
>CAZJWM010000160.1:0-2218 GCA_964549975.1 uncultured Bacteroides sp. | reverse complement strand
CCTTCAGCGCATGCTTCGGCGCAGCCTTCCTGAGCCTGCACCCCACCAAGTATGCCGAAGAGCTCGTCAAGAAGATGGAACAAAGCGGCGCCAAAGCCTATCTGGTGAACACCGGTTGGAACGGCACCGGCAAGCGCATCTCCATCAAGGACACCCGCGGCATCATCGACGCCATCCTCAACGGCTCGATCCTCTCTGCTCCCACCAAGCAGATCCCCGTGTTCTCCTTCACCGTGCCCACCGAACTGCCCGGCGTTGATCCCAAGATCCTCGACCCCCGCGACACCTACGCCACCGCTGCCGAGTGGAACGGCAAAGCTGCCATGCTCGCCGAGAAGTTTATCAACAACTTCAAGAAGTTTGAAAACAACGAAGCCGGTAAGGCTCTCGTTGCTGCCGGCCCCGTGCTCTAAGCCGCCGACAAACTCCAATATCATCAAGCGCCGCCCCATCCCGGGCGGCGCTTTTTTAGTTGAAAATTGATAATTGATAATTGAAAGTTTTTTGAGTTTTCAGTTTTCAGTTTTTTAGCTTCCGAGTTAAACATCTAACTATATATCAAGCGAATGCGATGCCTCGGAGAGGCTGGTTATCCTAAAACCCCAGCTTGGACGCACAGCGGCCTAGCTGAGGGCCACAATGCTGATACACAACAGCTTGGTCGGAGACCATGTCACCAGTGCCGCTCTGGTGACAACCTCTTCGAGGTAGCTCGTGAGGGCTCAGCGCGGCCCCCGGCTAGCCTGCGGCAAGCCGGGGTTACAAATAACCGGCATCTCCGATGCATCGCCACACTTAACCGTTGCTCCGATTGCCGAATTGGACTAATTGTTTTGTCGGAAAAGTTTGCGGTTTTGTCGCATGAAGCGATTTTTTTGGCAGTTATGGCCACAATGTCAAAATTTTTTCTTATCTTTGCCCACAACTTAAGGAAGTGAAAATAAATTTTTTATCCGCATTAGATGAATCCCATTAAAAAAACCATCACCCTGCCCGATGGCCGCGAAATCACCCTGGAAACGGGTAAACTCGCCAAGCAGGCCGATGGAGCCGTAGAAGTGCGCATGGGCAACACCATGCTGCTGGCCACCGTGGTCAGCGCCAAAGAAGCCGGTGAGGGCGTGGACTTTATGCCGCTCACCGTGGAGTATAAAGAGAAATTTTCGAGCAACGGACGTTTTCCCGGTGGCTTCCTCAAACGTGAGGGACGCGCCAGCGATTATGAAATTCTGACCGCACGCTTGATCGACCGCGTGCTGCGTCCGCTCTTCCCCGATAACTATCACGCCGACACCATCGTCCAAGTGACAATGTATTCGGCCGACGGCGTTGAATCGCCCGAATCGCTTGCAGGTCTGGCAGCCAGCGCTGCGCTGACCGTCAGCGACATCCCCTTCCAGGGCCCCATCTCCGAGGTGCGCGTGGCTCGCATCGACGGACAATTCGTGATCAACCCCACCCTCCAACAGATGGAAAAAGCCGACATCGAGCTGATGGTTGGCGCCACCTACGACAACATCATGATGGTGGAAGGTGAACTCAACGAAGCCTCCGAGCAAGAGCTGCTCGAAGCTCTCAAGACCGCCCACGAGGCCATCAAGGCCCAGTGTCTGGTGCAAGAAGAGCTGGCTCGCGAGGTTGGCGTGGTGAAACGCGAATATTGCCACGAGGTGAACGACGAAGCCCTGCGTCAAGACGTGCACGACAAGTGCTACGACCAGTGTTACGCCATCGCCAAACAAGGCTGCGCCGACAAGCACTGGCGCGCCGACTCCTTCGAAAAGATCTGCAACGACTACATTGAAACCATCCCCGAAGAGGAGCGCGACGAAAAGACGCCTATGGTGAAGCGCTACTACCACGACGTGGAAAAGGAAGCAATGCGCCGCTGCGTGCTCGACGAAGGCATCCGTCTGGACGGCCGCAAAACCACCGAAATCCGCCCCATCTGGTGCGAAACCGACTACCTGCCCGGCCCCCACGGATCGGCAGTGTTCACCCGCGGCGAAACCCAGTCGCTGGCCACGGTGACCCTGGGCACCAAGCTCGACGAAAAGATCGTTGACGAAGTGCTCAACCAAGGCCACGAACGTTTCCTGCTTCACTACAACTTCCCGCCCTTCTCCACCGGCGAAGCCCGCGCCCCGCGCGGCACCAGCCGCCGCGAAATCGGCCACGGCAACCTGGCCCACCGCGCCCTCAAGCGCATGCTCCCCGA
>CAZJWM010000159.1:0-2260 GCA_964549975.1 uncultured Bacteroides sp. | reverse complement strand
TATTACCTCAAGCGTGGCGAGGAGCTCTCCGCTCAATTCCCCGAAAATTCGGTGGAGGGGCTCGGATTCCTTGAGGAGAAGTATGTGGTGCTTGCTGCGATGGGCCGTTATCGCGAGAGCCTGGATGTGCAGCATCGTCTGCTCAATCTGCAAAACCAAGCCGCCACTTTCATGCCGGCCGAAAAGCTATGGCTGCGAATGGCGCGAAACTATGCGGCGCTGCACAATTCCGACAGCACAACCTACTGCTATGAACGCGCTTTGGAATTGACCGACAGCATACGCGCCGAGGAAACCGACAAACAACTGAGCGAATTCTATGCGCGATTCAAGACCTCGGAAAAGGAATTGGCATTGGCCAACATGGAGAAAGCGAAGGCTCGTTCCGAAATGTGGCTCGCAATCTGGATTGCAATTGCCATATTGGTTATAATTGCCGGCGCGCTCTACATCAGAGACCGCAAGAAGAAGGAGAGTATGCACATTTTGCAAAATCGCATCAAGGCAAAAGAGGAGGAACGCAAGCGGTTGGCAAAAGAGTTGCACGACGGCGTGTGCAACGACCTCTATGGCATAGAAATGCTTATGCAGGCGGGTTGCCCCGACGATGAGCTGCTCGACGATGTGGAAAGGATTCGCATGGAGGTGCGACGTATTTCGCATGAACTGATGCCGCCGTCGTTGCAAGACGTGAACCTATCTCAGGCGTTAGGGGATATGGTGAGCAAGCTTCGCCATGCCTATCCCGACAAGACCTTCAATCTATCCGCGCCATCCAATGCCGATTGGAATAGAGTCTCGGAAGAGATCACATACAGCCTATATCGCATCTGCCAAGAATTGCTGGGGAATATGCTCCGCCATGCCAACCCTCAAGTGATATCGCTATCGCTTTCACTTGATGCAGACACACTGAAAGTTGAGCTGGCGCACGACGGCGACGTATCTTCCGCAAGTGAGGGCACGGGCATCGGCATCGAATCGGTGAGAGACCGTCTGGCAGCAATTGGGGCCACCGCCGAGGGGCTCCCTTATGCTCCGGTCATAACTATCACCTGCCGTGTGCCGTAAATTCACGGAAAACCGTGAGTGTGAAAAGCATTTGTTTCCCGAAATTTGCACCATGAATGACAACATTTCTTTAGAAACAGCTTCAACTATTCTTGTGGTTGATGACCATGAATTGGTGCTACGCGGCATTAGTGAGATTTTGAGCAAAACTTTCCCAACGGCCGAAATACTTACGGCTCCCACCGGGGAGGTGGCCATGCGCTATGTCTCACAGAAACGCATCGATCTGGTGACGGTGGACTTGGAATTGCCCGATATGTCGGGGTTCGTGCTCATCGACCTCATCCGAGCCAAATCGCCGGAAACCAAAATCCTGGTCAATACCATCCACGATGAAATTTGGACAATAAAGCGCCTTGCCAAAAGAAGTGTTGAAGGCATCATCTTCAAGAGCGCACGAGCGTCAAGCTTTGTCGAAGCCGTGTCGCAAATCGTTGAAGGTGGCACGTATTACGACCAAACTGCGCAGTCGCTGATGAAGTCCATAGAACTTCAAAATGTTGAGGAAGCGGGACTCACAGTGCGCGAAGTGGAAGTGCTGCGACTGATTGCCGACGGACTCAACACCGAGGAGATTGGCGCTCGCCTCTTTTTAAGCCCTAACACCATTGAAACTCATCGCCGTCATTTGCTCGAAAAACTCAATGCACGCAATGCGGCCGAACTTGTGCGTCGTGCCATCTCCGCCGGAATAATCTCCCCAATGGAGTGATTATTCCACCTGCCAGGCTGTAAATCATGGTTTTCCGTGATTTACGCATTGATAATTTGAGCTTATTTTGCAGTAACCAAAAACCAATTTAAAAACTGATATTATCATGAAATCTCTGATTAAACACTTGGCATGCTTGCTGATGGTGATGTTTGCATGCGTGTCGCTAACCTCTTGTGGCGACGACGAACCCGGAAAGATTACGCTTTCCAAAGGCGAATCCTCAAAAGTCACTGTGGCTGCCAACACATCCTCCGGCAGCATCAACTTCACTGCTGCAGCACCTTGGAGCGCCTACACATCCGCCCAATCTCGCAGCTCCGACGGCGTCGATTGGATACATCTTGGCACAACCAACGGCTCCGCCGGTGAGGTTAGCTTGACTTTCACCTTGGACAGCAACACCACCGGAAGCAAACGCACCGCCTACATCATCATCCTGTGCGACGACGAAACTCTGACGATCACGATAACTCA
>CAZJWM010000158.1:0-2282 GCA_964549975.1 uncultured Bacteroides sp. | reverse complement strand
CACTTCCAGCCAGCGCTCTTGAGCGGCGCTCCACACTTCAAAGTCGAAGGTGATGGCCGAAGTGAAGCTCATGTCGCCGCCGCAGAGACGGAGAATGTGCCAGGGCAAACCGAGCTTATCCAGCAGGCCTTGCACGTGGTCTTTCATCTCCTCGAGGGCTGCGTAGGAGTTTTCGGGCTTTTCGATGCGCACGATTTCTACCTTGTCAAATTGATGGAGACGGTTCAGTCCGCGCACGTCTTTGCCGTAGCTGCCGGCTTCGCGGCGGAAGCAAGCCGAGTATGCGCAGTTTTTGATGGGGAGCTTATCAGCGGGGATAATCACGTCGCGATAGATGTTGGTCACGGGCACTTCGGCCGTGGGAATCAGATAGAGATTGTCCACTTGGCAGTGATACATCTGGCCCTCCTTGTCGGGGAGTTGGCCGGTGCCGATGCCGGAGGCTTCGTTCACCACGTAGGGCGGCTGCACTTCCAGATAGCCGGCCAAGTCGGCCTGATCCAGGAAGAATTGAATCAGAGCGCGCTGCAGGCGGGCACCTTTGCCGATGTAGACGGGGAAGCCTGCACCGGTGATTTTCACACCCAGGTCGAAATCAATCAGGTTGTATTTCTTGGCCAATTCCCAGTGGGGCAGAGCGTCCTTTGGCAGGTCGGGCATTTGGCCGCCGGTCTTTTCCACCACGTTGTCGGCGGCGGTGAGGCCTTTGGGCACGCCGCTATAAGGGAGGTTGGGCACGGTGAGCAGGATGGCGCGGATTCCCTCTTCGGCCTCGGCCAAAGCGGCGCTCACGCCTTTTTGTTCCTCTTTGAGTTGAGCCACTTGGGCTTTTGTGGCTTCGGCCTCATCCTTGCGGCCCTGCTTCATCAGGGCGCCGATTTGAGCGGCAAGCTTGTTGAGGTCGGCGCCGATGCTGTCGTTGCGCATTTGCGTCTGGCGGCGTTGCTCGTCGAGAGCCAACACCTTGTCGATGGCCTCTTTGCCGTCGAAACCTTTAATGGCAAGGCGTTCCACCACCTGAGCGGGGTCGGCCTTGATTTGTTGCAGAGTGAGCATATATTTCTATGAATCTTATTTTGCGAGCAGTTCTTTCACTTTTGCGGAGATGACGCGACCGTCGGCACGTCCGGCCAGGGCCTTCGAAGCCACGCCCATCACTTTGCCCATCTCTTGGGGCGAGGTGGCGCCAACTTCGGCAATGATTTTGCTGATGGCGTCGGTGAGTTCTTCGTCGGTGAGGGGCTTGGGCAGGTAGCCTTCAATCACTTCGGCTTCAGCAAGCTCTTGAGCGGCAAGCTCCGGACGGTTTTGTTCGGAGTAGATTTGCGCTGTCTCCTTGCGCTGTTTCACCATCTTGGCGAGGATTTTCAGGGCATGGTCGTCGGTGAGTTCGCCGCCGGCACCTTTGGCGGTTTTAGCTTCGATAAATTCCTTTTTAATGCCGCGCAGAGCTTCGAGGCGCACCTTCTCGCGGGCAAGCATGGCCGACTTGATGTCGGCGCTGACTTGATCAAAAAGTGACATAGCTTATTTGTGGGTTAGTTTGTTTTCAGTCTACAAAGGTAAAAATAATTCCGAACATAACGAAATCCAACCGGATTTTCCGCCCGGATTAAGCTTGGAGCCAGCGGTCGATGGTGCGGGTTTGGGTGGAGAAGTTGATGCCCAGGCGGATGATTTGGCGGCCATCGGTGAGGAATGGGGTGGCGTAGCCTTTGTCGTCAATCTGCTGCAGGGCGGCTTCGGGGGTGGAGTCGATTTTGATTTCGGCGATGTAGATGTATTTGGGCGTTTGGATGACGATGTCGGCGGCACCTTTGGCACTGCGAATTTCGGCATTCACCTGATTGTGGAGCATGCGGAAGAAGAAAAAGAAGATGCGATGGTAGAACGCTTCAGTCTTCTCGGCGTCTTCGAGTATGGCTTTGTCGCCGCGCATAAACGGGATGGAGGCCAAGGTGGACTGGAACAGCTCCATGGCGCGATCCGGCTCGCCGCGGCGCAGCGCGGCCGAGGCACGGGTGACGGCGCTGCTCACGTAGGGCACTGACGCATAAAGCGGTAACAGGTTTTTCAGGAGCCCAACGCGCACCTCGCTGTTGGGGATGCCCAGAGTGAAGACACCCTCTTCCGGGTCGTAGCGCTTGATTGTGAGGTAGCCCGCTTGATAGAGCAGCGGCAGCGGCCCGGTTTGCATCTCCAAAGGCGATTCGAAGTCGCTGGCGTCGACGGCTTGATTCGATTCGAGCATTTCGATTTCAAACAGGCCTTCCTGCTTGTAT
>CAZJWM010000157.1:0-2363 GCA_964549975.1 uncultured Bacteroides sp. | reverse complement strand
GCCATGCGAGCACTGGTGCGCCTCATGTCGCAAGGTTAAAGCAGGTTAAAAATAAATCAGCGAGTTAGGTAGCACTTTTACATGCTATCTAACTCGCTCTATATCTGTGCGTTTGCTCCTTCAGCTGCCAAAGATGGAAATATACACATTATTTATTCGCCGCGCAATAGTTTGGCAAAAATTTTTTCGCCGAATTAGCCTAATTGGTCTAATTAGCCTAATTGGCCTAATAACTCCCAACTCGCCAACTCCAAAACCGCTGACTTTCAATTTTCCATTTTCAATTTTCAATTAATAATAGTAACTTTGCAGAAAATTTCTACTCGCTATGCTACAGAAAATTGAAGAACTCTCGGCTCAGATTGCTCAACTCACCGCCGCCTCAGCGGCTGAGGTTGACGAGCTGCGCAACAAATATCTCAGCAAGAAGGGCATCGTGGCCCAACTGATGAACGATTTCCGCTCCGTGACGCCCGAACTCAAACGCGAGGTGGGCCAGAAGCTCAACCAACTGAAGACTCAGGCCACCGAGCGCATCAACGAGCTGCGCGAACAACTGAGCGCCTCCACAGCCGCCGCCGATCGTCCCGACCTGACGCGCACGGCTGCGCCCTGGCCCGAAGGCACACGCCATCCGCTGAGCGTGGTGCGCCGCGAGATTGTCGACATTTTCGCCCGCATGGGTTTCTCGATTGCCGAGGGTCCCGAGGTGGAAGACGACTGGCACGTGTTTTCGTCGCTTAACTTCGCCGCCGACCACCCCGCTCGCGATATGCAAGACACATTCTTCATTGCCCGCAACCCGGCCGACGTGTTGCTGCGCACCCACACCAGCTCCGTGCAGAGCCGCGTGATGGAGCACACGCAGCCGCCGATTCGCATCGTGTGTCCCGGCCGCGTGTATCGCAACGAGGCCATTTCGGCTCGAGCCCACTGCTTCTTCCATCAGGTGGAGGCGCTCTACGTGGATCGCAACGTGAGCTTCGCCGACCTGAAGCAGGCGCTGCTCAACTTTGCCCGCGAGATGTTTGGCCCCGACACGCAGATTCGCCTGCGCCCGAGCTATTTCCCCTTCACCGAACCGAGTGCCGAAATGGACATCAGCTGCAACCTCTGTGGCGGCAAAGGATGCTCCTTCTGCAAACACACGGGCTGGGTGGAAATCCTGGGCTGCGGCATGGTAGACCCCAACGTCCTCGACGCCTGCGGCATCGACTCCACGCAATACACCGGCTACGCTCTGGGCATGGGCGTGGAGCGCATCACCAACCTGAAATATCAAGTCAAAGACCTGCGCATGTTCTCTGAAAACGACGTGCGCTTCCTCGACCAATTCCGCAGCGCTCGCTGACGATGGCTATGGTGGAGGCGTTGGCAGTGGCCCTTGGGGGCGCCCTCGGCGCCCTCTGCCGCTATGGCGCGGAGCTGCTCCGCCTATGGCCGGAGCGCCCGTGGCTCACCACCATGACCGTCAACATCGCGGGGTCGCTGCTGATTGGCCTGCTCTGGGTGTGGCTCTCACGCCCGGGCACGCCCCAACCGCTCACACGCCTGCTGATGACCGGCGTGTTGGGCGGTTTCACCACTTATTCCACCTTTGCTCTCGACAGCCTCAAGCTCCTCGAAGGGGGCCGTTGGGCGGTGGCCGCGCTCTACGTGGCCGCCACGCTGCTCCTGGCCTTGGGAGCGTGCGCCCTGGGAGCCTACACCATGCGCAGATTCCTATCATGACAAAACGCCAGCTCTACGACGCCGTGATTCGCTACTTCCAAGAGACGATGCCGGCACCCGAAACCGAACTCGTCTACCATGGCGACCCGTTCAAACTGCTCGTGGCCGTGATTCTCTCGGCCCAATGCACCGACAAACGCGTCAACACCGTCACCCCCGCCCTCTTTGAGGCCTTCCCCACCCCACAGGCCCTGGCCGCCGCCACCGAAGAGCAGGTGTATGGGCTGATTCGCTCCGTGTCTTACCCCAACAACAAGACGCGCTCGCTGCTGGGCATGGCCCGACGCCTCTGCGACGAATTCAACGGCCAAGTGCCCTCCGACATCGACTCACTGCTCTCGCTGCCCGGCGTGGGCCGCAAAACCGCCAACGTGATGCTGGCCGTGGTGTGGCGCCGCGGCGCCATGGCCGTAGACACCCACGTGTTTCGCGTGAGCAACCGCATAGGCCTCACCCGCAACAGCAAGTCGCCCCTGGAAACCGAACGCACCCTCACGGCCAACATCCCCGCCGAACTCATCCCCGACGCCCACCACTGGCTCATACTCCACGGCCGCTACGTGTGCACGGCCCGCCGCCCCGAATGCCTCAACTGCGGCCTCCGCTCCCTCTGCCGCTTCGCCCACCAACAG
>CAZJWM010000156.1:0-2391 GCA_964549975.1 uncultured Bacteroides sp. | reverse complement strand
ACGCACAGGCCCGCACCGAGACCATACGCACCGTGTTACCGCGCTACTTCATGTTTCACCTCCAATGGCATTTCAACAACATTCCCAAAAAGAAAAAATGAAGATGCCTTGGTTTCCACGACGCTTCCCTTTAGTGCGCCAGCATGACATAATGCAATGCGGCGCAGCATGTCTGGCTTTGGGTCTTGCATTGTGTTGTATGCCGTTGTTTGCACGCAGCGCAGACAATATTTTCGTCTCAGGGTATGTGTATGATGATCTAATGCACTTGCCTATCCCGACTGCAAACATTGACGTCATCAATGCTGCCGATTCCACCGCTGTGGCCTCAACAACTGCAAATTGGACTTATCAAAATTATGATTACATAGAAGATACAGGAGGATTCGGTTTGGATCTTCCTCGCAAGCATTATATTTTCATCGTTCGCAATGACGGGTACGAATCGCAGACGCTCGACATTGACCTCACAAAACTGGGTAATCGACAGTTTAATCATAATTTGGAGCCGATTTATCTGACGCGTGAACGCAGGCATGAACTCAACGAGGTGACGGTTACGGCAACGAAGGTGAAGTTCTATAACCGTGGAGACACCATTGTGTATAACGCCGACGCGTTTCAGCTGGCTGAAGGTTCGATGCTTGACGCGCTGATTGAGCAGCTGCCCGGCGTAACGCTCGACGAAAACGGCGTAATCAAAGTGAACGGGCGCACGGTGGAATCGCTGATTCTTAACGGCAAGGACTTCTTTAACGGCAACAAGGAGCTGATGCTCAAAAATATCGGCTCGTATATGGTCAAGAATGTGGAGGTCTATAACAAGGCCGGATTCCGCAGCGAGATTGCCGGAACTGACATCGGCGACGGTCGCTATGTGATGGACGTGAAGCTGAAACGTGAGTATATGATGGGCATCAACATGAACACAGAGACCGGTTATGGCTCCGACGACCGATATCTTGGGCGTATATTCGCTATGGGCTTCACTCCGACAGCGCAGATTTCGGCGTTTTTTAATGCCAACAACCTGAACGAAAGCCAAAAGCCGCAGATATATTCTCGCTGGACGCCCGAGGAGATGCCTACGGGAGTGACGCGCACTTTGGCAGGCGGTGTGGACTATAACGTAACACCTAACGACCGGTGGACATTCCGCGGCAGCGCCTCGGCCACGCATACTCATGAGACCGACGGCACGGACATCGTGCAGGAAAACTATCTTTCGGGCGGGAATACCTATGCCTACCGTTACAACCTACTGGACAACCGACACCTCGCGCTTGAGACCGATCACGCCGTTGAATATAAGCGCCCCGGGCACTATGGCATGCAGTTTAAGCCTTATTTCCGTTACAACCACCGCGACGACCTTGCAGAGGATGTCAGCGCAGAACTCAACGCTGCGTTCAACGACATGACAATGGAGTTCCTCCAAAATATCTACTCCGGCAACAGTTCCGCAGCCTTGGGCAACCTTATAAACCGCCGCATTGAGACCGACCGCGTCAAAGGACACTCGCTCAACGTTGGCGGCGCCTTGATGCAGACGTTCAACATTCCTCGCACGAGCGATCTGCTCTCCATCGAGGTCTACGGCGGCTACGATAACCGCCACGACGAGCGCTTCAATCACTTTGACATCAACTTCGGCGCAGACCCGGTGCCGACCGACGTGGCCAATCGCTATTACAAAAACTATCCGCAGTTTCACTCAAACATCGGGGCGCAGGCAAAGTATTCTCTCATTATAAACAAGGGACTATCCTTTGATTTCGGCTATGCCTTCGAGCACCATTACAGCCACGAGACGTCGTCGCTGTTCAACCTCGAGGAAAATGTCGCAGACTCCGGATACAACGATGGGAAGTTACCTTCGGCAATCCAATACCTCACCGGATTTGACCGCGACAACAGCTACATCAGCCGCGAAACCACCAACCGACATAAATTGTATGCAGGAATATTTCTCAATAAAAAGATTAACGGGAAGGACAACTTCTTGATGCAGTATCGCTTTCCGCTGGACATTGACCAACAGCAGTTGCATTATGTTCGTGGGGATATTAACACCAAGTTGACGCGTACATCGCCGGTGTTGAACTTCGGCAATATGTATTTTCACGTGAGCAATGACAAGAGGGAATACGGACTGAACTGGGACCTTAAGAGCCTAAAGCCGGATATGGTTTCGATGGTCGACTTCACCGATGCCACTAACCCGCTCTTTATCCGCAGGGGAAATCAGGACTTAAAGAACGCTCTGAAATTCTACGCCAAAGCGTATTACGGTTTTTCATTTGGGCGTAGGCGCAACCGGTTGTCGTTCACCACTAAGTTCGACCTCACAGACAATGCCTTGTCATATGGCTACACATACGATTCGACCAC
>CAZJWM010000155.1:0-2527 GCA_964549975.1 uncultured Bacteroides sp. | reverse complement strand
ACGTTGACGCGCCACACGTGGCTGTAGATGATGCGGCCGGGGTAGGGCACTTCGATGATCATCGGTTGGCCGTCGGCTTCGGTGACTTGCTCCAGCGGGAGTTGGTTGAAGTTTTGGGCTTCGTAGTTGGCAATCTGTTGGCCGTCTACGCTGAGGCTTTGGGTGAAGTAGCCGTAGCGATAGAGGAAGCCCACGGCGGTCATGGGCACGCGGCTGTCGCTGGCCTCTTTGATGTAGTCGCCGGCCAAGACGCCAAGGCCGCCGGAGTAGATTTTCAGAGCGTTGCAGAGGCCATACTCCATGGAGAAGTAGGAGATGGTGGGCAGGTCGGAGCGCATCGGCACGGCCATGTAGTCGTTGAATTCCTGTGTGACCTTGTGGATGCGTTGCATCATGGCGTCGTCGGCCATGATTTCGTTGAGGCGTTCGGAGCCGACGCGTTGCAGGAGCATCACGGGGTTTTCACCGGTGGCGCGCCAGAGGTCGGGGTCGATGTCGCGGAATAGGTTCTTGCCGTCGGCGTTCCAGACCCACCAGATGTTGCGAGCCAGGATTTCGAGCTCTTGCAGGCGAGCGGGGAGGTGGTTTTTCACTGTCACCTCATGCCAAACGGGTTCGTTTGTCTTGCTAACTTGGAGTTTCATAGCTGAAAATTATCTTATCTATTTTATTTTAGTTTGATTTTTGCGGGAAAGGGCTTGGGCAAACGCTTCGTAGTAGAAGGGGATGAAGTGTTGCCAAGTGGCGCGAGAGGCCGTGGCCGAGGCGTTGGCTCGGAGTCGGGCCGTTTGCTCCGGATTGAGGGCGAGCATTTGGCTCAGGCGGGAGGCGATTTCGCCGACCACGGCGGGGTAGTTGCCGTCGTCGCGTCGGGCCACGTGGACGGCGCCGTCGGCCCATGAGGCCTCCGGGGAGCCGTAGGTGTCGAGTGCCCATTGGCCGAAGCCGCTGAGCGAGGTGGTGATGGTGGGCACTCCAAAGGCCACGGCCTCCAGCGGGGTGTAGCCCCAAGGCTCATAGTAGCTGGCAAAGACTGTGGCGTCAAGGCCGGGGAGCAGGTCGTAGTAGGTCAAGCCGCCAAAGAGGCCGTCGGAGCCGTCGAGATAGCAGGGCACGTAGATCATGTGCACACGGTCGGCCGGGGCATTGCGGAAGCCCAGGCGGTCGATGCCGCCGATGATGGGGTCGCTCTCGGGGTTGTGGAGTTCGTGGGTGATGACGGGGTGGGGCAACGGAGTGCGTTCTCCGGCCTCGAGGGCGCAGAGCAGGTCGTGGCGCGGACAGCGCTGCCAGGCCGGCACCATCACAAAGGCCAACACGCGGCGACTCTGCGGCGCGGCGCCCTCGTTGCGCAGCTGCGAGCAGGCGTCGAGCCACACGTCGAGGCCCTTGTTGCGATATTCGCAACGGCCGGAGGTGGCCACGATAAACGTGTCGTCGGGGTCGTATTCCACTCCGGTGAGCGCCGAGGCCACGCGCAGCATAGCCTCGCGGGCCTTGCGGCGCGCTGCGGGCATAGCCTTGGCCGCGGGCACGAAGTCGGGCTCAAAACCGTTGGGGGTGACCAGTGGACGAATCTCCAGCAGCTGCTCACACTCGCGAGCGGTGACTTCGCTCACCGTGGTGAAGCAGTCGGCCTGATGGGCGGCGGCTTTCTCCAGCGAGTGTTTCGACTGCATGTTGAGTTCGGCGGCCATCTGGTCGCCGTTATATCCTTGAAAATAAGCGTAAAGCTCCTTGCCGTTGCCGCAGATGCTGCGGCCTATGCTCGTGGCGTGGGTGGTGAACACCGTGGCCACTTCGGGCATCTCGGCTTTGACGTGGAGCAGGCCCATTCCGGTGGTCCACTCGTTGAAGTGGGCCACGCAGCGCGAGCTTTGCGGAGCCAAGCAGCGCTTGATGCTTTCGATGACCAGAGCGGCGGCGTGGCTGAAGGCGCAGGCCTCGTCGTAGTCGCCGTAGGCGTGGAGCGAGTCAACGCCGTAGAGCTGCCACATGCGGCCATAGAGGTCGGCATTGGCCTGATACATTGATTGGAAATTGACCAACACGGCAATGGGTCGCCCGGGCACGTTCCAGCGGCCCACTCTCACGCTCAGGCCGTGAGGCAGGTCGGCTTTCGTGCGCCAGCTTTTCAGCAGCGAGGCCACTTCCGTGAAATAGGGACAGGGGGTGTCGGCCGTCCAGACGTCGGGGCCGACAAAAATCACGCGGTCTTTGTAGGCCGCTTGTAGGGTGCGCGCTTTGGTGGATAACACGGCGTAGATGCCGCCCACCTTGTTGCAAACTTCCCAACTCGTTTCAAAGAGCAGGTCTAAGCAAGAGTCTGTAGAGGTTATCATAAAATCTTATTCTACTGCAAAGATACACAATATTCTCCGTATGCCCAAACACTTTTACAATAGATTGGCAAAAAAGAATAGGAGTCGGACAAATGCCCGCCGTCGGGGCGGACGCGAGAGTTGTATAGCCTAAATTGGTATGCCCGAAGGGAATCGAACCCTTATCGGAGGAACCGGAATCCACA
>CAZJWM010000154.1:0-2677 GCA_964549975.1 uncultured Bacteroides sp. | reverse complement strand
ACGTGAAGTTCCGCCAGAAGGTGGTGCCCGGCGACACCGTGCTCTTCCACGTGAGCTTCCAGACGGAGATGCGCCGCGGCTGTGCCGTGATGAAAGGCTATGCATTCGTTGGCGAAAAGATTGTCACCGAATGTGAATTCATGGCTCAAATCATCAAAAACAAGTAAGTCTCAACTATCTCGTTTTTTAGGAAAATGAACAGCATACAACCTTTAGCTAATATCCACCCCGACGCCCGCTTGGGCGAGGGAGTAATCGTGGACCCATTTGCTACTATTGCCGCTGACGTGGAGATCGGCGCCGGCACCCACATCTGTGCCAACGCCGTGATTATGGATGGCGCGCGCATCGGACGCGACTGCGTGATCTATCCCGGCGCCGTGATTGCCGGCGAGCCGCAAGACCTGAAGTTTCGCGGCGAAGTCACCACGGCCGTCATCGGCGACCGCACCACCATCCGTGAGTGCGTTACCGTGAGCCGCGGCACCGCCTCCAAAGGCACCACCATCATTGGCAGCGACTGCCTGATTATGGCCTATAGCCACATTGCCCACGACTGCGTGGTGGGCAACCACGTGATTGTGGCCAACGCCAGCCAGATTGCCGGCGAAGTGGTGGTCGACGACCATGCCACCATCGGCGGCGGTTCGCTCGTTCATCAATTCTGCCACATCGGCGCCCACGTGATGATTCAAGGCGGCTCGCAGCTGCCAAAAGACGTGCCTCCCTACGTCACCGTGGGCCGCACCCCCGTGAGCTATATGGGCATCAACGCCATAGGCCTGCGTCGGCGCGGATTCACCTCCGAGATGCTCACCGACATCAAAGACACCTATCACATCATCTACCAATCCGGCCTCAACATCAGCGACGCAGTGCGCCACCTCGAAGAGACCAACGAAGGCGAGCCAATGACCCCGGAGCGCCGGGCCATCATAGACTTCATCAAAACCTCCGGCAGAGGAATTGTGAGAGGCTACTCCACCCTAAATCACGACGAATAAATCCCCGAAAACAGATAACGCGATTGTCACATTCCGGTTAAAATCCGGTGACAATCGCGTAACTTTTCATCCATAACCCCTTGCGGATTGTTATTGGGTTAAACAAAACAATTTCTATAAACAACCATCTCGCGTGATTACCAAAAGTAACATCGACGATCTATATCGAAAATTCCGCCGCAAGCCCCGCTCCGAAGAAGCTCGCAACCTGCAGCTGCTGGAGCAATGTGCACTCGACGCCTCCGACATAGAGATAGACTCGCGCTGCATCCGCTTTTGCAACGTAGACCCCGGCAGCCCGTTTGCCACCATCGAACTGGAGCGAATCCACGCCGTGGTGGACTTCGACCGCCACGTGGCCATAGTGCTGCCCAGCTCCATCATCTTCCTCGACAAGGAAGACCACTCCGTGCATATCCACATCAAAGAAGAGGAGCCCCGCCGCCCGTGGTGGCGTCGAATCTTCGGCTAATGCCAATCCTCACCACCTGCCTGCCTCAACACACCCATAAGAATAGTCTCACCCCAATTCTCCCATCTCAAACACGCCCCCTTCCATTCATGAAACCGACAGCCGAAATCCAAGCCGAAGCGAGCCTTTATGAATTTATCAACAACCTGCCGCTCTTTCGGGGCGCCACGCTCCACTCCATGCGTCAGGTTATCGACAAGACCAAATTTCAATTTCTGAAATATGGCGCCGGTGAGCCGATCATCACCCCCGGCACCCCCTGCACCCACATGATGTTTGTGATCTCCGGCCACGTCTGCGCGCGGGTGGAGAGCTCCAACGGCGAACTCATTGTGGAGCAACGTCTTGAACCGAATATGGTGATTTCGCCCGAGTCGCTCTACGGCATGTCGGCCTACTACTCCTGCTCGGCCTCGGCCTACGACGACGAGCCTGTGGGACTGGTGCAAATCTCCAAAGCCGAAGTCCACAGCCTGATGCAAAGCAACTCCGTGTTTATGTTCAACTATCTGAACATGGCTTGCTCGCGCGCGCAAATCAGCTCCCACGGCGTGGTGGCTATGGCCACGGGCACCCCGTTGCTGCGCTTGGCCTACATCATCGTGGCCATGTCGCAACCCGGCTCGCATGAGATTACGCTACGCGCCGTCGGCCGCGACCTCCATGCCATCTTGGGCGTCACCAAGCAGCGCTTCTTTGCCACTTTGGCGCGACTGATGGCCGAAGGCGTCGTGGCCTGCGACGATCCCCATGAAATCAAAATCCTCTCGCGCGACTACTTCCGCAACATCCTCATCGCCAACGTCCAATCCCCCTCCCACATCTGATTTATCCACCAGCCGCCACGTTAGCAAAATTTAACTGCATAATTTGCGAAATATTAGTGGATTGTGCGTAATTTTGCGAAAATATCAACACGAAACCATTATGAATATGAAGAGGCTATATTGGCTTAGGGTGATTTGCGCGTGGGCAATATTGGGATTGCTTGTGTCGTGTGCGAGCCGAGGTGGTAGCGTGGTCTATCGTCCTATTGTATATGGCGCAAACATCCCTACATTATTGATTGAGTCGGTATCGCTCTCGGATACATCTACGATGTTAACCATGAAGGCCAAAGGCGTGCAAGCCTCAGATCAATTGATGATATCACCGGATGCACAAATCATTTCAGATGACGTGGTCTATTCATTGAAATCGG
>CAZJWM010000153.1:0-2683 GCA_964549975.1 uncultured Bacteroides sp. | reverse complement strand
AACGACCCCCTGATTAACAGTCAGGTGCTCTAACCAACTGAGCTATTGAAGCAGTCTTTTTGTGCAACCCTTATCGCTGAATTGCGGTGCAAAGTTACGGCCAATTTTTGAACTATGCAAGTGTTTTCGCAAAAAAATTTGCATCACCCCACATTTTAGCCGTTTTTCACCATTTATTGGAGAAATTCCCCCTCTTTTCCGTTGCTTGTTGAGCGGATTTTGCGTACCTTTGCAGTAGAAATAAAACAACAACTCGTCGAATGGATACCCAAATGATTACACGCGCCGCCAACAACGCGCGCGTTCTGATTACAGCAATGGTGGAAAAAGCCAAGTCCGGCCACCCCGGTGGCGCAATGGGCGGTGCCGACTTCACCACAGCTCTCTACAGTCAATTCCTCGTCTACGACCCCAAAGACCCGCAGTGGATTGCCCGCGACCGCTTCTTCATGGACCCCGGCCACATGTCGCCGATGCTCTACAGCATACTGGCCATGACCGGACGCTACTCCATGCAAGAGCTCCAGGAGTTCCGCCAGTGGGGCTCGGTGACTCCCGGCCACCCGGAGCTCGACGTGACTCGCGGAGTGGAAAACAGCTCGGGCCCGCTTGGCCAAGGCCACGTGATGGCCGTGGGCTGCGCCATTGCCGAACGTTGCCTGGTGGCTCAGTTTGGCGAAACTGTGGCTCACAAGACCTACGCATTTATCTCCGACGGCGGCATCCAGGAGGAGATCAGCCAAGGCGCCGGCCGCATTGCCGGACATCTGGGGCTGTCGAACCTCATCATGTTTTACGATGCCAACGACGTGCAGCTCTCCACCACTGTGGACGAGGTGACCGGCGAAGACACCGCCGCTAAATATCGCGCGTGGAATTGGAACGTAATCGAAATCAACGGCTCCGACCCCGCTGCCATCTGCAGCGCCATCGAGGCCGCCAACGCCGAGACCTCCCGCCCCACCCTCATCATCGGCAAAACCATCATGGCTCGCGGCGCCGTTGGCTCCAACGGCGAGAGCTTTGAGGGCGCAGTGAGCACCCACGGCCAGCCGCTGAGCAAGGCCGGTGTAGACGTCAACGCCACCATCAAAGGCCTCGGCGGCAACCCCGACGACCCCTTCACCATCTGGCCCGAAGTGCAGGCCATGTTTGACGCTCGCCGCGAACAGCTCATAGCCATCTGCGCCGAACGCCACGCCGCCGAACGCGCCTGGGCCGAAGCCAACCCCGAAAAAGCCGCTAAGCTTGCCGACTACATCGCCGGACGTCTGCCCGAAATCGATTGGCAAGCTATAGAATATAAGCCCAACCAGGCGAGCCGCAACGCCTCTGCAGCCGTGCTTGGCGTGCTTGGCGAAAAGCTCCAAAACATGATTGTGAGCTCCGCCGACCTTGCCAACTCCGACAAGACCGACGGTTTCTTGAAGAAAACCCGCGCAATCACCGCCGGCGACTTCGGCGGCCGCTTCCTGCAGAGCGGCGTGGCCGAACTCACCATGGCCTCAATCATGAACGGCATCGCGCTCCACGGCGGCATGATTGGCGCCTGCGGCACGTTCTTCGTGTTCAGCGACTACATCAAGCCGGCCCTGCGCATGAGTGCTCTGATGGGCCTGCCCGTGAAATATGTGTTCTCCCACGACGCATTCCGCGTGGGCGAAGACGGCCCCACCCACGAACCCGTGGAGCATGAGGCTCAGATGCGTCTGCTGGAGCAGATGGCCAACCTGCAAGGCCACCGCAGCACCCTGGTGCTCCGCCCGGCCGACTCCGCCGAAACCGTCGAGGCTTGGCGTCTGGCAATGGCCAACACCACGTCGCCCACGGTGCTCATCCTCTCGCGCCAAGACCTCAAAGACCTGCCCGCAGCCTCCGGCAACCGCCGCGAGGAAGCTCGCCTGACCGACCGCGGCGGCTATCTGGTGCGCCGCGCCGACGCCGATCGCAATATCGACGTCACTCTGGTGGCCAACGGCTCGGAAGTGTCGCTGCTCTGCGAAGTGGCCGACTCACTGGCTGCCGAAGGCATCAACGTGGCCGTGGCCTCCGTGCCCTCCATCGGCCTGTTTATGGAGCAACCCATCGAATATCGCAACAGTGTGCTCCCGATTTCAGGCACCTACTTCGGCCTCACCGCCGGCCTGCCAATCACGCTCTATCCGCTGATGGCCACTGCCGCCCACTGGCACGTCTACGGTCTGGAACGCTTCGGCGCCTCCGCCCCCTTCAAAGTGCTCGACGAGAAGTTTGGCTACACCCCCGCCAACATCCTCACCCAAGTAAAGCACTTCCTCCAAAACTAACACCCGCGCACGCGCACGAAAAAGCCCCGAGGCTCACGCCCCGGGGCTTTTTTGTGCGCAATTGAAAATTGAAAATTGAAAATTGAAAGTTTTTTTAGTTGGAAGTTTTTTAGTTTTTGAGTTGGGAGTGGAAAGTCTTTAAGGACCTTAAAGTCCCTAAGGTCCTTAAGGTCTTTAGGGACAACCTAATCAAGCCCGAAAGCAATACAGCAGTAAATCGAAACAGCGGTGATGCCTCGGAGAATAACCTGAGGGCGCTGCTATGCTCAAATGCCAAGAATATACGCATAATCGTTGGTGGCCCGGCAGCGGCGCCGGAGGTGCCGAGTGTGCCAGCCCGGAGGGCTGTTCGGTCTGAACCCGGGTCGCGGCCCCTG
>CAZJWM010000152.1:0-2751 GCA_964549975.1 uncultured Bacteroides sp. | reverse complement strand
TGAAAGATGAGCCGATAACCCCCGAAATCGACCCCGAAATCACCGACGAACAACTGATTATTGGCAAACTCACCGCCACCCAAACCCTCTACTACCAACTCAAAGCACTCACCCGCGCCGCCGAAACCGACGATGCCGAGACCTGGCTCACGGCCCAAAGCGGTGACTCCGGCTGGCACTACAACGCCGAAACCGGCTGGACCTTCGACTTGGCGCAACTCGCCGACGACCAAACCCTATTGACCAAAGTGATAGACGGCGCCTCCGGCACCGAAAGCGAAGTCATCGACTTCATCCGCACCATCTCCGGTGAAGTCGTCACCTCGCAGCCCACCATCCTCTCCCCCTCAGAATCCGCCCCGGCCGACTCCGCCTACTACGACCTCTACGGCCGCCGCCTCCCCGCTCCGCCCGCCCACGGCCTCGTCATCCACGCCCACCGCCTCCACCGCCTCTAATCCCGAAAACTCGACCTTTTGCGGTGAATTTTGTGGGGACATGTGGCAAAAATTTCGTACCTTTGCACATAAAATATACAAATAGTCAAAAAATAGTTACAAAAGGCATTCGCTATGGTTTTAAGTGAACTTACTTCAATCTCGCCTATTGATGGCCGTTATCGTTCTAAGTGTGAGCGTCTTGACGAATTCTTTTCGGAATTTGCCCTGATTCGCTATCGCGTCAGAGTGGAGGTGGAATACTTCATCGCTTTGTGTGAGCTGCCGCTCCCTCAGTTGGCCGATGTGCCTCAGTCGGTGTTCCCTCTGCTGCGCGCAATCTATGAAAACTTCGTTCCTGCCGATGCTCAGCGCATCAAGGAGATTGAACGCACCACCAACCACGACGTCAAGGCCGTGGAATATTTCTTGAAGGAGAAGTTCAAACAGCTCGACATTGAGCAGTGGAAAGAGTTTATCCACTTTGGTTTGACCAGTCAGGATATCAACAACACTGCCGTGCCGATGAGCATTGCCGATGCCATCGTTGAGGTCTACGCTCCCGCAATCGAAGGTCTGATTGGCCAACTTGAGGAACGTGCTGCCGAATGGCGCGACGTGTCGCTCTTGGCTCACACTCACGGTCAGCCCGCCAGCCCCACTCGCTTGGGCAAGGAGATTATGGTCTACGTCAGCCGCCTGCGCACACAGCTCGGTCTGCTGCAAACCACTCCCATCAGTGGCAAATTCGGTGGCGCCACCGGCAACTTCAACGCCCACAATGTGGCTTATCCCCAGGTGGATTGGAACACGTTTGCCCGCAATTTCATGACTGAAAAGCTCGGTCTGGTGCGCGAATATCCCACAACCCAGATTTCGCACTACGACAATATGGCCGCACTGTTTGATGCACTGCGCCGCGTCAACACCATCATCATGGACCTCGACCGCGACATGTGGATGTATATCTCCATGAACTATTTCAAGCAGCGCATCAAGGCCGGCGAAGTCGGCTCATCGGCTATGCCCCACAAGGTGAACCCCATCGACTTCGAAAACTCCGAAGGCAACATCGGCATGGCCAACGCCATCTTTGCCCACCTCTCGCAGAAGCTCCCCGTGAGCCGCCTGCAGCGTGACTTGACCGACTCCACAGTGTTGCGCAACATTGGCGTGCCCTTGGGCCACACCCTCATCGCCATTGCTTCCACCGCCAAGGGCCTCGACAAACTCCTGCTCAACGAAGACGCCATTGTCAATGACCTCAACCACAACTATGCCGTTGTGGCCGAAGGCATCCAGACGATTCTCCGCCGCGAAGGCTACCCCAACCCCTACGAAACTCTCAAACAGCTCACACGCGTCAACACCGCTATCACCGCCGAGAGCATCGCTGAGTTTATCGACACGCTCAACGTGTCCGACTCCGTGAAGGAAGAGCTTCGCGCAATCACCCCGACGAACTACGTAGGACGGTAAATACGTCGTCATAGGGAATTTCGGTACTACTTTCTAAACATCCACGGGTGCGGTTCGATACGTTTTCCGCGCCGCACCCGTCTTCAAACATACACTTTACCAATTAAGACTAATCGCGTATGACTCCCGTCACTACTGAACAGCAAGCCTTGGACTATCACCGCTATCCGCGTCCGGGCAAAATAGAAGTTATCCCTACGAAATCCACCACCGGCGCCGCCGACTTGGCTTTGGCCTATTCGCCCGGCGTGGCCTACCCTTGTTTGGAAATCGAGAAAAATCCGGCCGACGACTATCTCTACACCAACAAGGGCAACCTCGTGGCTGTGATCACCAACGGCACCGCCGTGCTCGGCCTCGGCGACATCGGCCCCGATGCCGCTAAGCCCGTGATGGAGGGCAAAGCTCTGCTCTTCAAGATTTTCGCCGGACTTGATAGCTTCGACATTGAAATCAACGAAAAAGATCCTGCCAAGTTTGTGGAGATTGTGAAGGCTCTGGCTCCCACTTTCGGAGGCATCAACCTGGAGGATATCAAGGCGCCGGAATGCTTTGAAATCGAACGCCGACTAAAAGAGGAGTGCAACATCCCCGTGATGCACGACGACCAGCATGGCACCGCCATCATTGCCGGAGCTGCGCTGCTCAACGCTCTCGAGGTGCAGGGCAAGAAAATCGACGAAGTGAAGGTGGTGGTCAATGGCGCCGGAGCGGCGGCCGTGAGCTGCACTCGCTTGTTTATGGCTCTCGGCGTCAAGAAGGAGAACGTGGTGATGTGCGACAGTCGCGGCGTGATCTCCGCTTCGCGCACCAACCTCAACGCTCAGAAGCGTGA
>CAZJWM010000151.1:0-2758 GCA_964549975.1 uncultured Bacteroides sp. | reverse complement strand
GGCCTTCGATGATGGAGGCGTGGTCCAGTTCGTCCCAGAGAATGTAGTCTTCGCGACCGGTGAGACAGCTCACCACGCCCAGGTTCACCTCAAAGCCGGTGGAATAGATCATCACGTCTTCCTTGCCGATATAGTCGGCAATGGCGGCTTCGAGTTGCTTGTGCAGGTCGAGGGTGCCGTTGAGGAAGGGTGAACCGGCGCAGCCGGTGCCATACTTGCGAGTGGCGGCGATGGCGGCTTCTTTGATGCGAGGGTCGTTGACCAAGCCTGAATAGCAGTTGGAGCCGAACATCAACACCTTGCGGCCGTTGATAATCACTTCGGGATCCTGCTCCGAGGAGATGGCGCGGAAATATGGATATATGCCGGCGGCCTTCACCTCTTGAGGCACGGTATATGCGGCGAGTTTCTTTTGAAGTAACTTCATTGAGTTTACGGAATGATTGGATTAGGTTAGTTGTTCTCGTCTTTCACACCGGCCAACAGGGGGTCGATGAGGATGCGGCCGCAATATTCACACACAATCACCTTCTTGTGCATGCGAATTTCGGCTTGCTTTTGCGGGGGGATGCGGTTGAAGCAGCCGCCGCAAGCGCTGCGCTGGATATAGACGATGCCCAAACCGTTGCGAGCGTTCTTGCGGATGCGCTTGAAGGCGGCCAGGGTGCGCTCGTCGATTTTGGGTTCAAGTTTCTTGGCTTTGTCGCGAAGATTTTCTTCATCTTGGCGAGTTTCGCTGACAATTTCTTCAAGTTCGGCCTGCTTCTCTTTGAGCACGGCTGCGTGGTCGGCAAGGGATTCCTCGGTGGCTTTGATCTCGGCGGTCTTCGAGTCGATGGCGCGGGTGTATTCGTTGAGGTGCTTCTCGGCAAGCTCAATCTCGAGCTTCTGATAGTCCACCTCCTTGGAGAGGATGTCATACTCCTTGTTGTTGCGCACGGTGTCGATCTGTGCCTGATATTTGTCCATTTTGGCTTTCGCGTCGGCGATGTTGCGGTTTTCGTCGGCAATGCCCTGCTTGAGCCCTGTCACCTCTTTCTTGTAGTTCTCGATGCGAGTCTTCAGACCTTCGATTTGGTCTTCGAGGTCTTTCACTTCCAGAGGCAACTCGCCGCGGATGGTGCGGATGCGGTCAATCTCCGAGAGAATCATTTGGAGTTGGTAGAGGCTGGTGAGGCGTTGCTCCACGCTCAGCTGTTCGGTTTTGGTCTTTTCAGTAGCCATATATCTATTTGGAGTTTTTACCTACTTGTAGGAAATCGGGTTATGCTCTGCACATTCTATGCAGTGTGCAAAGTTAGCAATTTTTTTCGAGATAACACGCATTAAAATTTGCTTGGCGCATTTTTCGCTGTCGAAATGCGTGATGTCGGCTATGAAAATGTCGCGTCCATAGTCCAAAAAATCGTGATAGCGCACGTCGGCGGTGACGATGGCGTCGGCCTGCAGACCCACGGCGTCGGGAATCAGAAAGCCGCAAGCGCCGCCGCCCACCACAATCCGCTGAATCATCCGCCCGGAGCCCACGGAGCAACGCACGGCCTCGGCGCTGAAGGCGCGCTTCACGCGCTGCGCAAATTCGTCGGCGCTCACCGGCTCAGCCAGTCGGGCCAACACTCCGGTGCCGCTCGCGGTCATCGGCTGAATCTCTTCGGCGCCGAGCAGACGGGCCATCTCGTGGCTCACACCCACCTCCGGAGCGTTGTCCAACGAGGTGTGGGCGCAATACACGGCCACGCACCGACGTATCGCCTCAATGATGGCGGCGCCGCCCACGGTCTTGGAGTTGACCTGCTTGATGCCCTTGAAAATCACGGGATGATGGCTCACCAGCAGGTTACACCCGGCGTCGGCAGCCTGACGAATGGCGTCGGCCGTGACGTCGAGACAGACGGCCACGCCCGAACATTCGGCCTTGTCGCCGCCCAACAAGAGTCCGCTGTTGTCCCAATCTTCCTGAAGGGAGATTGGGGCAACCGACTCTATGCTTTCTATAACTTCTGCTATTGTCATTCAGCGATGGGGCGGACGTCGAGCATCAGCTCGTCGAGTTGTTTCTGATCGAGAGCTGCGGGAGCGTCGAGCATCACGTCGCGACCGCTGTTGTTCTTCGGGAAGGCTATGCAGTCGCGGATGCTGTCCAAGCCGGCAAAGAGGCTCACCCAGCGGTCCAGACCGTAGGCCAAGCCGCCGTGAGGCGGTGCGCCAAACTTGAAGGCATTCATCAAGAAGCCAAACTGCTCCTGAGCCTTCTCGGGGGTGAAACCGAGGATTTCAAACATCTTGGCCTGCAGCTCGCTGTCGTGGATACGAATGGAGCCACCGCCCACTTCCACGCCGTTGATCACCATGTCGTAGGCGTCGGCACGCACTGCGGCGGGGTCGGTGTCGAGCAACGGGATATCCTCATCTTTGGGATGGGTGAAGGGATGGTGCATGGCCATCAGGCGCTGCTCCTCGTCGCTCCACTCAAACATGGGGAAGTCCACCACCCACAGGCAGGAGAACTTGTCTTTGTCGCGCAAACCCAGCTGACGGCCCATCTCCAGACGCAGTTCGCAAAGCTGCTTGCGTGTGCGCATGGCGTCGTCGCCGCTGAGAATCAAGATTAGGTCGCCGGCCTGGGCGCCCATGGCGCCCTTCAGAGCCTGCAGCTGCTCCTGAGTGTAGAATTTGTCAACGCTCGACTTGACGTTGCCGTCGGCTTCCACACGAGCATAAACCATGCCCTTGGCGCCGACTTGCGGACGCTTCACAA
>CAZJWM010000150.1:0-2819 GCA_964549975.1 uncultured Bacteroides sp. | reverse complement strand
GGTGACAATAAAAAACACTTTTAATTTTCAGGAATTATGCATTGGAAGAGCATTGGCGCGGGCGTGCTGACGGCCGCGGCGTTGTGTGGTTGCGGCTCTGTGGAGCGAAATGGCAGCATCGATTTTGAGAGCGAAGCTATGCCGCTGAGCGCAGGCGATACGATTTACTCCACGCGCGAGCATTATGTGCAAGACGTCGACGTGAGCCACGGCAGATTGTTGCTGCAATTGGTCAACGAAAGGGTTGCATTTATGCTGTTGGATTCGTGTGGCGGCGCGGCGGAATTGACCATTGCCATCGGCGAGGGTCCCGACGATGTGGTTTCGGGCAAAATCATGAAGACGATGGCGGGCGACGACGCTCTGACGGTTTGTGACAACAATGTGGGGAAAATCTTCAGAATTCGGACTTCGCCGGCTACGTCGGTTGCCGCCACCGAGGACCACCGAATCATTGAATGCGCGGGCTTGTGTGTCAACGATTCTCTAATTGTGGGCCATCAAAGCGGCTTCGCGGAGCAATTTCGGATTATAAGTGGAGACGCCACCACCACGTGTCGGCGCTATCTGTCGCTGCCAGATGACCTGGCCGACAAGTTTGGCGATAAAGAGGAATACGTGATGAGCAACTGTTTTGCGGTGAATCCTGCGGCCAACCGCATTCTGTCGATGAGCTACTTTTTCGACTGCGTGGCCGTGTATGACATGGGCGGCCGCCTGTTGCGCACCAACCGTGCCGATGTCGACCTCACGAAGGAGATCGGCGAAATAATTGATAATGGCAACTACGTGAGCTATTGCTTGCCATGCGCCAAGTCTGACGCGTGCTACGTGAAAGTGATCAAATATGCAGGCAACGAACCTGCGGCACGCTTCCTTGTGAAACTCAACTGGGATGGCGAGGCGCTTGCCACGTATCAATTTCCGGAAAACGCCACCGGCGGCTTTGCCGTAGATGACGCCGGCCGGCTCTACTGCATAGTGGCGGAGGTTGACTCCGGCGGCGATGAGGTTTACAGCATCGTGAGGTATGCGCTCTGAGCGGATGCAAAACGTCCCGGCGAGCCGTGGCTCGTCGGGACGTTTTGTGTGTGCGGGCGGGTGGGGGCTTAGAAGCGGATTTTGCGGCCTTGGTTGGTGATGTAGAGGTTGCCGCTGCAGGGGCGCTTCACTTGGCGACCGGTGAGGTCGAAGTAGGTCACGGCCGTGGGGGCATCGGCGCTGACTTCGCTGATGGCGGAGTCGTCGGTCACGTAGGTGATGGCCGAGTTGCGGGCTTCGCCGCCGGCGGTGTAGGTGGTGTAGACTCCGGCGGTGGTCCAGGAGTCGTAGAAGAGGATCAGGCGTTGGGTGCCGTAGATCACGAGGTCCCAGTTGTCGGTGTAGTCGTAGGGGATGGCGGTGAGCGGAGCTTCAAAGCCTTCGTAGGTGTCGGGGTTGAAGGTATAGTCTTTGCCGTCGATGACCAGGGTGTAGGTCAGCAGCGAGGGGTTGATGAAGTTGCCGTCAACGTCGCTGTTGGGGATGTCGATGAGAAAGTATTCGAAGTCTTCGTCCCAGATGATGGCGGGGGCAGCGGGGGTTGCGGCCACGTCGCCGGCGTAGGCCGTGAGGGTGGCGTCGTTGAAGTAGGAGATGGCTTCGGTGTAGGCGTAGTCAACTTCGGCGATGCACACTGAGGGGTCGGCTTGCGCGATTGTTGAGCCGTCGGCCGAGATGGTGAGCTCGAGGGCAGAGACGGGGTTGAGGGTGATGGTTTCGTCTTCATCATCGTCGTCTTCTTCGTCGCCGTCGATGATGGCGCAGTAGAATCGGTAGTATTGCAGGTCGCCGGAGGTGAGCAATGTGCCGATGGGCAGGGATGCAACGCCGTCGGCGGAAATTGTGCCGCAGAGCAGGTCGTCGGGGCAATTTTCGGTGAGGCCTTTCACGTAGAGCGTGCCGTCGATCACTCCGGCTTCCACCAGTCGGGCGGTGTCTTCATAGCTCAACACCCATTGCGAGAGCGTGGCGCCCTGGGGGAGTGCGGTGGTGGGGTAGTCGGTGATTTGTTCGAAGGAGTAGTCGTAGGAGAAGCAGTAGAATCCGGGGTCGTCGGGGTCGTCTTCATAGACGCCGAGCATCACGTCGGCATATTCCGAGGGGACGGTGATGGTGCCGTCGGGGGCGATGTTGAGCACATAGTTGTCGAGCACGGCGTTGACGTAGCCATCGGAGTCGGTGGTCATCACTTCGAGGTAGAGCACCTGCGAACGGTCGTCGTTGCAGTAGACAATCTGTCCGCCGGGGATGGTGAGCGTGGAGCCGTCGGCCGAAAGTGTGGCTTTGGTCCATGATTCGGGAGAGCCTTTGGCGGCGCGGTTGTAGCCGGGCACGAGTGAGCGGATGTAGGCAGTGGAGCTGCCGTCTTGGGGGAGGCAGAGGTCGAATTTGTAGCCCACGTAGTCTTCGGCGCCCCAATAGTCTTCGTTGGTGTAGGCCATGGCGTAGTGGGTGACGGTGCCCTGCGGATCGAGTTCGGGGGCTTCGTCGGAGGTGAGATACTCCACGGCGCGGGTCAGCGGCGCGGTGTGGCGCAACAGCTGCGAGCGGTCGGCGCCGGGTGTGCGCACTGTGGCAGAGGCGGTTGTGACGGCCGATGCGGAGGCTGCTGTGAGCAGCGCGGCCAGTAAGGTGTAAACTTTAGTCATACGAGAAAAATAAATGTGATTAGTCTGGGAGCAAAGTTACGTTTTTTCTGCGGGATATCCATAGGATAGGTGCGCGCGCGAGGGAAAACTTGCGCAAAAATTGTATATTCGGCGGAAAATTGTTAATTT
>CAZJWM010000149.1:0-2892 GCA_964549975.1 uncultured Bacteroides sp. | reverse complement strand
CGCGCTCGCTTTTGCCTTTGGAGATATACTTGGCGTGATGAACTGACGCGTCTTTGGGCATCGCCCCATTGCTGTAATGGATGGGGCGATTTCTTGCCGATATCGGCAAAAAATGGTATATTTGCGGCAAAATAATTGCAAAACTTGCCGATAAATGGATATCATGGACTTTCATCATTGGTTTGAAACGATTCACCCATTTCAAGACGGGAACGGCCGCGTGGGTCGTCTGATTATGTTTCGCGAATGTCTGCGCGGATATCGTGCCGTTCATAATCACCGACGAACTGAAGCTGTTTTACTATAAGGGCCTGCAGCATTGGCCCAAGGTGAAGGGCTATCTGATGGACACGTGCCTCACGGCGCAGGATGCTTTCAGGCCTCTGTTGCGCAAATTTCGGCTGTGAGAAACGCGGTGGGGGATTTTCGGAATTCAATTAATTGTTGTAACTTTGCATTGTAATAAAGACTCCGACAAAAGTATGAACACTGACACGTTTGAAATGGTGGCCAAAACCTTCCGTGGTTTGGAAGATGTGCTGGCCGACGAATTGCGCGCCCTTGGTGCGCAAGATGTGGAGCCGGGGCGCCGTATGGTGCAATTTTTCGGCAACAAAGAGATGCTCTACAAGGCAAACCTCTGCTGCCGCACCGCTCTGCGCATCCTCAAGCCCTTCTACAAGTTTCGCGCTCACACGCCCGAGAAACTCTACGATCGCATCAAGGAATATGACTGGAGCACAATGCTTTCGGTTGACTCCACCTTTGCCATCGACGTGACGGTCAACTCTGAGGAGTTCACCAATTCGCGATTCGTGACCTATCGCGTGAAAGACGCCATTGTCGACTGGTTTCGCGACCACAACGACCAGGGCAAGCGTCCGTCGGTGCGTCTGGTGGATGCCGACGTGATGTTCAACGTCCACATCAATGGCTCGGAAGTGACCATCAGCCTCGACTCCAGCGGCGAGAGCCTCCACAAGCGTGGCTGGCGCGAGGCGCAAACCGAGGCCCCCATCAACGAAGTTCTCGCTGCCGGCATTCTGCTGAAGTCGGGCTGGAAGGGCGAAGTGCCCTTGGTTGACCCGATGTGCGGCTCCGGCACATTCCTGGTTGAGGCAGCGCTGATTGCCGCCGGCATCGCCCCCGGCATCTATCGCAAGAGCTTCGCCTTTGAGCGTTGGGCCGACTTCGACCAAGAGCTCTGGGATTCGCTCTACAACGACGACTCCAACGAGCGCCCCATCACAGTGCCCATCATCGGCGCCGATATGTCGCCCAAGGCCATAGCCATAGCGCAAGCCAACATCAAGCGTGCGGGCGTGGCCAAATACATTGACCTGCAACTCAAGCAGCTGAGCCAGTGGACCGAAGCTCCGGCCGGCGGTGTGCTCGTGACGAATCCGCCCTACGGCGAACGTCTGCGTCCGGCCGACCTCGACGCCCTCTACGCCCTGCTCGGCGAGAAACTCAAACACGTGTTCACCGGCTATCACGCTTGGATTATCGGCTATCGCGACGAAAACTTCCAAAACATCGGCTTGGCGCCCAGCAGCAAAGAGTCGCTTCTGAACGGCTCGCTGGAGTGCGAACTGCGCGAATTTGTGATTTTCGACGGCGCCATGCGCGAATTTCGCAAGCAGGGCGGTGTGCTCAAGAGCAAGCGCCCCGAAGGCGAGGCCCCGAAGAAACGCTCCTTCGGCTCCGAGAGGAAGAAGCGCCCCTTCGACGGCAAGAAGCGCCGCTTCGACCGCGAGCGCGACGACTCCGCCGAAGATAGCGAAACCACGGCCGCAGCCACGCCTCGCGAAGGCCACGCCGACAACCCCCTGGCAGCGCGCCGCAACCCCGACGCCCTGAAGTCGATCGTGGGCAAAAAGCCGTCGATTCTCACCCATCGCCGCGGCTGGCGCAAACCCGACGGCGGCACCGACACCCCTGCCAAAGAATCATAAGAAACCATAACCCCCTCAAAATAAAGACACCCCCACTGCAATGACTATCCTCCTGCTCGGCTCCGGAGGCCGCGAATCGGCCCTGGCCTGGAAAATGAGCCAAAGCCCCGAGTGCACATCGCTCTTCATTGCCCCCGGCAACGGCGGCACAGGCGCCTATGGCACCAACGTCAACATCAAACCCACCGACTTCCCCGCCATCGAGGCCTTCTGCCGCGAAAAGGCCGTGGAGATGATTGTGGTGGGCAACGAAGACCCGCTCGTGGCCGGCATCCGCGACTATTTTGCCAAGGCCATGCCGCAGATGCTCATCGTGGGCCCGGGCAGCGACGGCGCCGCCCTGGAGGGTAGCAAAGACTTTGCCAAGCGCTTCATGATGCGCCACGGCATCCCCACCGCCGCCTATCGCTCGTTCACAGCCGAAACCGCCGAAGAAGGATGCCAATTTCTGGCCACTCTGCAAGCCCCCTATGTGCTCAAGGCCGATGGCTTGGCAGCAGGCAAGGGCGTGTTGATTATCAACGATCTGGCCGAAGCGCAGCAGTCGCTCCGCGAGATGCTTGGCGGCATGTTCGGCAAGTCGAGCGCCACGGTGGTGATTGAAGAATTTCTCAGCGGCATTGAGTGCTCCGTGTTTGTGCTCACCGACGGCCGCGGCGGCTATCGCATTCTCCCCGTGGCCAAAGACTATAAGCGCATCGGCGAAGGCGACACCGGTCTGAACACCGGCGGCATGGGTGCCGTGAGCCCCGTGCCCTTTGCCGACGAAGCCTTCATGGCCCAAGTGGAGGAGAAGATTGTGCGCCCCACCATCTCCGGCCTCATTGCCGACGGCATCGACTATCGCGGCTTCATCTTCCTTGGACTGATCAACTGCGGCGGCACCGCCAAAGTGATTGAATACAACGTGCGCATGGGCGACCCCGAAACCGAGGCC
>CAZJWM010000148.1:0-2967 GCA_964549975.1 uncultured Bacteroides sp. | reverse complement strand
AAGCCCTCGACATGGGCTTCGACGGCCTCATCATCGAAAGCCACTGCGACCCCGACTGCGCTTGGAGCGACAAAGCCCAACAAGTCACCCCCGAAGTGCTCAACTACATTCTGCAACATCTGGTGATGCGCTCCCAGCAAGGCTCCACCGAGCCCCTCAAAGAGCTGCGCCGCCAAATCGACATGCTCGACACCGAGCTGCTTGAGCTCCTCAACAAGCGAATGCGCGTGAGCCGCGAAATCGGCCAATACAAAAAGGAACACCGCATGCCCGTGCTCCAGATGGGCCGCCACGACGAAATTATCCACACCCGCGTAGCCGCCGCCACAGAAATGGGCATGGCTCCCGAATTTATGAAAACCGTTCTGCAAGCAATCCACGAAGAGTCGGTGCGCCAGCAGATTGAAATACTCAACGCTCGATGAAAATTCTCATTCTCGGAGCAGGAAAGATGGGGTCGTTCTTTTGCGACCTCCTTTCTTTTCACCACGACGTGGCCATCTACGACGTAGACCAAGCCCGCCTGCGCTTCACCTTCAACTGTCGCCGATTCAGCTCCATGGAGGAGGTCGACGAATTCCAACCCGAACTGGTGCTCAACGCCGCCACCGTGCGCTACACCCTCGACGCCTTCGCCGCTGTGCTCCCCCACATCCCTGCCCGCTGCATGCTCAGCGACATCGCCTCAGTGAAAACCGGCCTGCCCGAATTCTACGCCCAATGCGGCCACCCGTTCGTCAGCTCCCACCCGATGTTTGGCCCGACGTTTGCCTCGCTCTCCAACCTCAGCAACGAAAACGCCATCATCATCAAAGAGGGCGACGCCATGGGCCGCGCATTCTTCAAGCAAATCTACGCCGACCTCCATCTCCACGTCGAAGAATACACCTTTGCTCAACACGACGAAACCATCGCCTACTCGCTGAGCATCCCCTTCGCATCCACCCTGGTGTTTGCCGGCGTGATGAAACATCAATCAGCCCCCGGCACCACCTTCAAGCGCCATCTGGCCATTGCCCACGGACTGATGAGCGAAGACGACTACCTCCTGAGCGAAATCCTCTTCAACCCCCACACCGCCGCTCAACTCGACAAAATCCAAGCCCAACTCACCGCCCTCAAGCAAATCATTGAGCAAAAAGACTCAGATGCCATGGGCCGATATCTTGCGCAAGTGCGCGAAAACCTCAAATGAGCCCTTGGATTGAAGCCATGCGCCTGCGCACACTCCCCGTCTCCGTGGCGGGTGTGCTCACCGCATGCGCTTTCGCCATGGCCCACGGCCGGTTTTCCCCGCTCTGGGCCGCCGTGTGCCTACTCTTTGCCCTACTGGCACAAGTGGCCAGCAACTTCGCCAACGAATATTTCGACTTCAAAGCCGGCATCGACTCCCCCGGCCGCATAGGCCCGCGCCGCGGCGTCACCGAAGGCGACATCTCCCCGCGCGCCATGCTCTGCGCCACCGTCATCACCCTCTTGGCAGCCTGCCTGCTGGGTCTCTCCACCATAGCCCGCGGCGGCTGGTGGCTCCTCCCCCTGGGCATAGCCATAGCCCTCGGAGTGATGGCCTACTCGGCCGGCCCCTACCCTCTGTCGCGCCACTGCCTGGGCGAAGCCGCCGTGATGCTCTTCTTCGGCATCATCCCCGTGAACTTCACCTACTATCTCCAAGCGCTCCAATTCTCCCCCGACGTCTTCTGGGCCTCCATAGCCATCGGACTCATGGGCTCGCAAGTGATACTGGTCAACAACACCCGCGACATTGCCGACGACCGAGCCGTGGACAAACACACCCTCAGCTCCGCCCTGCTCGGCCGACGCGGCAGCATCATACTCTACGCCGCCATGGGCCTTGGCGCTGCCCTGATAGCCCTGCTGTCGGCCCCTGCCATTTGGAGCTTCGCCCCCGCCATAGGACTTATAGCCACGGCCGCCAACACCCTCTGGCTCTGGCGACACGAACCCTCGCCCCTCTACAACCGCATCCTTGCCCGCACATCCATCGCCATGTTTTTAACGGCGCTAATCGTTTTGTGTCTCGCAATTCTTGGATAATTCTGAAATAATCCCTAACTTTGTAGTCACAAAAGCCAATCGGCGGGGTGTAGCGCAGCCCGGTAGCGCGCCTGGTTTGGGACCAGGTGGTCGCAGGTTCGAATCCTGTCACCCCGACAAATTTCACGCAAGCAGGCCTAATTCAGCGAATTAAGCCTGCTTTCCCAAAATTATCGGAACAAAAACGGGACAAGTCTTGAAATTCAACAATCGGATAGCATTTAATTGGGAACTCCTCGCTCAAGATCTGCGCACAAAAGTGCAGTAAATTTTGAATTGTAAAAAAAATTTATCACCTTTGCATTAATCAATTAAAGCTTAGACTATGGAAGCGTTGAAAAATTTGCCCATTGGCGTACAAGACTTTGAGAAACTGCGTAAAGGAGACTACCTTTACGTAGATAAAACTACGTTATTATACCAGCTGATAAGCACGGGAAGTTATTACTTCTTGTCACGTCCGCGCCGTTTCGGCAAAAGTATGCTTCTGTCAACGCTCCATGCATATTTTTCAGGTAAGAAAGAACTCTTTGAGGGTCTCGCAATCGAGAAACTTGAGAAAAACTGGATTAAATATCCGGTGTTTCATCTTGATTTAAATCTGATTCAAAAGGGGGATGACAAGGCTCTTGACTCTATCCTCAATGATACTTTGTGTAAATGGGAGGAGCTGTATGGCTCACGTGAATCGGAAAAGACCTTTTCATTACGATTTAAGGGAGTTATTCAGCGAGCCTGCCAACTGACAGGACAACGTGTTGTGATACTTGTCGATGAATATGACAAACCGATTCTTCAAACGATTGACAATGAGGCCTTGCAAGAGAAATTTCGCTCTACTCTGAAAAGCTTCTATGGCGTGCTGAAAAGCGAGGATAAAAATATTCGTTTTGCCTTCCTGACAGGCGTCAC
>CAZJWM010000147.1:0-3052 GCA_964549975.1 uncultured Bacteroides sp. | reverse complement strand
GGCGCCATATTGGTCGATGAGCTCCAGCGGGTCGGGCGAGTTGCCCAGCGATTTGCTCATCTTGCGGCCGAGCTTGTCGCGCACGATGCCGGTGAAGTAGACGTTCTTAAACGGCATTTTGCCCACGTATTCGTAGCCGGCCATAATCATGCGAGCCACCCAGAAGAAGATGATATCCGGGCCGGTGACCAGAGTGGAGGTGGGATAATAGTAGTTGATCTCTTCGTTGCCGGGGTTGTTGATGCCGTTGAAGAGGGTGATGGGCCAGAGCCACGATGAGAACCACGTGTCAAGCGCGTCTTCGTCTTGGCGCAGGTCGTCGGCCGTGAGAGTGCGGCCGGCTTGGGCTTGCGCTTTCTGCAGGGCCTCCTCCTTGGTCATTGCCACGGCTATGCGGGTTTCGCCGGTGGCATCCTCGTAGTAGTAGGCGGGGATGCGGTGGCCCCACCAGAGCTGGCGGCTGATACACCAGTCTTGGATGTTTTCGAGCCACAGGCGATAGGTGGTCTTATATTTTTCGGGGACAAACTTGATGAGGTCGTCCATCACGGGCGAGAGCGAGATTTCGGCAAAGTGCTTCATGTTGATGAACCACTGTTGCGACAGACGCGGCTCAATGGCCACTTTGGTGCGCTCGCTGTAGCCCACCTTGTTGTTGTAGTCTTCAATCTTCTCCATCAGGCCGGCCTCTTGCAGGTCGATGGCAATCTGCTTGCGGCAGTCGAAGCGGTCCATGCCGGCATAGCGGCCGCCGTTTTCGTTGAGGGTGGCGTCGGGGTTGAAGATGTCTATCGACTCCAGCGAGTGGGTTTTGCCCAGCATGTAGTCGTTTTTGTCGTGAGCGGGGGTCACCTTCAGGCAGCCGGTGCCGAAGTCAATCTCCACGTAGCGGTCTTCGATGACGGGGATTTCGCGGCCCACCAGCGGCACAATCACGCGCTTGCCCTTGAGCCACTCGTTTTTGGGGTCTTTGGGGTTGATACACATGGCCGTGTCGCCCATGATGGTTTCGGGGCGAGTGGTGGCCACCACGGCGTAGCGGCCGTCGGGGTCGCCGGCCACGTAGTAGCGCAGATAGTAGAGCTTGGAGTGTTCGTCAACGTAGTTCACCTCGTCGTCGGAGATGGCGGTGAGGTTTTTCGGATCCCAGTTGACCATGCGCAGGCCGCGATAGATCAGGCCCTTGTCGTAGAGGTCGCAAAACACGCGTTCCACCGATTCGGAGCGCGATTCGTCCATGGTGAAGGCCGTGCGGCTCCAGTCGCAGCTGGCACCCAGACGGCGCAACTGCTTGAGGATGATGCCGCCGTGGGTGTTGGTCCAATCCCAAGCGTGAACGAGAAACTCCTCGCGGGTGAGGTCGGTCTTTTTGATGCCCTGCTCGGCCAGCTTGTTGATCACCTTGGTCTCCGTGGCGATGGAGGCGTGGTCGGTGCCGGGCACCCACAGCGCATTCTTGCCTTCCATGCGGGCGCGGCGCACCAAGATGTCTTGGATGGTGTTGTTGAGCATGTGGCCCATGTGGAGCACGCCCGTGACGTTCGGCGGCGGAATCACAATGGTGTAGGGCTCGCGCTCGTCGGGCACGGAGCGAAACAGGTCGTGGTCCAACCAAAACTTATATTGGCGTTCTTCCACCTCGGCGGGAGAATACTTTGTGGATAGTTCGTTCATCGATTCGTTGTTTTGTGAGTTTTAATTTCTGTGTGCAAAGTTAGTGATAATCGGCGAAATGAGCAACCCGCCGCCCCACTTTTTGCGCCACGCCCGGCCGCCGTCAAAATGAGCACCGCTGCCCCTGTCATCGAAGCCGACTTTGCAGCCAAAAATCGACGTTTTTCGACCCAAATTTTGGCTTTTGACTCGCCTATTGCTTAATGCGCATAAAATCAGCTAATTAAACGTTGCTTATTGAATTACCCACAAATTTTTTTGGTCGTTTTATTGAATTACCCACAAATTTTCGGGGGAGTGAGGTATCACAATGTCTACCTCTCGGCAGACATCATGATGGATTAGCCCACCCCCGACATGCGCTTCGCTTTGTCGGGGGTTAACACTGAATATGCACCTTCGGCGCATCTGCGGCCGCTCAGCGGGGGAAGGTGCGGAAGTAGTCGGAGCGGAGGATGAGTTCGGCGGCGGGGCGGGCGCCGTCGAGGTGGCGCAGGGTGCCGTCGTTGTTTGGGTTGAGGATGCTCAGGCCCATGCCTTGCCATGGGGCTGAGGCGGCGCGTCCGCTAATTTCGAGGATGGTGGGGAAGATGTCTACTTGGCCCACGGGATGGTCCACGTGGCCGCCTACGGGGCTGTTCAGCGCCATGAAGAAGATGTAGGGGCTCGCGTTTTCCTCTTTGGTGGCGCCGTCAACCAGGTCGGTGTGGTCCGAGGCCACGAGGATGAGCGTGTCGCGATAGATGCCGCGGCGCTTCAGGTAGGCTATGATGCGGCCGAGCTGGGCGTCGAAGCCGTGGGTCACGTTGAAATAGTCGCGCAGTTGCTCCTTGACGGGCAGCGAGGCTATCCATTGCGGCATGGGGCATTGCGGGTCGCAATAGTTGGAGTGCATGGAGATGGTGGTCAGCTCCACGAAGAAGTTGTCGGCCACGCTGTCGAGGAGCTCCAGGGTGCGTGTGGTCAGCAGGCCGTCTTTGCTTTTGTGGGTGCCGTGGCCGTATTCGGCGAGGTTGCTCACGATGTGTTTATAGCCGTAGGCGCGGTTCATCTTGTCGTGGGCCCAGAGTTGTGGGCGTTCAAACATCACTTCCGACGAGAATTTGTCGGCAAAGACCTTGGGCAGGGCATGATAGGTGTTTTCGGTGTAGTTGGTCACCACGGTCAACTCTTGCGAGGGGAGGATGCCGGTGTTGTAGAGAAACACGCCGTCGCTGGAGCGGCCTATGCCGGTCTGTTTCACCACTTGGTCACACCACAGTGTGGTGGAGTCGCGCAGCGCCGCTTGGATGTTGGGGCAGACGTAGTGGCCGTTGAATTGCTTGTCGATGACCCATGCGTTGAGCGACTCCACGATGATGAGCAACACGTTGCGCGG
>CAZJWM010000146.1:0-3287 GCA_964549975.1 uncultured Bacteroides sp. | reverse complement strand
CATCAGCTCGAAGCGTTCGGTCAGTTCGGGGTTGGAGCGGTGGCGCTTGGTCAGCGGCGACATCTCAATGGGATAGTCGATGATGAAGGTTGGCTGGATGTAGTTGCCCTCACACTTTTCGCCAAAGATTTCGTCGATGAGTTTGCCCTTGCCCATCGAGGCGTCGGCCTCAATGTGGAGCTGCTTGCACACGTCGCGGAGCTGCTCTTCGTTCATGCCGGAGATGTCGATGCCGGTGTGCTCGCGGATGGCGTCGATCATGGTGACGCGGCGGAATGGGGCCTTGAAGGAGATGACGTTGTCGCCCACCTTCACGTCGGTGGTGCCGTTCACGTCGAGGCAGATCTTTTCGAGCATGCGCTCGGTGAAGTCCATCATCCAGTTGTAGTCTTTATAGGCCACGTAGATCTCCATGCAGGTGAATTCGGGGTTGTGAGTGCGGTCCATGCCTTCGTTGCGGAAGTTTTTGGAGAACTCATAGACGCCGTCGAAACCGCCCACAATCAGACGCTTCAGATAGAGCTCGTCGGCAATGCGCAGATACAGCGGAATGTCCAAGGCGTTGTGGTGGGTGATGAACGGACGGGCCGAAGCGCCGCCGGGGATGCTTTGCAGAATGGGGGTTTCCACCTCCATGTAGCCATGTTCGTTGAAGAACGAGCGCATGGAGTTGAACACCTTGGTGCGCTTCACAAAGATGTCGCGCACGTGTTCGTTGACCACCAGGTCGACGTAGCGGCGGCGATAGCGCAGCTCGGGGTCGTCGAATGAGTCGTAGACCACGCCGTCTTTCATCTTGACGATGGGGAGCGGACGCAGGCTCTTGCTCAACACCAGGAGCTCCTGAGCGTGGATGGTGATTTCGCCGGTGCGGGTGCGGAACACGTAGCCGCGGATGCCGATGAAGTCGCCAATGTCGAGAAGCTTCTTGAAGACGGTGTTGTAGAGCTCCTTGTCGTCGCCGGGACAGATGACGTCGCGGCTCACGTAGATTTGTATGCGGCCGTCGGCGTCTTGCAATTCCACAAAAGCGGCTTTGCCCATGATGCGGCGGCTCATGATGCGACCGGCCACGGCCACCTGACGGGGCTCAGCGGCGTCGTCGCTAAAGTTTTCGATGATTTCCGCGCTGTGGCCGGTGACGGTGAATTCAGCTGCGGGATATGGCTCAATGCCCAAGGCGCGCATCTGCTCCAGGGAGTTGCGGCGCACCTGTTCTTGTTCGCTAAGATTTGTTGCCATAGCTTTCAGTCTCGGGTGAGTTTAGAGTTGTTTCGTTAGATTGTGCTTGATTTGAGAGCCAGGCCCACACGCTCGTGCAGGCCGAAGATCAGGTTCATGATGTGCATGGCCTGACCGGCGGCTCCTTTGAGAATGTTGTCCATCACGGCGGTGATGAGCAGTTTGTCGCCTGCCTTCTCCAGGTGGATCAGGCATTTATTGGTGTTGACCACGTCTTTCAGGTCGGGACGTCGGTCCACGATGAAGGTGAAGGAGTGGTCGGCGTAGTAGTCTTCGTAGATGCGGCTGAGCTGGTCGATGCTCACGGCGCAGTCGGTGTAGAGCGTCACCAGCATTCCGCGGGCAAAGCTGCCGCGCATGGGGATGAAGTAGATGGGCGCCGCAAACGTGGACTGCAGCGAGCTGAGCGTCTGGCGAATCTCCGGCAGGTGTTGGTGGTCCAGAGGTTTGTAGATGCTTACGTTGTCGCGGTGCCAAGCCAGCTGGTCGGGCGAGGATTTCTCCACGGCCGAGCCGCTGAAGCCGGTGATGGCGGTGATGTGGATGGGCGAGTTCAGCAGCAGGTTTTTGGCCATGGGGAGCAGCGCCAGTTCGATGGCCGTGGCAAAGGAGCCGGGGGTGGCCACGTGGGTGGCGCCGTGCACCAGGGCGCGGCGGTTGAGCTCGGGCAGTCCGTAGATGAAGTCGTGGCTGCCGTCTTCAATGCGGAAGTCACGGCTGAGGTCCACGATTTTCAGCGTCTCCGGCATGTGGGCCGTCTCATACATGGGGCGGAACGTGCCGTGGGGGTAACAGCTAAACAGGATGTCGATGCTCGAATAGTCGGGCTTGTCGGTGAAGCGCAAGAAGGTTTCCCCCTCCATGCCTTGGTGAACTTCGGTGAGCAGCTGACCCTCGTGGCGTCGGCTGTGAACCCACGTCAGGGTCACGTCGGGGTGATTGATGAGCAATCTGATGAGCTCACCGGCGGCAAATCCATCGCCGCCAAGAATTCCTGCGCGTATCATGTGTATCCTGATTTGTGTCTGTTAGTTATGAGGTTTTTAGTCTGCGAGCTGTTGGATGCGTTCCACGCCGAGGCGGATGCGTCGGATGGTTTCGTCGGTGCCCAGCAGGCGGGTGATTTCAAACATATGAGGGCCCTTGCATTCGCCCACCACGGTCAAGCGGAAGGCGTTCATCACGTTGCCCAGATGGTAGCCCTTGTCGCCAATCCATTTCAGCACGGGCTTTTCGGCGTCTTCGGGGCTGAGACTCGGCAGCTCTTGCAGCAATACGGTCAGCTCCGTGAGGATGTCGGGCATCTCGGCGCTCCAGCGCTTTTTGATGCTCTTGGCTTCATATTCCGTGGGGGCCACGAAGAAGAAACGTGATTGCTCCCAGAGGTCTTTCACAAAGTTGATGCGACCCTTCACCAGAGCCACCACTTCGGTGATATACTCCATGGAGAAGTCGGCGGGGTTCACATCGTGGGCCTCAAGCACCGGCAAGAAGAGCTTGGCCAGGTCGGCCTCGGGCATCGACTGCAGATAGTGGTGGTTAAACCAAGTGCCCTTTTCGTAGGCGAACTTGGCGCCCGACTTGGAGCAATGGCTGAAGGAGAAGCGCTGAATCAGCTCGTCCATCGACATGATTTCGGTGTCGTCGCCGGGGTTCCAGCCCAGCAGGGCCAGGAAGTTGACCACGGCTTGCGGCAGGTAGCCGTCTTCGCGATATCCGCGGCTGATGGCGCCGGTGACGGGGTCGGTCCAGAGCAAGGGGAACACGGGGAAGCCCAGACGGTCGCCGTCGCGCTTGCTGAGCTTGCCTTTGCCGTCGGGCTTGAGCAGCAGGGGCAGGTGGACAAATTGCGGCATGGTGTCGCTCCAGCCAAAGGCTTCGTAGAGCAACACGTGCAGCGGTGCGCTGGGCAGCCATTCCTCGCCGCGAATCACGTGGCTCACCTTCATCAGATGGTCGTCGACGATGTTGGCCAGGTGGTAGGTGGGCAGGTCGTCGGCGCTCTTGTAGAGCACTTTGTCGTCGAGGATGTCGCTCTTGATCAC
>CAZJWM010000145.1:0-3361 GCA_964549975.1 uncultured Bacteroides sp. | reverse complement strand
AGTGTTGACCGATGGGGTGCATGGCTATGGCGGTGTAGACGTCGGCACCTTGGCCCACTGACTCCAGGGCGGAGCTCAGCGCCAGCGAGTTGATCACAGTGGCGAGCATACCCATTTGGTCGCCTTTCACGCGGTCGAAGCCTTGCGAGGCGCCTTTAAGACCGCGGAAGATGTTGCCGCCGCCAATGACTATGGCCACTTGGATGCCGGATTCCACGGCTTGGCGGATTTGACGAGCATACTCATTGAGGCGGTCGGTGTCGATGCCGTGGCCTTGGCCCGCGGCGAGCGATTCGCCGCTGAGCTTGAGCAGCACGCGTTTGAATTCTCGTTTCATATTTGCAAGTGAATTTTGTGGAGCGTTAGAGGATGGCGGAGAGGTTGTAGCGGCTAAATTCGAGGTCGCTGGCGGCGCGGGTGGCCAATGAGGGGTCGAGCTTGATGGCTTGACGCAGATTGTTGGTGATCATGTTCTCATTGTTGGTGCGAGCGCCGAGCACGGCCGTGAGATAGTAGGTGGTGGCGTCGGGGTTGTTGATGGCAGCCAGAGTGCGCTTGGCCGAGGAGTAGTCCTTGGTGAGGATTTGGGCCAGGGCGGCGTTGTTGGAGTTAACGCCTTCGAGGGCGCGAGCGGCAGCGGTGTTGTCGCCGGTCTTGAGGTAGTAGACGCCGAGGGCTTCGCTCACTTCAGGCACACCGGCAGCGTTGCCAAAACGGCTCTGAGCGTCGGCATAGTCGCCCGAAACCATCGACACCAGGCCGAGGTTCATCTGAGGTTCGCCGGCCGAGGGCTGCAGGCGAGCGGCCTGCTTGAGCGATGAGGCGGCGTCGGTGTAGTTGCCCTGTGCATATTGGGCCATACCAAGGTTGTTGTAGGTGCGATAGTCGGTGGGATAGAGCTCAGCGGCTTTGGCGTAGACTTCGGCCTTTTTGTCGGGGTCAGACACTTGTGCGCCGTAGTAGAGAATCTCTTCAACGCTGAGCTGCGAGGGGTCGGCGGCATAGGCTGCGGCAATCTCTTCGTCGCTCTTGCCGATGGTGTTGATGGTGGCGGTGATGCGCGAGTAGCGGAGCTGCGGCAGAATCTCTTCGGCGAGTTGGTCGAAGACGTGGCTCAGGTTGTGGATTTCGCGTTCGCGCTCTTCGGGGTCTTTATACATGGAGAGCACGCTGAGAATCAGATCTTTGTCTTGAATGTTGCTTTCGCTCACCAGGCGACGGAAACCTTCCCAGTCTTCGGGGGTGAAGTCAGCGGTGAGTTCGCCGAAGGTCATGCCTTTGAGCTGCTTCTCCATGTAGGTCTTGGTGGTTGTTTCGCGGCTCTGGGCGAGCTTGGTGTTGAAGTCGAGAGCGCCGTCGGGCGAAGCATACGAGGAGATGTTCACCTCTTGGATTTCGCGCTTGGCGTCGGCGTTGGCATCCTTGAGCTGCTGATTCAGACCGGTCATTTCGGCGGTGCGCAGCTGGTTGTCGCGGATGTTGGCCTGATTGATCAGGAAGAGGATGTCGGCGTTATATTTGTCGGCAATGATGCGCTGGAAGGCGTCGGGAGCCACGGCGGGGGTCACGGTCGAGGCGTCGGCCAGAGTGGCGGTGGCAATCACGCCGTTGCCCACGGTGACGGCCGGGAGGGTGTAGGTCTTCTTGCCCTGCTGCACGGTGAAGTTGAGCTTCAGAGTGCTGGTGGCCATGTCGGCTGTGTAGGGGAAGGTGGCGGGGATGGTCATGTTGCCGCCCTGGTCGTAGGAGATGGTGGGATTGTTGGCGCGCACGTTCACACCCTGATAGGTCGACGAGGCGGCGGTGGCGGTTGAGCCGTTAGCGCCCTCGAGCACGGGGGTGACGGTGAGCACTGCGTTCTTCACGAAATACTTGGCCGGGATTTGAGCGGAGACAGTGGCCGGCACGTTTTCACCCACCACTTCCAGCGGAGTGGGATTCGTGGTGAAATAGTCAGATTTGAGTTGGCCCAATTTCTTGGAGCAGCCCGTGAGGGTCACTGCGGCGGCCATTGCCACGGCAGCGAGAGTGAATGTTTTGTTAGTCATAAACACGTGATTTGTGTAGGTGATAATTGGTATAAATATAAATGGTTATTAGCTGTTGGCTTGGAGCAGGGTGCGCATTTGCGCTGCGAGTTTGGCGGCTTCGGCGCCGGCGGCTTCGGCAAAGTCTTCGCCGGTGGAAGCGTAGATGATGCCGCGCGAGGAGTTGACCAGCAGGCCACACTCGCCGTTGCGGAGCATGCCGTAGCGCACCACCTCTTCCAGCGAGCCGCCCTGAGCACCCACGCCGGGCACCAGCAGGAAGGAATTGGGTGCATGGCGGCGCACCTCGGTGAACATGGAGCCTTGGGTGGCGCCCACCACATACATCATCTCATCTTCGCCGGCCCACTGGGCGGAGGTGTCGAGCACGCGCTCAAACAGGCGACGGCCTTCGGCGTCGGCGCTGAATTGGAAGTCGCGGCTGCCGGCATTGGAGGTCAGCGCCAGCAGAATCACCCATTTGCCTTCGTAGCCGAGGAAGGGCTTCACGGAGTCTTCGCCCATGTAGGGGGCCACGGTGACGGCGTCGACCTTCAGGTCTTCAAAAAATGCGCGGGCATAGAGCGCCGAGGTGTTGCCGATGTCGCCGCGCTTGGCGTCGGCAATGATGAAATGCTCGGGATGGTTTGTGCGGATATAGCTCACCACCTCCTCGAGGGCCACCCAGCCCTTCACGCCCATGCTTTCAAAGAAGGCGAGGTTGGGTTTGTAGGCCACGCAGTGAGGCGCGGTGGCGTCGACGATGGCCTTGCAGAAGGCCGCCAACGGATTTTCCTCCTTCAGCAGATGTTGAGGAATCTTTTTGATGTCGGGGTCGAGGCCCACACACAGAAACGAGCCCTTGCTCTGAATCTGTTCCACGAGTTGTTGTCTGGTCATATCAGTCGTTATTGAGGGTGTTTTATAGCTCGGCGGCTTTGAGTTTTTCGGCATTTTCAGCCACGGCAAGTTGGTCGAGCAGGTCTTGGATGTCGCCGCCGACGAAGGCGGGCAGATTGTAGACGGTGTAGTTGATGCGATGGTCGGTGATGCGGCCCTGTGGATAGTTGTAGGTGCGAATTTTGGCGGAGCGGTCGCCGGTGCTCACCATCGTCTTGCGGCGCGAGGCAATGTCGTCAACATATTTCTGATGCTCGCGGTCGTAGATAAACGTGCGCAAGCGACTCAGTGCGCGCTCCTTGTTCTTGGGTTGGTCGCGCGTCTCGGTACATTCGATGAGAATCTCCTCGGTTTCGCCGGTGTTGGGGTTGCGCCACATGTAGCGCAAGCGCACGCCGGACTCCACCTTGTTGACGTTCTGACCGCCGGCACCG
>CAZJWM010000144.1:0-3418 GCA_964549975.1 uncultured Bacteroides sp. | reverse complement strand
TGGTCGGGGTCGGTGGAGGTGATCACGGCCACCGAGGGGGTGAGATGATGAAATGAGCGGTCATATTCATCGGCCTCAATCACGGAGTAGGGGCTGGAGTCGGAGAGCAGATAGTTGGTGCCATAGTTGCGCAACACTCCGCCGAGGAATGCGTTGCTCCCCACGCCGGCCGTCTGGAGCAGATGGGCGGCCATGGAGCTGGTGGTGGTTTTGCCGTGGGTGCCGCTGAAGCAGAGCGCGGTGCCTTGGGCCGTGACGTGGCCGAGCACGGCGGCGCGTTTCACCGGGGTGAATCCGTTGGCGCGAAACCATTGCAGGCCGCGATGGCTCGCAGGGATTGCCGGGGTGTAGACCACCAGAGTGTCGGCGGGGTTGCGGAAGTCAGCGGGAATCAGCTCGGGGTCGTCGGAGAAGACGATGTCGGCACCCTCGGCTTGGAGGGCGGCGGTGAGCTCCGAGGGGGTGCGGTCGTAGCCGGCCACGCGGCAGCCGTGGCGCATGAAATAGCGCTCAAGAGCGGCCATGCCGATGCCACCGGCACCGACAAAATAGAGTTTGCGAGGAGTTGTATCTTGGAGTTTTGTTGCTGAAGTTGTCACTTTTTGATGATTTTATAGATTTGGTCCACAATCTTTTCGTCGGCTTGGCGCAGGGCCATCTGCTCCACGGCCGTTTGCAGGGAGTTGATGCGAGCCGAGTCGGAAAGAAGGGCCAGGATTTCGTTACTGAGATTGGCGCGGGCATCACCGTCGAGAATCATCACGGCGGCGCCGCGTCGGGCCAGAGCCTCGGCGTTTTTGCGCTGATGGTCTTCGGCCACGTTGGGGCTGGGCACCAGGATTGAGGCCTTGCCCAAAAGCTGGAGTTCGGAGATGGTGCCGGCGCCGGCGCGAGCCACCACAATCGTGGCGGCACGATAGGCCAGAGCCATGTCGGCAATGAAGGGCGAGGCCTTGACGTGGGCCACGCCTTCGGCGCGGGGGAGGAACTCATCGGCATAGAGTTTGCCGGTTTGCCACATCACGGAGGCTCCGGCGGCGATGAGCTCGCTCAGATGCGGAGCGATGCTCTCATTCAGAGTGCGTGCTCCCAGCGAACCGCCCACCACCAACACCAGCGGACGCTCCGCCTCAAAGCCCAGACGCTGACGGGCCTCCTCGGGCGAGCATTGCAGCTCGGTGAGGTCGGCGCGCACGGGGTTGCCGGTCATCACAATCTTGTCGGCGGGGAAGAAGCGCTCCATCCCCTCGTAGGCGGTGCACACTGCGCAGGCGCGTTTGCCCAACAGTTTGTTGGTCACTCCGGCATAGGAGTTTTGCTCTTGAATGAGCGTGGGGATGCCCAGACGTTGGGCCACCTTGAGCGTGGGACCCGAGGCATAGCCGCCCACGCCAATCACGGCGTCGGGGGCAAAGTCGCGGATGGTGCGGCGCGCCATCTTCATTGACTTGCGCAGTTTCAGCAGCACACCGATGTTGCGCCAAATCTTGCGGCGATAGAAACCGGCTATGGGCAGGCCCACAATCGGGTAACCGGCGGCGGGCACGCGCTCCATCTCCATGCGCCCTTCGGCGCCCACGTAGAGGATTTCGCACGCGGGGTCGCGCCGACGCAGTGCGTTGGCTATGGATAGGGCCGGGAAGATGTGACCTCCCGTGCCTCCGCCGCTGATGATATATTTCGACATATTGTGAGTTGGGGTTTCGTTTGAGGGTTTACAATTGAGCGGGGTTGGCTGTGCGCATATCTTCGGGCAGCGCGGCTTCTTCGGCTTTACGCTCCTTGGCCGCAGAGTCTTTGCGCACTGCAAATCGACTCACCGACAGCATCATGCCAAAGGCCGCCGAGGTGACCAATATGGAGGTGAACCCCTTGGAGAATAGCGGCAAGGGCTGACCGGAAACGGGCCCGGCGCCGCTCACTATGGCCATGTGGAAGAGGGCCTGGAAGGTGATCATCACGGCGCATCCGGTGACCAGGAAGGCGGGGAAGGCCTGAGTGCACTTCGAGGCTATATAGTGGGCGCGAGCAAGCAGCCAGAGATAGCATATCATGATGAACAATCCGCCGACCAGACCGAGGTCTTCCACCACAATGGCGAAGATATAGTCTGAGAAGGCCAGCGGCAGGCGCGACGTCTCGCGCGAATTGCCTGGAAACACGCCAATCACGCCGCCATGGGCTTGCGCCATGTAGGAGCGCATCTCCTGGAGGTTTTTGGTGGTGATGGGTTGCTCATATTTTGGGCGCGAGGTCAGGGAGTCGCCGTGGCCAAGCCATGCTTCGATGCGGTGGCCCCAAGTGGCGTCGCTCATGCGCGAGTTGCCCGTGCCGCGGCCGGCGAGTTCGGGCACGTTGTAGACGTTGCCGCGGCTGTCCACCAAGATGGTGTCGGAGGGGTTGGCAGCGGCAGCCGCCTCATTGGTGAGATGCACTTTCAGGCCCACGGCACCGGCGCCAAAGATTGCATACAATGCCAGAATGATGCCGATGTTGCGCCATGGAATCAGACCTATGATCATCATCGACAGACTGATCATCATCAGCAGGATGGTGTTGGTCAGGCCCTGAGTGAAGAGCAGGCCGCTCATCAACATCACCACAAGAGCGGCCACAATGACGCCGGAGAGCCGGCGCGTGTAGTCCTTCTTGAGCTGACTGCGCGAGAGGATGTAGGCCAACACCATCACGGCGGCAAGCTTCATCAGCTCCGCCGGGAAGAGGGTGATAAATCCCAGGTTCAGGGCGCGGCGCGCTCCGTTGATGTATGAGCCGAAAAACATCACGTAGGTCATCAACACGATGCTGATCACGGCCACGCGCTTCGACCATTTGACAAACTTGCTGTAGTGGATGCGCTGCAACCACAAAATCAGCAGGAATCCCGCAAAGAGCATGCCCACATGGCGCAACAGAGGCGACCACAGGCCCTTGTTGGCTATCTCAAACGAGGAGGCCGAATAGAGCTCGATGATGGACAAGACCACCAAGATGCCGTAGACGCCCCAGATGTGGGTGTCGGGTTTGTTGACGGCCACGAGGTCGTCGGCCGAGAGGGGCGCGGCGGGCGCTTGGCGGCGCGAGGTTGAGTCTGAATCTTTGCGAAATCCCATGGCTGAAGGTTATTTCCGGTTTTTGAGGTTGCGAACTGCTTGTTTGAAAAGGTCGCCACGATGCTCGTAGCTGTGGAAGAGGTCGAACGAGGCGCAGCAGGGGCTGAGCAACACGGTGTCGCCCTCGGAGGCCAGCTCACGGCAGGCGGCAATGGCCTCGTCGAGGCTGTGGGTGGAGACGAGTCGGTCCACCTTGCCGGTGAAAAACTCTTCGATGGGCTCGTTGTGGAGACCCATGGCCACGATGGCTTTCACCTTTTGGCGCACCAGCGGCTCTATTTCGGAGTAGTCGTTGCCCTTGTCTT
>CAZJWM010000143.1:0-3435 GCA_964549975.1 uncultured Bacteroides sp. | reverse complement strand
GCACTATGCGTATCGTTACCATTATTGCTATCTTTAATCTCTGAATCTATGATAGAAAGCAAATTTCTGATTGATTCGCGATTGAATATTTTGCGAATAAACTCTAAAATATTCTCGCTGTTAGCAATGGATGTGCAAGCATTTTTAAATCTATACCACCATTGATTGTTGGCCTCAAATGATCCACAATCATAGCAACAGCTGTCGAGCGCAATTATGATTCGTTCTTTTATGGTGTTATTGGGAGCATCGTCGGATATGAATAACTTCACAAGACTTTGTGCCGCTAAGTCATTATTGCTAATGCATAGCGCGCCAATAAATACGTTTACATAGTTGGCAGCAGAGTTATCGTTTATACCGGATCTGATTATATCAATAACGGCATTGGATTGGGCATTGAGTTTGGCGGTCTTGTGCAACCAAAAGTAGGAGTAAAATTCTGCATCCTCAGCAGTGGCCAACTGAGATATGGCGCAATCAACAGAAATGTCGGAGCGATTCACGGCACCGAAAATTTCTGCGAAATCGCTGCTGAAACGGCAGTCCTTACCAACCTTTTGGAACACACGAATTTTAGCAATATTCGCTGTGCGAGTCTTTATTGGCTCATTTGCGAATACGCCCAATACTCGATAAGGATTGTTGGAAATATAGCCCATTGCGCTAACGATAACTAATGAGTCCGTGATTATAGACGAATGAAGCTATAAGAGATTTGTTTGCGGCAGAGCTATGCGCCAAACAGACAGCGGCTTTCGCTAAAGCCGCTGTCTGGTGTTGAATCATCTCGTCGATGAGAACTATTTTGTGCTTATTTGAATCAGCCATAAATGCGATGAATGAATTTGATGCAAATATATCCAATTCTTGACAAACTACAAAACTATTTATCGAATAAATTGGCGCGGCGCGAGGTGATGAGGGAATATTGAGGTCGGGTGATTGGTGGATTAGAGGGGGAGGGGGGTGAGGGAGAGGGGGGAGGCGGCGGATGTGGCAAGGATGAGGGCGTAGGTGCCGGGGGCGAGTTCCCACTGGCCGGTGGCTTCGTTGAATGAGGCGAGGTCGTTGCGGGAGAGGGTGATGGTGAGTTGCTGGGTTTCGCCGCTTTGGAGTTCGCGGGTTTTGGCAAATCCGCGGAGTTCTTTGGCGGGTTGGTCGAGTGGGCCGTCTTGTGGGGCGGCTACGTAGAGTTGGATTGTTTGTTTGCCGGGGCGAGAGCCGGTGTTGGTGACGTTGAAGCTGAGGTTTATGCGGTCGGCGTCGAGGGTGATTTGCGGCCGGCTGCAGAGGAATGTGGTGTAGGATAGGCCAAAGCCAAAGGGGTAGGCCACGGCTTTGTTGTGGGTGTCGAAGTAGCGATAGCCCACGTAGATGCCTTCGTCGTAGTCGGTGTAGTCGATGTCTTTGCGGTCGTTGCGCGTGGTGCCGGCGCCTGTGGCTTTGAGTTCGGAGCGTTGGTCGATGGGGAAGTTGAGTGAGCTCCAGTGGTCGGTGAGTTTCAGTGGCCAGGTCATGGAGAGGCGTCCAGAGGGGTTGGCGGCTCCGGTGAGCACGTCGGCCACGGAGTTGCCGCCTTCTTGGCCGGGGAGCCAGGCGCAGAGCAGGGCGTCTACTTGGTCTTGCCAGCGGTTGACGTCGATGGGGGCTCCGACGTTGAGCACGGCCACTACGCGTTTGCCTTGGGCGTGAAATGCGGCGGCCACGTCGGCAATGAGTTGTTCTTCGGCGGCGGTGAGCAGGAAGTCGGCGGTGGTGCGGTCGAAGAATTCGCCGGAGATGCGGCCAATGGTGATGATGGCCAGGTCGTTGCGCAGGGCTGCGGCGGCGATGGTGTCGGCCTCGATGGTGGGTTCGGATGGCATGGCTGGGGGCAGGAGCGTTTCTATTCCGGAGGTGGCCACGGTTTTGGTGCGGTTAAATTCGTCGAGGTGGGCTGTGTAGGTTTGGCGCAGGTTGGGGTCGATGTCGAGGCCCACGTTGCTCAGGCCGTCGATGAGGGTGGCGGTGTAGGCGCGGTTGACGTTGCCGGAGCCGGTGCCGCCGGGGATGAAGTCGTAGGATGTGATGCCAAATAGGGCCACTCGCGTGGTGGATTGCGGCAGGGGTAGGGTGGCGTCGGAGTTTTTCAGCAACACCATTCCTTCGGTGGCTGAGCGGCGGGTCACTTGTGCGTGGGCTTGGAGGTCGGGCCGGTTGGAGGCTTTGCGGCCTTTGAAGCGGTTGGTTTTGACAATCAGTTGCAAGACGCGGCGCACGGCTTGGTTGAGTGTTGCTTCGTCGAGGTCGCCGTTCTCCACGGCTTGCACCAGCAGGGTGTGTTGGCGGTCGTAGCCCGGCTGCATCATGTCGTTGCCGGCGCTGACCATTTTCACGGCGTCGGTGCCGCCATACCAGTCGCTCATCACCGGGCCGTCGAATCCCCATCGGCTGCGCAGGATGTCGGTGAGCAGCAGGTGGCTTTCGGCCGTGAAGGTGCCGTTCAGACGGTTGTATGACGACATCACGGTCCAGGGCCGCGACTCTTTTACGGCAATTTCGAAGCCTTTGAGATAGATTTCTTGCAGGGCGCGTGGCGAGATTCGGGCGTCGTTGCCCATGCGGTTGGTTTCTTGATTGTTGGCGGCGAAGTGTTTCACCGCGGTGCCCACATTGTTGCTCTGCACACCGCGCACGTAGGCGGCGGCGATTTTGCCTGAGAGCAGCGGGTCTTCGCTGTAGTATTCGAAGTTGCGGCCGCAGAGCGGGTGGCGCTGGATGTTGAGGGCCGGGGCGAGCAACACGTCGGCGCCATATTCGCGGGCCTCATTGCCAATGGCGTTGCCCACTTGCTCCACCAGCGTGGTGTCCCAGGTGCAGGCCAGCAGTGTGGCAATGGGGAAGTGTGTGCAATAGTAGGTGGCAGAGTCGCCGGGGCGCGTGGCGTTGATGCGCAGTCCGGCGGGGCCGTCGGCCAACACCACCGAGGGGATGCCCAGGCGGTCGATGGCCATGGTGGTGCCGGCGGCGCCGGGCACTATCTTGTCGGTGGCGCCCACCACCGGAGCGGCTTCGCCGTCGCCCAGGTCCATGCCCGTGCCGATGAGCAGGCCCACTTTTTCGTCGAGGGTCATTGCGTCGATCACGCGGTCGATGTTGTCGGGGGTCAACTTTATGTTTTTAGCAGAAGTCATCATTGATAAAACGGATAGTAAACACGCGGCGGCGGTTCTTGTCATTATTTTCATAGGAGTAAACAAATTTGGCGGGCTAAGACGTCGACAAATATAACAATTTCCGCCGAAATGTGCAACCGCCCCGCCCGCCGAATTTTTTTTCTTCGCTGATACTCAATATCTGAGAAAATTATGCTATCTTTGCAGCAAACGCCCCACGACTATGCCGGTAAACAAGCATGCTTTGATTCGATACCATGCACTTGATAAGTGCTTT
>CAZJWM010000142.1:0-3474 GCA_964549975.1 uncultured Bacteroides sp. | reverse complement strand
CGACCATATCGCCGAATTTAAGATGCCGGAACTGCTTTGCGACGGCGATGGCGACGTCTCATCATTGTCGCTGAAATATGTTTCCACCAACATCGATGTTGCAAAAGTCGACGCCGCCGGCAATGTGACGCTCACTGGCAAACCGGGCCGCGCGGCCATACGCGTGCGCACCGCCGACTCCGCCTCTAATCCCGAAAAAACGGGGGAAATGAGGTGGGGGCTTGCATGGTTGAACAAAAAATCGTAACTTTGTGGGAGCAAAAACGTCGGTCCGGTAGCTCAGCTGGATAGAGCAACAGCCTTCTAAGCTGTGGGTCATGGGTTCGAATCCCATCCGGATCACCGACACCGAAATTATGACAAGTCACCATCGGCAGCGCCTGCCTTTGATGACTTGTTTTCGTTTAATAACTTTATTTACAAACACATGGTAAAACAATCATTCAAGATCCTTGCTCTAATGCTGGGTATGCTCGCAGGTACGGCTCTCGTGAGCTGTGGCGACGATGATCCCACAGATCCGGGAGACAACACCGGCAATCAACAGTATGTTGACCTGACCTACCACATCGAGCTGTCGCAGCCGTGGTATGACTTTTTCGACATAGTTGCCACCTACACCGACATCGTCGGCGAAAATCACACCGACACAATCAAATCCAACTGGGAATATCAGCTTTGGGACAACGCCGAACAAGCCGGCACAAGCTTCGCAATCGACGTGAAAGCCACGCCCAAGGAGTATGCTCCGGAGGTGGAAGAAGGGGTGGTTTACACGCTCTCGGATTCATCCTACATGACAGCCTCAGTGTCCGACCAGTCTGGCAAAAAGCTCAAAACATTTAGCGAAAGCAGCGCAATCGGCACGAAAAGCGTTGGTGGCGACAATGCCCGCGCATTTTTCGGCAAATCGCATCAATTGCTCAACAAGTCGTGGAGCCGCTAACTGCGCGGCCGCCACAGTCAGCGAATGGGGAGAGGACACAACTTCTCCCCATTTCTTATGTTTAGCGGCGTTTGAATCGGCGGGGTGGAATAGGGGCACCCTTGGGGCCTGAGGCAGCGTCGCGGCGAGTGGTGCGCTTGTCCGACAGGCGAGTGTAGTCTTTGTCGGCTTCGGCTTTCTCGGATTGCACACGTTTGCCAAAGAATTCCACGCCACGCAGAGCCTGCACCACGCGGGCGGCATCCGCTTTCTTGACATCAAACAGCGAATAGGCCGGCATCAGGTCGATGCGCCCCACGTCGACACGCGCACCGCGCACCGTGTGGTTGATCATGTCAATCAAGTTTTTGGCATAGAATCCGTCGCGTTTGCCCAGATTGATGTAGACGCGCGCCATACCTTTGGCGGCGGTGCGTCGATCTTTTTCCTCATCGGTGGGGCGTTCAAACTTGGGCTTGCCATCTTCGGCAGCCTTGCGTTCCTTCTTGGTCTGACGCTTCTCTTGAGGATTGATATTCTGAATTTCGGGCGCGTCTTGATAGTAGTTGATCAGACGATTGAACTCCAACGAGAGCAAACGTTTGAGCAAATCCTCGCCGGAAAGCCACTCCAGTTTGCGGCTCACGCCATGCAGATATTTGCCAATCTCCTCTTCGTGGACCTCTACGCGCTCCAGGCGGTCGGCCAGATTGTATAGCTGTTTCTCGATGATGTGCTCCGGAGTGGGCACTTCGCGATATTCAAACGTCTTGCCAATCTTCTTTTCGATTTCACGCAGTTTGCTCTTTTCGCGAGAATGGACAATGGCCACAGCCACGCCGGTTTTGCCGGCACGGCCCGTGCGGCCGGAGCGGTGAGTATAAACAGCAGTGTCGTCGGGCAAACCATAGTTGATCACATGGCTCACATTGTCTACATCGAGGCCGCGAGCTGCCACGTCGGTGGCCACAAGCAGCGACAACACGTGGTCGCGAAACTTCTTCATCACAATGTCGCGTTGCTGCTGCGAGAGGTCGCCGTGGAGCGCATCGGCATTGTAGCCGTCGTGGATCAGCGCATCGGCCACTTCCTGCGTCTCCTTGCGGGTGCGGCAGAAGATGATGCCATAGATGTTGGGAGTGTTGTCGGCCACGCGTTTGAGCGTGAGATACTTGTCGGCGGCATGGACCATGTAGTAGATATGGCGCACATTCTCGGCACCGCTGTTGCGTGTGCCGATGACAAACTCCTGCGGCTCATGCATATATTTCTGTGCAATGGCAGAAATCTCCTTGGGCATCGTGGCCGAAAACATCAGCATCTTGCGGTCGTCGGGCACGTTGGCCAGAATGGCGTCGATGCTTTCGAGGAATCCCATGTTGAGCATCTCATCGGCCTCATCGAGCACCACAGTGTGAACATCGTTGAGTTTCACTTCGCGGCGCTCAATCAGGTCAATCAGACGGCCCGGGGTGGCCACAATGATTTGCACACCCTCGCGCAAAGCTCTGATTTGCGACATGATGGAGCTGCCGCCATAGACGGGCTGCACCTTCAGTTGACGAATATATTTGCTATAGTCGGCCAAGTCGCTACTGATTTGCAGACAGAGTTCACGCGTTGGAGCCAAAATCAGAGCTTGGGGCACACGGCGAGATGTGTCGATACGTTGCAATACGGGCAGGCCAAAGGCCGCGGTTTTGCCGGTGCCGGTTTGAGCCAAAGCAATCACGTCGGACTCTTGAGTCAAGAGATGAGGAATCACCTTTTCTTGCACAGGCATCGGCTGCTCGAAACCTAATTCGGCAATGGCACGAAGCAGGTCTTCACGCACGCCAAGCTCTTGAAATGTAGCCATAAAAAAGTCTATCTAAAAAGTATTTAGCGGAATGTTTACACGTTGGAAGATGACAAAGCATTGCACTTGGCCTCGTTGGGGAGCACCGTGAGCTGCAGATGCTTGATATATGCGGCCTTGTCGGTGATGGGTTTGCGGGCCACGCCACTCTCCATGGCAGCTTGAGCCACTGCGGGAGCAACGCGTGTGAGCAAGCGCGGATCGAAGGCCTTGGGAAGAATATATTTTGCACCGAGAGTGAGGTCTTGAGCAGGATAAACATCCTTCACCACGTCGGGCACGGACTCATGCACCAAAGCGGCAATGGCGCGCACGGCAGCCAGCTTCATAGCCTCGTTGATTTCGGTGGCGCGGCAGTCGATGGCGCCGCGGAAAATGTAGGGGAAGCCCAACACGTTGTTGATCTGGTTGGGATAGTCGCTGCGACCGGTGGCGAAAATTAGGTCGGTGCGAGCCGCCATGGCCTTGTCGTATGCGATTTCGGGGTCGGGGTTTGCCAATGCGAAAACAATGGGCTTGGGGGCCATGGATTGGAGCATCTCGGTGGTGACCACATCGCGCACGGAAAGGCCCATAAACACGTCGGCATCAACCATAGCCTCAGCCAGAGTGGAGATGGGACGATCGGTGATGAATTCACGCTTCTGAGCGTTGAGGTTGGTGCGCGAAGCGGAGATCACGCCGCGACTGT
>CAZJWM010000141.1:0-3582 GCA_964549975.1 uncultured Bacteroides sp. | reverse complement strand
TTTTCGAGGTCTTTCACCAACTCATATGGGGTGTCGGCAAACAGCGATGACAAACGCTTGAAGAAGTCATCGACTTTGCCGGCCTCCACGTCCTTAACGAAACTTGCCACATAGAATGCAGATTGCGAGCGATTTATGGGCGAGTAATATGGCAACAAGAACTTCATGAACCCGTCTTCAACCTCCACATTGGGAAATCCGAGTTTATAAATGCCGAAACGCGGATCATAGCCCTTGATTGTCAGATAACCGCTTTGGTAGATGACAGGGATTGGATTTGTAGATTGCGAATCCACGCTGTTGAGCACGTCGGCATCGCACTCAGCCGTTGCCATCTTTTCCAAATTGAAATGATGCTTTTTCAATAAGTACACCAGATATGAAGGAGTGCCCGTTTCAAACCAATAGCTTTTAATTTTGTTGCTTTGGAAAGTGCATAAGATGCTGAATGGATTGTATATTCCAACAGAATCTTCGCAGAAGTGGTAGCCGTCATAATTCACGCGAAGCACTTCGCGCACTTGATCATAAGATTGGTTCATCACCGAGGCCAAGCGCTCAATATATGGCGCAAAGACGGTGTCGAGTTCCTCGTCTGTGATACCACATATTGGAGTATACGGTCTATCCAACGAGATGTCATAAAGATTGTTCAAGTCGCTGAACACGCTCACCTTGCCAAACTTGGTGACGCCTGTCAGGAAGGCAAAACGAATATTTTTATCCTCGCTTTTCAGCACGCTGTAGAAGTTTTTCAGAGTAGAGCGAAATTCTTCTTGCAAAGCCTCATTGTCAATTGTTTGGAGAATAGGCTTGTCGTATTCATCCACAAGAATCACAACAGGCTGCCCCGTTAGTTGGCAAGCACGTTGAATTACGCCCTTAAATCGCAGCGCAAATGTGGTTTCAGATTCACGAGTGCCATATAGCTCTTCCCATTCACACAAAGTGTCGTTGAGTAAAGAGTCAAGAGCCTTGTCATCCCCCTTTTGAATCAGATTTAAATCAAGATGAAACACCGGATATTTAATCCAGTTTTTCTCAAGTTTCTCGATTGCGAGACCCTCAAAGAGTTCTTTCTTACCTGAAAAATAGGCATGGAGCGTTGACAGAAGCAAACTTTTGCCAAAACGGCGCGGACGCGACAAGAAGTAATAACTTCCGGTGCTTACCAGCTGATATATTAACGCAGTCTTATCTACGTAAAGATATCCGTCGTTACGCAAACTCTCAAAGTCTTGTACGCCAATGGGCAAATTTTTCAACGCTTCCATAGTCTGAACTTTAATTGATTAATGCAAAGGTGATAAATTTTTTTTTACAACTCAAAATTTAGCATACTGAATTTGCAGTTGTGCGAGTGCTATAGCCGCAAAATATCGGCCCCGCCGTGCGCTGACGCATGGCGGGGCCGATTTGAACTTTTGACTTTAGACTGTCGACTCCGGACTTTCTCATCGACGAAGTCGCTTGACTTGTCAAGAATTTTCAATTTTCAATTTTCAATTGCATCGCGGAGTTGGGCGAGGGCGCGGGCAAGGACAGAGCGGGGGGTGGCCACGTTCAGGCGCATGAAGCCGGTGCCTTCGGTGCCAAACATGGAGCCGTCGTTGAGCAGCAGGTGTGCGCGTTGGATGAAAAGGTCCACGAGTTGCTCCTGACTCAGGCCCAGAGCGCGGCAGTCGAGCCACACCAGGAAGGAGGCCTCGGGGCGCCAGGGGCGGATGGCGGGCAGGTGCTCGCGGCAGAATTCTTCCACGAAGCGCACGTTCGCTTCAACGTATTGGAGCATCTGCGAGCGCCACTCGGCGCCTTGGTCGGTGAGGGCTGCTATGGTGGCAATGGGTTGGAAGAGCGAGGGGTCGCTAAATTCGTTGGCGTCAACCCAGCGGTAGAAGCGCTCACGCAGCTCCGGGTTGGGCACAATGGCGTAGGAGCTGACGATGCCGGCGATGTTGAAGGTCTTGGAGGGCGACTGGAAGGTGATGCTGCATTGGGCGGCTTCGTCGCTCACGGAGGCGAAGGGGAGGTGGCGGTGGCCAAAGAGGGCCATGTCGGAGTGGATTTCGTCGCTGATGACGATGACGCCGTGGCTGTGGCAGATGTGGGCCACGCGGCGCAGGGTGTCGGCGTCCCAGCAGATGCCGGCGGGATTGTGGGGGTTGCAGAGCACCATCAGGCGAATTTTCGGGTCGGCGGCAATTTGGCTTTCGAGCAGGTCGAGGTCCATGCGATAGCCGCCGTCGGGGAGTTCAATCAGCGGATTGTAGACCACCGGGCGGTCGTTGCCTTCGGGCACGAGGCGGAAGGGGTGGTAAACCGGGGGTTGAATCAGCACTTTTTCGTCGGCGCGGAGCAGGCAGTTGATCACCATGCCGATGCCGCGCACAATGCCGGGGATGAAGTGCATCCACTCTTGGCAGACGTCCCAGCCGTGAACGCGTTTAATCCAGGCGCAGACGGTGGGCCACATTTGCGTGGGCATTTCGGTGTAGCCCATCACGGGGTGGTCCAGGCGGCGACGCAGGGCGTCGATGATGAAGGGGGGCGTGGCAAAGTCCATGTCGGCCACCCAGAGCGGGAGGATATCTTCGGAGCCGCACATCTGCTGCAGGCGCACAAACTTGATGGCGTCGGTGCCGCGGCGGTCGATTTCGGTGTCGAAATTATAGGTAGTCATTTGCGAGATGGTAAGAGCAACGGAGCGATGTCCTTGTTTGCGTGAAGGTCATCGCTCCGTTGAGGAATTGTCATTTTAGAGTGGGTTAGAAGAGTGTGATCAGTGAGAGGGATTCAAGGCCACACTTGTCGGCGAGCATCAGCAGGCCGTTGTAGACGCAGCTCACGAGGCCGAGGCCAACCACGCCGGCGGTGCAGATCCACAGGCCGGTGCGTTCGGAGCAACAGCTGCGGATGGGTGCGATTTCGGGTTCATCGGCGCTGAGGAACATCGACTTCACCACCAGCAGATAGTAGAAGAGCGACACGATGGTGTTGATCAACGCAATGAGCACCAACACGTAGAGGGCCACGGAGGAGGTGCCGTGAAGGGCGCCGGTGAAGATGAAGAATTTGCTGAAGAAGCCTGCAAAGGGAGGAATACCTGCCAGCGAGAACATGGCCAGCATCATCACCACGGCCAGATAGGGGTTGCTCTTGTAGAGCGAGCGATATTGGTCGATACCAACCTTGCCGGTGCGGTTTTCGATGATTTGAATCACGCCAAAGGCGGCGAGGTTGCTGAACACGTAGACCAGCACGTAGAACATCAGCGAGGCCATGCCCATGGCGTTGTTGGCAATCACGCCGAGCATGATGTAGCCGGCCTGAGAGATCGACGAGAAGGCGAGGAAGCGCTTGATGTTGTTTTGGCGCAGGGCAAAGAGGTTACCCACGGTGATGGTGAGGATGATCAGAGCGTAGAGCATCCATTCCCACACTTCAGAGTAGATGGGGGCGAACACCTGCGTGAGAATCACCATGAAGGTGAAGGCGGCGGCGCCTTTGGAGATGACGCTCAGATAGGCGGTGACGGGAGTGGGAGCGCCTTGGTAGACGTCGGCGGTCCAGAGGTGGAAGGGC
>CAZJWM010000140.1:0-3632 GCA_964549975.1 uncultured Bacteroides sp. | reverse complement strand
ACAACCCCCAATCCCACACCCGTTTAACCCCATTGAAAAATATTTTCACTTTAACATTCGTTAACGCGACGCCGCCCGCGCCAAGGCCGGAATTGGGCATTTTGGGGGCACAAGAGACCTTAGGGGCTTTAGTATCATTAGGGACTTTAGGGAGGGCGGAGCATACACATACAATAATGGGAGGAGAAAACGGGTGCATTGGGGTTTGGAAAATTTTGCGTAACTTTGGGGCTATGAAACGTTATCTGATGATGGTGGCGGCCGTGATTTTGGCCGCCGTGTGTGTCCGCGGACAGGTGAGGGTGAGCATTCTCACGGCTGCTCCGGGCAGCGACGTGTATCAGCTGGAGGGGCACACTGGCTTGCGTGTGACCGACAGCGTGCGCGGCTTCGACGTGGTGGTCAACTATGGCGTGTTCGACTTTGCGTCGCCCAATTTCATCTATCGTTTCGTGAAGGGCGAGACCGACTATATGGCCGCCGAGATGGATGCGCAATGGTTTATCGCCTCCTATCTCCGCACGGGGCGCGACGTCACCGAGCAGGTGCTCCGCCTCACGCCGCAGGAGTGCGAACGCTTGGAGGAACTCTTGGCGGAGAACCTAAAGCCCGAGAACGCCACCTATCGCTACAACTACGTTAAGGACAATTGCGCGACGCGTCCGCTGGCGATGGTGGAGCGTGCCATTGGCCATAGCATCACCCTGACGGAGGCGCCCGAGGCCGAGCCCACGACGTTTCGCCGCGAGATGGCGCGCTATCACCGCCTGTTTCCCTGGTATCAATTTGGCATCGACCTGGCCCTTGGCAGCGGTATCGACTACGAACTCACCGAGCGCGAGCGCTGTTTCGCGCCCGTGGAGCTGGCCCGCGCGCTGAGCGATAACCCCATTGTGAGCGAAAACATCACCTATCGTGCCGACTTCGAGCTGGAGAATGAGCCCACGCCGTGGCCCTTGCGGCCGCTCACCGTCTGCTGGGCGGTGTTTGCCCTGACCGTGGGCGTGAGCCTCTACGACGTGAAGCGTCGCCGGCAGTCGCGCTGGCTTGACACTCTGCTGATGGGCGCCTTTGGCGTGGCCGGTTGCGTGGTGGCATTTTTGGTGCTGATCTCCACCCACGAGGCCACTTCGCCCAACTGGCTTTTGGCGTGGGTAAACCCGTTTTGCCTGCTTGGAGCAGTGTTGCCATGGATAAAACCGTGGAAAAATGCGGTTTTCTGCTACGAAATTATTAACTTTGCAGTGCTAATCATACTCATTACGCTCTGGAAATTCACCGGACAACAGATGAACGACGCCTTTGTGCCGCTAATTGCTGCCGACGTGATGCGTTCCGGAGTGATAATCTATATATGTCGAAAAGGCCAATAACACCCGCCACACGCACGGCCGTAGCCGCAATGTTGTGGACAGTGCTCGCCGCACTGCCCGCCGGGGCTGCGTCGCGCCTGACCCAGCGGCCGCAGCTGCTGGTCAACATAGTGGTGGAAGGCCTGAGCGCCGACTATCTCGACCTGCTCTACAATCAGTTTGGCGAGCATGGGCTGAAGCGGCTGCTGGATGGCGGAGTGGTGATCGACCACGTGGAATTCGGCCCCGGGGTGGATGCCACCGGAGCCATAGCCATGCTCTGCACCGGGGCGTCGCCCTCGGTCAACGGGGTGGCCACCGCGGAAATCTACGACACGCAGCGCCACGTGGCCTACAGCGTGCTGACCGACCCCGAGAAGATTGGCAACTACACCAACGAGACCCTTTCGCCCAAAGCCCTGCGCACCTCCACCCTGAGCGACGAGCTGCGCATCGACGGCGACGGCACCGGCTTCGTCCACACCATAGCCCCGGAAGCCGCCCAAGCCATCATCCTCTCCGGACATGCCGGCAACAGCGCCTTCTGGATTAGCGACACCGACGGCAAATGGGCCACCACCACGCACTATCGCGACGTGCCCGCGGCCATCAGCAACCGCAACTTCACGCAGCCGCTGTCGCTGCGCCTCGACACCATGACCTGGCGTCCGCTGCTGGCCATGGACAAATATCCCGCTCTGCCCGAGCACAAGCGTCACTATCCGTTCCACCACACGTTTGACCGCAACAGCCCCGACCGCTATCGCCTGTTCAAACGTTCGGCGCCGTGCAACACCGAGGTCACCACAGTGGCCACCGAATATATCCGCACCATGCGCCTGGGCGCCCGCGACGCCATGGATATGCTCAACGTGGTCTACACCGTGGCCCCCTACCCCGGCTCCGACGACCCGCTGGCGCGCGCCGAGACCCTCGATGCCTACATCCGCCTCGACCGCGAGATTGAGCGTCTGATGAAGAGCATCGACGCCACCACCACGGCAGGCAAGGTGGTGGTGATGCTCAACGGAGTGCCCACCACGCGCACCTGCGCGGCCCCCGACGACGAGAAATGGGGCGTGCCCGGCGGCGAATTCTCCACACGCCGTGCGCAGTCGTTGCTCAACATGTATCTGATAGCCCGCAACGGCAATGGCCAGTGGGTGACCGATGTGGACGGCAACCGCTTCTATCTGAACCACACCCTCATTGAGCAAAACAAGCTTGAGGCCGAGGAGCTGCGCTCCGATGCCGCCAAATTCCTCACCAGGATGGCAGGCGTGGCCGACGCTTACACCATAGATGATATTCAGGAATGTCGCGCAGGAAGCGACCCCCTGACCCTGCGTCGCAACACCGTGGTTAGCCAGGGTGCCGACCTATATGTGAATGTGTTGCCCGGCTGGACGCTGAGCAACGATGCCAACGTGAACCACACCACCCGCACCACGGTGAGAGCCGTGGCCACCGGCGCGCCCACCATCATCTACGCTCCCGAGCGGCTGACGGCGCAGCGCGTCGCCACGGCCATCGACGCCCGGCAGATTGCCCCCACCGTGGCTCACATTCTGCGAATTAGGTCGCCCAATGGTGCTGATAATCCAATTATTTACACTATCTTTGCACCCGAAAAACAATAAATTAACGAATAAACGACTAAACACCCAATATAAATGTCACTCACCGATATTCTGAGTAAACTCTTCGGCAACAAATCGCAACGCGACCTGCGAGAAATTCAGCCGATTGTCGACAAAATCAAGGCTCTCGAGCCGCAAATGAAGGGCCTCACGCCCGATGGCCTGCGCCAGCAGATTGACAACGTGCGCGCCGACATCCGCTCCGTTGTGGAGCCCCACGAAAAGGCCATCGACGAACTCAAACAACAGATTCAATCGCTGCCCTTCGACGAGCGCCAGCCCCTGTGGGACAAGATTGACCAACACGAAAAAGATATTCTCGACGCCATTGAGGATAAGCTCAACGAGCACCTCCCCGTGGTGTTTGCCACCCTGCGCGAGACGGCTGCCCGCTTCGCCCAAGGCCCGGTGGAAGTCACCGCCACCGACATGGACCGCAACTTTGCCGGACAAGGTCGCGAGTTCATCACCATCACCGACGAAGGCCACGCCATCTGGAACAACCGCTGGATGGCCGGCGGCAACGAAATCACCTGGGATATGGTGCACTACGACGTGCAGCTCATTGGCGGCATCGTGCTCCATCAGGGCAAAATCGCCGAAATGGCTACCGGTGAAGGTAAAACCCTCGTGGCCACCA
>CAZJWM010000139.1:0-3742 GCA_964549975.1 uncultured Bacteroides sp. | reverse complement strand
GAAAGCAGCAAACGCGGCCGGGCGGGGAGCCGGGTCGCGTTTGCGTTGTGGGAAGGGGGTTGGGGTTAGTTCAGGACTTTGGTGGCGCGGGAGCCTACGACGTGGATGTAGACGCCGTGGGCTTGGGGAGCGCTGACGCGGCGGCCGCGCAGGTCATACCAAGCGTCGGTGGTGGAGGTGGCGTCGGTGGAGTCGACGGTGACGTCGCGGATGCCGGCGGTTTGGGCCACGATGCTAACTGTGGCGGTGTGGCTGCCCAGGGTGGCGGTGATGTCGGCGTTGCCTTCGCCCATACATTCAATGGTGGCGAAGATGGTGTTGGGCATCACGATGTGGTTGACATCGTCGGCGGGGATGATCTCTTTGACGGCGGCCACGGCTGCGTTTGAGCTTTCCACTTTCAGGTCGTCGGCGGTGGCGTTGCCAAGCAGGGTGTAGACGATTTGAGCGGTTTCGTCGGGGTGCATGTAGATGAGGGCCACGTCGGCGGAGAGGCCGTAGACGTTGTTCTCAAAGTAGAGCGCGGGCGAGTCGGCGGTGCCTGCCATCCAGGGGGCGGCGGTGGTGGTGCCCCAAGCGAAGCCGATGGAGTCGAGCAGTTCGGCGGTGATGGAGCTGATGGTTTGGCCTTCGGTGGATGTGTGGTCGTCGCCGCCGATAGAGGCGGCCACGGCTGCGAATGAGCCTACGCTATAGTTGTTGGCAATGTTTGATTCGGCGGAGAAGTAGGTCAGGGGGAGACCTTCGGCGTTGAGGTCGCCGTCCCAGTTATCCCAGTCAAACTTGGTGTTTTCGTAGTTCACCTTGGCGGGTTCGTCGGCCGAGGAGCGGCCGACGATGCGGTGGGCGGTGGCGATGGTGTCGCCGGTGCACACTTGAGCGGTTGTCAGCGAGGTGATTTTCACCAGGTTGCCTTCCACGGGCTTGGCGGAATCTTTGCCGGAATAGAGAGTGCAGAGAGTGCCGGCCACGCCGCCGAGGTTTGATTCGGTGGTGGAGGTGGAGGTGAGGTCGCCGGCGAAGAAGTTGTTTTTCACCAAGGAGCGGGAGCTTTCGCCGATGATGCCGCCGATGGTGTTGTTGCCGCAGAGCGATGCTTCAACGTGGTTGTTGGAGATGGTTTCGTCGCCGGTGACGGTTGTGCCGACGATGCCGCCCAGATAGGAGCCGCCGCGGATGATGCCGCTGAAGTGGTTGGCCGAGGCCACCGACGATGTGCGCATCGAGCCGACGATGCCGCCGCCTTGACCGGCGGAGCCGAGGTCGATGTCGGCATATTCAACGTTGCAGTCGGTGAGTTGGCTGTAGGAGGCGGCGTTGCCGGCGATGGTGCCGAATTTGCCGCTGAAGTCGGAGGAGGCGCTGACGGTGGGGTTGTAGACGCTCACACCGGTGATGGCCGATTTGCGGGCGGCGGTGCCGCTGATTTCGCCGGCCACGAAGCCGCGATAGCCCAGACCGGAGACGGTGAGCTTGGGCGAGTCAAGTACGAGGTTTTGCACCTTGCCGCCTTGGTTGATGTTGCTGAAGATTGCGGCGTTTTCGAAGTTGAGGCCTGAGATGATGTGGTTTTGGCCGTCGATGGAGCCGGTGAAGTCTTCGGTGACGCCCTCCCAGTTTTCGGTGCTGAAGTCGATGTCGGCGTCGATGATATAGTTTTTGGAGGGGGCGCGGTTGATGAGCATCATGTCGCCGGCCGAGGAGATGACGTAGGGGTCGGCGGCGGAGCCATTACCGCCGTGGGTGAACGATTCCAAGGGGAGATACACCATGTGGGGGGTGTATTTGTAGTCGGAGGTTGCGTCGTTGAGGTAGGCCACCAGCAGCGTGGGCTTGGTGTCGGCATTGATCAGCGAGATGTTGGTGAGTTCGCCGCCGAGGCTGTCGGCGGGTTCAAACGTGAGCAGACGGGTGCCGTCGGCGCGCACAATGTAGAGCACCTCTTCGGCGGCGGAAGATGAGGCGGAGATGGTGCGTTTCACCAGGAAGGTGTATTCGCGCTGCGAGTCGGTGTCGTAGAGATAGGGCGAGAGCACTGAGGCGTCGATGTAGGGCAGAGCGTATTGCACGTTTTGGCCCAGGTTCACGGAGTCGAGCTTGGTGATGTTGCCCTCGCGGTCGAGGTAGCCGATGCGGTGGTAGGTGTTGCCCTCTTCGTCTTCCACGCCATATTGCATTGAGGTGACATATTCATAGCCGCCGCGGCAGGGCAGACGGTCTATGGAGGTGGTGAGAGTCAGGTCGTCGCGCATCATTTTGAAGCGGGAGGCCACCTTCAGCGAGGGGAAGTCGATCATCGTGGCCAGATAGTTGTCTGAGCCGGAGGGGGTGAAGAATGCAATCTGAGTTTCTTCGCCGGCCACGTCGGTCATATCCACGGAAGCTTCCACATCTTCGATGATGGTGTCGATGATGTTGCCGTCGACGTCGTAGACGTAGTAGGAGCAGTAGTAGCCGTCGGAGGAGGAGTCGTAGTTTTGGCGGGTGATGATGAAGGCGGGTTGGTCGTCGGAGGTGTATTGGCCGTAGGTCACGTCGTCTTCATAGTTCAGGCCGCCCAGAGCGTAGAAGGTGTAGAGATAGCCGTCTACCTGCTCCATGGGGATGCGGGTCTGCGAGGTTTGGTTGAAGTCGGCGTCGTAGAGGGTGATGATATAATAGTTGTCGGGGTTGACCTGCGGGTCTTCAAACACCGAGAGGTTCAGGTCGAAAAACGATTGTTCGCATTGGGCGGTGCCGTAGACGGGTTTGCCGTTGTGGTTGAGCATGAACATTGTGCAGGCCTCTTCGCCGCTCTGGGCCAGATAGGTGTAGTCCAGAGTGAATGTGTGGAGCAACACGGGGGCTTGCAGGCTGCTATAGTTGGCTTTGCCATAGACGGAATAGTTCACCATCATGGTTTCCGATGAAGGGTCGTCGTAGTCTTCCTCGGCGAAAATCATGTAGACGTTTTCGGTCCAGGAGTTTTCGGCGAAGTTGAGCACCTCAATCTGGTTGCCGGGGATGGTCATCAGCGGGGTGGTCGACACGGAGTCGGTGGTCAGCGCGAAGACGTCGTTATAGACGATGCCGGTGTAGTCGGGCGTCACTGCGTGGGCAAAGACAATCACCTCATAGTTTGAGTCGATGTTGAAAAACTTTTTGGTCACGTAGGGGTTGAGCTGCACGGAGTTTACCCCGGTGGCGCCTTCGGGCAGTGAGTCAAACGATTTGCTCACGGTGCCTTGCTCGCGGTTGTTTTCGTCGTAGATGGTGAAAGAGGCCTTCTGATAGTAGTTGCCGGAGGTGGTGATGTCGGCGGTGTAGGTCCAGATTCGGCCATCGGGAAGATAAAGGAAACCATACTGGTCAGACTGAGGCAGCGAGCTGTCGGCGGTGTTGACAGAGCCTTTTGGCGCGCGCATTGCACTCTTGGCGCTCTTGATTTGAGGGCGCACGGTGCGACCCGTGGAGTATCCCATCGTTGAGTTGCCTTTGAGTCCGAATGACGGGGCAGACACCGAGGCAGCGGCGGAGAGGCCGAGCGTCAGTGCGCCCACCATGAAAAGTTGTTTTAACATGTCGAGACGTTCTTATTATTATTAATGTGGTATATATAAGGTCGCAAAGTTACGAAAAAACAGACAAAATGCAATCCCCGGCCCCAATTTTAACACACATAGCCCTACTCTTCCGTTAAATTTGCTATCACTTTGTCAACTTGCCCCGCGGCATACAGCGGCACGTTGACCACGCGCTCATG
>CAZJWM010000138.1:0-3749 GCA_964549975.1 uncultured Bacteroides sp. | reverse complement strand
CGCGGATATTGCCTTTCATGTCAGGATTTGCTTCGCGCCACTGCTTGGCTGTCATGCCGAACATTGCCACGTTGAGCACATCTGCTTCGTTGGCATAGATAATGCTTGCTTGTGCTGCTGTAATCTGTGCCGGAATAAGGTTCTGCTTGATAGCATCAGTGTGAATGCGATAGTTAATCTTGGATAGTTCGCGCTTTGCCGACCAGCCCAAAAGTTTCTGCTCCTCAGCCTTCAAGCGTTGAAACTCCTTGACAATGTAGATTTTAAATTCCGGACTAATCCACATCGCGAACTCAAAGGCAATGTCCTTATGAGCATACGTTCCGCCATATCGTCCGGCTTTGGCTTGTAAACAAATTGCATTTGTTCGAGCGACAAATTCCTTGACGCTGATTTTGAAGCTGTTTAATCCGGCTTGATTTCTAATTGTGGCGAATTCGCCATAATTAAAATTGGGGTTATACACCTTTTCCCATATGCCGATGAACTCAAGCGTATTTCTATTGCGGAGCCAATCGGTGATGAAGAAGTCTCCGTCCTTGGCACGAAGCATATCAGTCAAACAGATGTAATCCTCTCCGTTGACATTAATGACCGTCACCTCTGTGTCTTTTACGATAATTTTTGCCATTGCGTTCTGTGGTATCTATCGGGGTTAGTTTTTATAGAGCAAAGATAGCGAATAGGTTTGAGACGTCCAACGTTTCAATCCTTTAATTTGCGAAATGGGAGATGTAACGACGCTTCGGCGCGACGCTCGGGTATTTCATAGGTGTAAATTATTTTTGCCATATGTTGTTTTATGTGAGGATTTTATGTATATTTGCACACATAAATGGCACGCTTGCCAAGGGTGCGTTCATATAGTGTATAATCATCACCTATTCTGACTAATTGTTAAGGACATGGAAGCATGTCTCAAAACCAATATTAACCGAGCTATGTTGCGGCCGTCGTATGAGGAACTGCTTGCGCGAATTGAGCAACTTGAAAAGGAGAATCGGGAGTTGCGCATCCGCTGTGGCATGGCCCCGCCGATGCAGCCGCCGAAGCCGTTAGGGCTTTCGCCGGAGGAGAAGATTGAATTGTTTCGCGGATTGTTTCGTGGCAGAGACGATGTGTTTGCCCGACGGTGGCATAGCAAGGCCTCAGGCAAGTCCGGCTATCAGCCGGTTTGCGCCAATGAATGGGTCAGCTCGTTGTGCGACAAGAAGAAGCATAAGTGCGCAGAGTGTCCCAATCGCAAATTTGAGCCATTGTCTTATAGGCATATCTACAATCATTTGGCCGGCAAAGATGCGAACGGCTGCGACGTCGTAGGTTTGTATGCGATTTTAGAGGATAACTCTTGCTACTTTTTGTGCGCTGATTTTGATGACAAGAGTTGCGAGCATGGTTATGCCGAGGATGTCGCAGGATTTGTGTCGGTGTGTGACCGTTGGCGCATCCCGGCGGCAATAGAGCGTTCACGTTCCGGCAACGGGGCTCACGTTTGGATATTTTTCGCCGAGGCAATTCCTGCTGCTAAAGCGCGCCGATTGGGCTATGCCATATTAAATGAGGCGATGAATCAATGTGGGCATATCTCCTTCAAGAGTTACGACAGATTTATTCCCAACCAAGATTGTTTGCCCGATGGCGGTTTTGGCAATCTCATTGCTTTGCCGCTGCAAGGTTTGGCTCGCAAAAACGGAAATTCCGTGTTTGTGAATAAAAATTTCGAGCCCTACGCCGACCAATGGGCGTATCTACGGTCTATCGTAAAGCTTAGCGCCGTTGCTGTCGACGAAGTGTTGCGTGCGCATTTCAAGCATATTGAGCTGTCGAAGACGTGCGAATCGAAACCGTGGGAAACGCCCTCGGCCGCAGAAATCGCCGGGACTGACCTGCCGGCAGAGATAACAATAACTCGCGCCAATCAGCTCTATATCCCAACGGCCGGACTGAATAGCAAAGCCATTAACTTTCTGCGACGTCTGGCCTCGTTTCATAATCCGGAGTTCTACAGCAAGCAGGCAATGCGTTTCTCCACTTTTGCAACGCCACGCATAATTTCATGTGCAGAGGTCAGCGATGACTTTGTGGCGCTGCCGCGCGGATGCGAGGATGCCGTTCTGTCAATGCTGGCCGACCATGGTGTGGCCTACAAAATTGATGATAAAACCAATTGTGGGGGTAAAATAGACATAACGTTTAACGGTGAGCTATATCCCAATCAAGTTGAAGCTGTGGCAGAGCTATCTCATAAGAATAACGGCATATTGTGTGCCACCACTGCATTTGGTAAGACTGTTGCGGCAATCGGGCTCATCGCAAAATTGCAGGTCAACACGCTGATACTTGTGCACACTCGAGCATTGCAAGAGCAATGGATTGAGAAGCTGAACGAATTTCTCACTATCGCGTATCCCGAGCCGACGCAAGAAAAGCGCCGCGGCCGCAAACGGAAATTTACGCCAATTGGCAGCGGGACAAACCTGCATGGAATCATTGATGTGGTCACAATTCAGTCGTGCATCAACGGCGATTCCGTGAAAGAGTTTGTCGGCAATTACGGTCTGGTGATTGTCGATGAGTGTCACCACGTGTCGGCCGTCAGTTTCGAGCAAGTGCTAAAGGCCGTGCGCAGGGTATGTTTACGGACTCACGGCAACGCCGAGTCGCAAGGATGGCTTGCAACCGATAATCTTCATGCAATGCGGGCCAATCAGATATCAATTTGATGCAAAATCGCAGATAGGCAGCCAGTCGTTCCGACGGCTGCTGATAAGTCGTTTCACAGCTTACCGCTGCCTATTGACCGAGCAACCAACCTATGCTGCATTGCAACAAGACATTGCCGAAGACCATGCGCGCAATGCCCAAATAATAGCGGATGTGAAGTCGGCCATATCGTCGGGGCGCACGCCTATCATTATCACCACATTGCGGAGCCATGTGGCAAAATTGGCTGAGCTGTTGACGCCTGACATTGAGCATGTGGTTGAGCTGGTTGGCTCCAACTCGCAAAAAGAAAAACGATTGGCCATGGCCCGGTTGAATGCCATTCCCGCAGACGCGCAAATGGCAATCATAGCCACAGGCAAATACGTTGGCGAAGGATTCGACTATCCACGCCTCGACACTCTATTCCTGGCCATGCCCATATCTTGGAAGGGCACAGTGGCTCAATATGCAGGCCGGCTCCACCGAAGCCGTGAAGGCAAAACCGACGTAGAAATCTACGACTATGTTGACATCCACAACCCGGTTTGCGAAAAAATGTACCGCCGGCGCCTGAAAGGATACGCCGCCATCGGATATAAACCATACGAGCCAACAGCATCGCTTTTTGAGCATGATTCCGAAACGATAAACAACGGACAAAACTTTCTTCCCGCATTCCTGCAATCGCTCCGCGCGGCCACTAAATCCGTAGCCATCTCTGCACCGCGGCTCAAATTCAACACCACAAACAAAATTGTCGGCGAGCTCTTCGAACTGTTCCGACGCGGCGTCTCCGTCGCATTATTCACGCAAACGCAAACCACGCTCACAGAATACCTTAAGCGGCAAGGCGCCACCATACATCTCAGCGCCACCGCGCTCCACTGCGCCATTATCGACAAAGCGACAACGTGGTATGGCAGCATCAACTACCTCGGCTACAACACCGCCGAGCAAAACGCCATCACAATCCACAGCCCCGCCATTGCCTCCCACATCTTATCCTCCATCGCCCCACACTCATAACCCACCGCCCCTCACTT
>CAZJWM010000137.1:0-3813 GCA_964549975.1 uncultured Bacteroides sp. | reverse complement strand
CCGCGGCCCTCAACGTGATAGCTCGCAAGGCCGACGGCGCCATGCGCGACGCTCTGAGCATCTTCGACCAGGTGGCGGCATCGTCGATGGGACATATCACCTATCAGTCGACCATCGAAAACCTCAATGTGCTCGACTCGGCCTACTACGACCGCCTGCTGCAGGCCTTCCTCGCGGGCAACGTCACCGACGCGCTGCTCATCTACAAGGAGGTGCGCGACCACGGATTTAACAACCACTTTTTCTTGACCGGACTGGCCGACTATTTTCGCGACTTGGTGGTGGCCCGCGACGAGCGCACGCTCTCGCTGCTGGAAACCGACAAGGAACACCGTCAGGCCATGGCCGAACTGGCGCAGAAATGTTCACCGCAATTTCTCTATAAGGCGATGGACCTCTGCAACACCGCCGACATGAACTATCGCGAGGCAGCCAACAAGCAGTTTCTTGTGGAACTGACCTTGATTAAACTCTGCCAAGCGGACGGCCCCTCTCCTAATATCTTCGGCGACGGAGAGGGGCATGAACCCTTGAAGCCGATTACGGCGCAAGCGGCCACGGTGGCTCCCGCGGCTCCGGCTGCGCCCCCTCGCCCCGCTCCGGCCGCCCCCGCAGCGCCTGTCGCTCCCAAGCCGCAGGCCGCGCCTGCGCCTGCTCCGGCTGCGGCTGCACCCACGCGCCTGCCGGGGCGCACGGCCCTGGGCCCGGGCATCTCCATCCGCACCGGCCTCGGCCCCAAACCCGCCGCCGCAGCGCAGCAAGCCGCCCCGACGGCAGCCACGCCCGCCCGACAGCGCACCACGGCCTACAGCGACGCCGCCGTGGAGGTGTCGTGGCAAAACTATGCCAACTCCAACCCATCGGCCGTGGCGCTGGTGGCCACAATGCGCACCTGCCGTCCGCGCAAACTCGAAGGCGACACGTTTCTCGTGGCCGTGGAGAGCCAGGCGCAGGTGGAGTCGCTGGAGCATAGCCTCCCGGCCATCACGCAATACGTGCGCCAATGTCTGCAAAACGATATGATCACATTTCGCGTGGAGGTGGTGCAGGGCGAAGGCTCCCCGGCCACGTGGACCGAGAGCGAGGTGCTCAACCACATGCTCGAGGCGTCGCAGCCTTTGCGCGAACTCGTTGAAGAACTGAAACTAACCCTCAATTAACAGATGAAACATCAGATACTTACCATAATTGCCGCCGTGGCCGTGGCCCTCGGCGCTCATGCCACTGACGGCACCACTGCCGCCAACTCGGCCAATACGCAACATCCGGCCGTCTACTACAACACCCTGCCCCGCAAGGGCTATCACGGCCAAGTGGGCCTGGAGATGATGGCGCCCGGCGCCTTCCAACGCGGTTCGGCCAATCTGGGCATCTCCACGGTGCATGGCGCAATGCTCACGTGGCGCCACTTCTTGGGCGCCGGCGCGGCCTATCTCTACGACTTCTCGGCCGACCAAGCGCTCATCCCCGTGTTTGCCGAAGGTCGCATCTATTTCCCCTCAAGCAAAGCGCGCATCTACCCCTACGTTGACGCTCGCGCCGGCATGGCCTTTGCCACGGAAGGGGGCTCCGGCCTCTACGGCGCCTTGGCCCTGGGTTTGCGTGTGCCCGTGGGGCTGCGCTACGGCCTGAGCGTGGAGCTCGGCCCGCAAATCATGCCCAGCTTCGCCCGCGCCACTCCCGGCGCCGCCTTCACTCACGACGGCAGCGACTTCGCCTTCTTTGCCCGCATCAACTTCGGCTTCTAAAAAGAAACTCAGCCATATAGAGCGGCAAGTAGGTGACATCATCGGCCACCTCCACATTGAATTTCGACAACACCACAGCGCGCGCCACCTTCATGCGTGAGGCAGCAATCGCCGCATCCAGCGAAGCGTGGCGCCGATAGTTGTCGCCCGACTTCACCTCAATCATGGCCAGACCGTCGCCGTCGGCCAACACAAAGTCGATTTCCTGACGGCTTTTCTTGTCGTAGTAGTGCAAACTGCGCCCTTTGGAGGCGAGAGCGCAGGCCACAAAGTTTTCGGTGAGTGCTCCCTCGTTGATGTTGATGTCGCCGTTGAGCACCTGAAATTGCATCTCCGGCAGCAGCATAGAGCAGAGCAGCCCCGTGTCGACCATATAGAGTTTGAAGAGGTTGCGGCTTTCAAGCGACTCAAACGGCAGTTCCAACGATTTGACGTTGAGCGAATAGTAGGCCAATCCGGCGTCTACAAGCCATTGCGTGGGCTCCTCATATTTGCGGAATGCGGCGCCGGCCTCGAGTCGCGCCAGCACGAAGCGTTTGTCCTCCTTGCCCAATTGCGAGGGGATGGCGTCGAACACGCGCTTCACCTCGGCGCTGCGGGCTCCGGCATAGTGGGCCACGTCGTCGCGATAGGTGTGGATGATGGACTGTTGCAGCTTCACCACCTCGCCAAAGTCGGGGTTGCTCACAAATTGGTTTACCACCTCGGGCATGCCGCCCACAATGAGATATTCGCGATAGATTTTGCTGATTTGACGGTGGACAAATTCGGGCACGGGGCGCAGCCGCTGATAGCAGTCGCGCAACAGGCTGATTACATCCTCGCCAACTCCCTTGGCCCACATAAACTCCTCGAAATCCAACGGATAGACGGCCACTTCCTGCTCGAAGCCCACGGGGTAGGACTTCACAGGCTTATAGTTGATGCCGAGCAGCGAGCCTGATTCGATGTAGTCAAATCGGCCGTCTTCCACGAGGAATTTGATGGCTGTGCGCGCGTTGGGACACTCTTGAATCTCGTCGAAAAACACCAGAGTTTCGCCGGCCACAAAGGGGCCAAAGCCCATGGCAGATAAGTTGATCACTATGGTGGCTGCATCGAGTTCGCCATCGAAGGCCTGTTGCGCTTGCGGTGAGCGCACGAAGTTAATCTCCACGAAATGAGAGTAGTGGGCGGCGGCAAATTGGCGCACAGCAGTGGTTTTGCCCACTTGGCGCGCGCCCGTGAGAATCATAGCCTTTTTATGCGGCGACTGTCGCCAATCGTCCAGTTGTCGTAAAATCTTGCGTTTGAGCATGGTTGCAACTTTTTTCCATATATTCTGCGGCAAAGTTACAACTTTTTGCAATAAGTTTTGGCATGAATCTGCAACTTTTTGCAAGTTTTTGCCGGGAGGGTATGCGCCTTCGCTAATCGCGGCACCACAATGTCTACCTCTCGGCAGACATTTTTCTCGTTCTCTCACCGGGCACACGTGAGCTGGCGCTCCCGTGTACCCGGTTAACACTCAATATGCGCCTCTCGGCGCATTTGCCGCGACGGCTATTCGGCTGGTTATCAGTAGATAATATGTATTCCGGTTAGAGACCAGGCAGCCCTCCGGGCTGGCACACTCGGCGCCCCCGGCGCCGCTGCCGGGCCACCAACGATGATGCGTATCGTTCCATTGGCTTTTGAACACGGCGCGCCGCCGGCGCGCTCTCGCCATGTGTATGAGGCATCGTGGGTGTAGAGTGCCGCGTCGGCACGCAAGGGGCGAAAAAAGGCTCCGGCGGAAGTGTGGGCGCCGGAGCTGAGATCTAATAATCATTTACGATACACTAATTGCTATTGCTTTTGCGATACACTATTGCGTTTACGATACACTATTGAGTTAACGATACACTATTTGCTGTCGCGATCTCGGATGGCACGCACGTTGTGGACCTCGGTGCGGGACGCGGCCGTGCCACTGAGCAAGTAAGATGAGTTATCGCCCGTGGAGGTCGACGACCAGTAGTCGCCAAGGGGCTCTCCTTCGGGGAAATTATTTTGTTCACATGCCGGCAAATACCACCTCAAATGC
>CAZJWM010000136.1:0-3869 GCA_964549975.1 uncultured Bacteroides sp. | reverse complement strand
CGGTCTGGGGCATTACGTCGTCGTCGGCAGCAACGATGATGATACAGAGGTCGGTGACCTTGGCACCGCGGGCACGCATGGCCGTGAAGGCTTCGTGACCGGGGGTGTCGAGGAAGGTGATGTGGCGTCCGTCGGCGAGCTTCACGTTGTAGGCGCCGATGTGTTGGGTGATGCCGCCCGCTTCGCCGGCAATCACGTTGGCTTGGCGGATGTAGTCGAGCAGCGAGGTCTTACCGTGGTCCACGTGGCCCATCACGGTGACAATCGGCGGACGGGTCTCCAGATCTTCTTCGGAATCTTCTTCTTGGGCGATGGCTTCGCTCACGTCGGCCGAGATATATTCGGTTTGGAAGCCGAACTCTTCGGCCACAATGTTGATGGTCTCGGCGTCGAGGCGCTGGTTGATGCTCACCATCACACCCATCGACATGCAGGTGGCGATGACCTTGTTGATGGACACGTCCATGAGCGAGGCGAGGTCGTTGGCGGTGACAAACTCGGTGAGTTTGAGCACCTTGCTTTCGGCTTCTTCTTGCTCGGCGCGTTCGTGCTCGCGGGTGGCAAATGCTTCACGCTTCTCTTTGCGCCACTTGGCACCGGTCTTCTGACCCTTGTTGCCTTTGGCGGTGAGGCGTGCCAACACTTCCTTCACCTGCTTCTGCACATCTTCTTCGCTGACTTCTGGCTGCACGGGCTGCTGACGGCGATTGCGATCGCCGCGGCCTCCCTTATTATTGTTATTGCCATCGCCGCCGCGACGTTTGCCGCCGTTGCCTTGGCCGCCGTTGCCCTCCTTGCGAGAGTTTTGGCTCGCAGCCTGCTTTCCGGCTTGCTCCACGTCGACTTTTTCGCCGGCAATGCGTTTGCGTTTCTTGCGGTCGCCGTTGCCCTGACCGCCTTGGCCGCCTTGCGAGGCTTGCCCGCCGGAGGCCTTGCGGCGTTCGTCTTTGCTCTTCTTTTTGGGACGAGTGGACTGATTCAGGGCCGACAGGTCGATTTTGCCCACCACGTTGAGCTGGGGCACCTTCTTCTGCAGGTCGGAAGCCGAGTGCAAGCGAAACACCTCGGGCTCGGCGGGTTGGGCGTCGGCTTGCGCGGGGGTGTCGGCTTTGGGCGCTGCAGGTTGGGGTTGGGCCGGCTGAGCGGGCTTGGGAGCTTCGGCCTTGGGGGCTTCGGCTTTCTTGGGTTCGGGTTTGGGCTCGGGTTTGGGCTCGGGTTTGGGCTGCGCAGGCTTGGTGGCCTCAGCTTTGGGCTGCGGCTTGGGTTCTGCGGCAGGTTGCGGCTTCGCCTCCGGGGCTTTGGGGGCCTCGGCGGCGGGCTTTTCGGCAGGCTTGGGTGCTTCCGGAGCCTTGGGAGCTTCGGGAGCCTTGGGAGCCTCAGCCTTGGGGGCGGGAGCTTCTGCGGGCTTCACTTCCGGGGCCTTGGGAGCCTCGGGGGCGGGAATGGGTTTGCCGGTGGCGAGGTCAATCTTGCCGAGTATCTTCACACCCTGCTGTTTGCCATCACTCTTGCCTGACTTGGCAGACTGCGCCACGGGAGGTTTCGGGGCGGCAGGCTTGTCGAATTCAATGCTTTGACCGCCGCCAAACTCCTTGACAAGCATGTCGCGCACACCCTCTTCCACACGGAAGTTGGGGTTGTTCTCTTCGACTTCAATGTTGTTTTTTCGCATAAAATCAGCCAACGTGCCGAGCCCCACGTTGAGCTTTGTTGCTATGATATTTAATTTCGTTTTCGACATTTACGTTTTGTTCAGAGATTGAGTGATTTAGTTAAAACGGGTTAGAGAGTGTGTAGACCTCGCCGGGCCTGCAGCCGCTGATGCGGGGGAGGAGCGCCGGCCCGATCAGGACCGAGCGCCTCACCCTGCTTGACTTATTCAGCCGCGGGAGCTTCTTCTTCAGCCTCAGCAGCGGGAGCTTCTTCAGCGGGAGCTTCTGTAGTCTCGTCGTCGGCAAATTCGGCGGCAAGGATTTCGAGCACGCGGTCCACTGTTTCGGCTTCCAAGTCGGCCTTTTCGATGAGGATGTCGCGCTGAGTTTCGAGCACGGCGCGAGCGGTCTCCAGGCCCATGTTTTTGAGAGCCTCGATGACCCACTGGTCGATTTCGTCGTTAAACTCGTCGAGATAGATGTCGTCGGTGCCGTTATCGGGGGTTTCGCGATAGACGTCGATGACGTAGCCGGTGAGCATCGAAGCGAGCTTGATGTTCAGGCCGCCCTTGCCGATGGCCAGCGACACCTCTTCGGGGCGCAGGAACACTTCGGCCTTCTTCTCCTCTTCATCCAAACGGATGGAGCTGATTTTGGCGGGCGCCAAGGAGCGCTGAATCAGCAGCGAGGGGTTGGGAGTCCAGTTGACCACGTCGATGTTTTCGTTGTGGAGTTCGCGCACAATGCCATGGATGCGCGAGCCCTTCACGCCCACGCAAGCGCCCACGGGGTCGATGCGTTCGTCGTAGCTCTCCACGGCAATCTTGGCACGTTCGCCGGGCACGCGGGCCACCGAGCGAATGTTGATCAGGCCGTCGTGGATTTCGGGCACTTCCAGTTCAAACAGAGCACGCAGGAACTTGTCGGAGGTGCGGCTCACGATGATTTTGGGATTGTTGTTTTTGTTTTCAACGCTGGCAATCACGGCGCGCACCATCTCGCCTTTGCGGAAGAAGTCGCCGGGAATGCTCTCCGATTTGGGGAGAATGAGTTCGTTTTTGTCTTCGTCGAGCAGCAAAATCTCCTTGCTCCAGGTCTGATAGACCTCGGCGGTGATGAGTTCGCCTTCGATTTCCTTAAACTTAGTGTAGATGGCCTCCTTCTGCAGCTCCAGGATTTTGCTCTGGAGGGTTTGGCGCAGCGTCAGGATGGCGCGGCGACCGAAGTCGGCAAAGATGATCTCCTTGGTGTGCTCTTCGCCCACCTCGGCGTCGGGGTCGTGGTCGGCGCGAGCGTCGCTGAGCGAAATCTGAAGGTTGGGGTTGGTGACTTCGCCGTCGGGCACCACTTCGAGGTTCTGGAATATCTGCACGTCACCCTTGTCGGGGTTCATGATCACGTCGAGATTTTCGTCAGTGCCAAACATCTTGGCAAGCACGTTGCGAAACGATTCTTCCAGCACGCTAATCATAGTGGTTTTGTCGATGTGTTTGTATTCCTTAAACTCATCGAAGCGTTCTACCATGTTAGGTGTTTCAGCTTTCTTAGCCATGGGGGTTTGATTCTTTATTTAAAGTTTATTACATATTTCACACTTTTGGCATCGGCATAGGCCAGAGTTTGCGGCTCTTGCACCACCACGGGGCGCTTTGCGCCTTCGGGCTTCACCTTGCGGGGCACCTCCACGGTGAAGGTGTCGGCCTCGGCGGCGGTGAGCACGCCGGAGAATTTGCGGCCGTCGCGCGTCAACACTTCCACCTCGTTGCCGAGATTTTTCTCATATTGCTGCTTAACCTTGAAAGGCGAGGTCAGGCCTGCCGACCCAACTTCCAGCTCATAGTCTTCAACGTCGCGGTCCACCTGCGCTTCGATGGCGCGGGTCAACGATGCGCAGCAGTCGATGTCGACCGACCCCTTGGAGTCGATTTCCACCACGATGCGATTGTCTGCGCTAACTGTGACGTCAACCAAAAAGAGTTCCGTCTCCTTGATGGCCTCGCAGACTATCTGCTCAATCAATGATTTGTCTATCATTCGTTTTGTTGTTTTGAGTTTACGCTTTACGGCAAAAAATGCGGAGGAGACTTGCGCCCCCTCCGTTGCTGTGCTGCAAAATTACAAAAAATATTGCAAACCACCTAAATAACCGCCGTCGGCACCCCCGATGGTTCACAAACTTTAACTAACTTTAACTTCGCCCCATCATTTCACCGACAC
>CAZJWM010000135.1:0-3882 GCA_964549975.1 uncultured Bacteroides sp. | reverse complement strand
CATTACCAAAAAGTGTGCCATGGCACAGTTTTGGGTAATAGGAAGAAGGGGGATATCGGTGTGGAAATAATTGCCAAAAGTTGGCGATTTTGGCGAATTTGCTTTATCTGACTTCGTCATTGCGTCACCCTAACGGCCTCTCTGTCGAGCTAATCGGCTGATATTCAGCATTGGCTACTTCTGGAATTGGGTGACGCAAACAGGGGAGGGCCGGGGTGAGGCTTTTGCAGTTGGGCGATTGTGGGAAATCCGCAAAAAATTTGTAACTTTGTAGAGTTATTCAACGACATGTCAACGTTTCAATTACAAATGAAAGTGCGCGACTATGAGTGCGACGCAGAGGGGATTGTGAACAACGCCAACTATCTCCACTACTTCGAACACACGCGCCACGAATTTTGCTCAGCCCACGGCATGAGTTTCCGCCGTATGCGTCAGGAGAATATGGCGCCGGTGGTGTGTCGCATTGAGGCTGACTATCGCTCGTCGCTCGGTTTGGGCGACGAGTTTACGTCGCACCTCGACATGGAGCGACGCGGTCCCCGATTTTTGTTTCACCAATGGATCACCAACGCCGAGGGTCAGGTGTGTGTCGACGCCGTCATCACCATTGTCAACGTGATCGACGGCCGCCCCACCCGCGGCGACGAACTTGCCCAAAGTCTTGACCTACGATGAGCTGACATATAAGATAGCTTTTGCGTCGGTGCGCGGCATGACCGTCACGCTGGCTCGCAATCTGCTGGAGCGCATAGGCTCGGAACGCGACTTCTTTGAAGCGCCAGAGAGCCAATTGCGCTACATCACCTCGTCGCGTGCCAAAATCTACACCACAGCCTCGCGGCAAGCCACCCTCGAGGCCGCTTGCCGCGAACGCGAATTCTTGCAGCGTGGCAACGTCACGCCCCTCTATTTCACCGACGAGGCCTATCCCCAACGTCTGCTCCAATGCGAGGATGCCCCGGCCATGCTCTACGCCGCCGGCGAGACCGACCTCAACGCTTGCCGTCCGCTGGCCATTGTGGGCACCCGCCACGCCACCCCCTACGGCCTTGACTTCGTCAATCGGCTGGTGGCAGATTTGGCCGAGATGACCGACTCTGTGGCCATTGTCAGCGGCTTGGCCTACGGCATCGACGTGGCCGCCCATCGCGCCGCCCTGCGCCACGGCCTCCCCACCATCGGCGTCATGGCCACCGGCCTCAACACCATCTATCCCGCCGACCATCGCGCCGTGGCCGTGGATATGGCTCGCCACGGCGGTATGCTCCTGACGGAATACACCACCGCCGAACCCGTCCACAAGGGCAACTTCGTGGCCCGAAACCGCATCGTGGCCGGAATGTGCGACTGCCTGGTGGTGGCCGAAAGTGCCGAACATGGCGGCGCACTGATCACCGCCTCACTGGCCGCGCAATATTCGCGCGACGTCTTCGCCCTGCCCGGGCGAGTCTCCGACCGCTATTCCTCGGGCTGCAACCGACTGATTGCGTCGACCACGGCGCAACTCATCACCTCTGCCGCCGACCTCTGCGAGGCCATGAACTGGCCCATGCGCCAAACGGCCTCTGCCGAGGCTGCCTCAGCAGCCCAACCCGAGTTGCCGCTGCTCACCGCCGATGAAGAGCGCGTCATCGCCCATCTCGAATCAACCGGCGGATCCTCCATCAGCGCCATCATCGCTGCCACCGGCCTGGCCATCACTCCGCTGATGAGCATGCTCATCGACCTGGAATTTCGCGGCCTGCTTCTGGCCCTGCCCGGCGGCATCTATCGCAAAGTCTAACCCGATTTTTCTCTCAACAAACTATCTCTATAGAAACAATGAGCAAAGTTATCCCTCCTTCCGAATTGATCATCAACGAAGATGGCACCGTGTTTCACATCCATCTTCGCCCCGAACAACTCACCGACAACGTGATTCTCGTCGGCGACCCCGGCCGCGTTGACATGGTGGCCTCATTTTTCGACACCAAGACCTTTGAGGTCTCCTCACGCGAATTCCACACCATTGGCGGCACCTACCGCGGCAAGCCCATCATGTGTATCAGCCACGGCATCGGCCCCGACAACATCGACATAGTGATGACCGAGCTCGACGCTCTGGCCAACGTTGACTTCCAAACCCACACCGTCAAGGAGCAACATCGTCAGCTCACTCTGGTGCGCATCGGCACGTCGGGCGCCCTCCAGCCAGAGCTTTCGCTCGGCACGCCCGTTATCGCAGAAAAAGCCATCGGTTTCGACGGCGTGCTCAACTACTACTCCGGTCGCAACTCCATTGCCGACCTCGACTTTGAGCGCGAGCTCTGCCGCCACACCAACTGGAATCCCCTCTGGGCCAAACCCTACGTGGTTGACGCCGACGCCGAACTGGTCAGCCGCATCGGCGGCTCCGACATGGTGCGCGGCAACACCATCTCCGCCGTGGGCTTCTACGGGCCGCAAGGCCGCGAAGTGCGCCTTGGACTGGCCAATCCCGACCTCAACGAGCGCATCGAGAGCTTTGAACACTGCGGCCGCCGCATCACCAACTACGAAATGGAGTCGGCCCCCCTGCAGGGTCTCGCGCGCCTGATGGGCCACAAGGCCATGACCGTCTGCTCCATCATTGCCAACCGCCGCAACACCGACGTAAACCCCGCCTATAAGAACGCCATCCACGACCTCGTGGCCACCGTTCTCGACCGCATCTAACCACAGTCAATGAGCATCGAAGCAAAACCCACGAGAGTGTTGATGGTGTGTCTGGGCAACATCTGCCGTTCCCCGGCCGCCGAGGAGATTCTCCGCCAAGTGGCCCTGGAGGCCGGTGCGGCCCACGCCATTGAGGTGGACTCTGCCGGCACCGGCGGCTACCACATAGGCCAACTCCCCGACCAACGGATGCGCCTCCACGCCCGCCGTCGCGGCCTGGAGCTCACCCATCGCTGCCGCCAAGTTGACACCCAAGACTTCCTCGACTTCGACCTCATCATTGGCATGGACGCATCCAACCTGGCCAACCTGCGCCGCATGGCCCCCTCGGTGGAAGCCGCGCGTCGCATCCACGCCATGGCCGAATATTTCAGCCCCTCGGCACGCTACGACCACGTGCCCGACCCCTACTACGAAGGCGCCGAAGGCTTCGAGCTGGTGCTCGACCTGTTCCAAGACGCCTGTCGCAATCTTTTCAACAGCATAATCAACCAAACAGATGGACAACGATAATCTCATCGACGACCTGCGCCGCCAAGGCCAAGCCGACGACTATAAATACGGCTTTCACTCCGACATCGACTCCGACGTCATCCCCCCGGGCTTGAATGAGGAGGTGGTGCGCCTGATTTCCGCCAAGAAGCATGAGCCCCAATGGCTCCTGGAATTTCGCCTCAACGCCTTCCGCCATTGGCAGAAACTCGAAATGCCCACGTGGGGCCACCTCCAAATCCCGCCAATCGACCTCCAGGCCATCAGCTACTATGCCGCTCCGCGCCGCAAAGAGGGCCCCAAGAGTCTCGACGAAGTAGACCCCGAAGTGCTCAACACGTTCAACCGTCTGGGCATACCCCTGGAGGAGCAAAAGCTCCTGTCGGGCATGGCCGTCGATGCCGTTATGGACTCCGTGTCGGTCAAAACCACCCACAAGGAGAAACTTGCCGAACTTGGCATCATCTTCTGCTCATTCTCCGAGGCCGTGAAGGAATATCCCGAGCTGGTGCAGAAATATCTGGGCAAGGTGGTGAGCTATGCCGACAACTATTTTGCCGCACTTAACTCCGCCGTGTTCTCCGACGGCTCGTTTGTCTACATCCCCAAGGGAGTGCGCTGCCCCATGGAGCTGAGCACCTACTTCCGCATCAACGCCAGCGGCACCGGCCAGTTTGAGCGCACGCTCATCGT
>CAZJWM010000134.1:0-3902 GCA_964549975.1 uncultured Bacteroides sp. | reverse complement strand
AGGCCCATTGCCAGGAGTATTCAAAGTGGGCCACGTCTTTGGGCTCGTAGTTGGCTGTGTCGAGATAGTTCACGCCACACTCCAAGCAGGCGTCCATGATGGTGAGGTCTTGATAGGGCAAAGCCACATTGATGACCAATTGGGGCTTGTGGCGACGGAAGAGCTCCACCAGCTCGGCAACGCTGTCGGCGTCGACGCGATCGGTGGTGATTTGCGGGGCATTTGCCACGGCTTTGCGTATTGACTCAGCCACCGCGTCACACTTGCTTTGCGTGCGCGATGCGATGACGATGCTTTCAAACACTTCGGGGTGTTGAGCACACTTGTGAGCCACTACGGTGCCCACACCGCCGGCTCCAATGATAATAATTTTTGCCATTTCTATCTTTTGGTTTGTTGGCGCCGCAGCCTGAGCCGCTCGCGCCGATTACTTGCAAAGTTAGCTAATCTTTTTGAATTCCGCAACCCCCCTTAGTAGCATTCCTGCGCGTTGGGGAAATCTTTTGCCTTCACGGCGGCAACGTATGCGCCGATGGAGTCTTTAATCGGCTCGGCAAACGAGCCGAAGTGGCGCAGGAATTTGGGCTTGAAGCCTTGGTTGAGTGCCAGCATGTCTTGCAGCACCAGCACTTGGCCGTCTGTGTCGCTGCCGGCGCCGATGCCAATGGTGGGGATGGTGAGCGATTGGCTCACTTGTGCGGCCAGCGCAGACGGAATCTTTTCCAACACCAGCGAGAAGCAGCCAATCTCTTGGAGCATCTTGGCGTCGGAGAGCAGGCGCTGAGCTTCGGCTTCCGACTTGGCGCGCAAGCCGTAGCCGCCAAATTTGTTGATGCTTTGAGGGGTGAGACCCAGATGGCCCATCACGGGGATGCCGGCCGAGAGGATGCGTTCAATGCTTTCGCGAATCTCCTGTCCGCCCTCCATCTTCACGGCTGCGGCGCCGGTTTCTTTGAGGATGCGCACTGCGCTGTGGAGCGCCAGTGTGGAGTCGCCCTGATACGTGCCAAACGGCATGTCCACCACCACCATGGCTCTCTTGGCGGCACGCACCACCGAGCGAGCATAGATGATCATTTCGTCGAGTGTGATGGGCACGGTGGTTTCGTAACCGGCCATAACGTTTGCGGCGGAGTCGCCAACAAGGATGGCATCTACGCCGGCTTGGTCCACCAGAGTGGCAAGTGTGAAATCGTAAGATGTGAGCATGGCAATCTTTTCGCCTTGCTCTTTCATTTGAGCAAATGTGGCGGTTGTGACTTTGCGCACATTTTCGTTGTATGTCGACATTACGTTCTTATAGTGTTATAATTGATTGTTTCGGTTTTGACTGCAAAGTTAATCATTTTATCAAATCAGACCAAACAAAAAACGCCGTCGAAGCTCTTGTCAGGGCGTCGACGGCGTTGATTTCTGATGGATTGGAAGGCGCTATTCGGCCGATTGCCGAAGCTCCTCTTTGGTCAGGGGGGTGAGGCGAATCACTTCGGCTCCCGACTCATCGAGCAGTTGCACTGCATTGTTGAGCGTCGGACGGGCCACGGCCACTTCCTCCAGGGCTATCAGCAGGTCGCTTTCCGACACACCCTCCGGACACGCCATGCGGGTGGTGGACAGTGCTGTGAATTGCACTGAGCGCGAGGCTGTGGGGTTGCAGGTCACGCTGCCGTTGAGAATGTTGCAGCCGGTGTTGCCGTGGAGATGGCCTTCGGAGATGTCAATCACCAGGCGCACGTCGCGATTGTTGCACGCCTGGCCGTTGATGGCCACCACTTGCCAGCCGCCGTTGAGGAAGCTGACGTCAACTTTGCTGAGGGTCATCACAGAGTGATTCTTTTCGTTGAGTAATGTTAGCTCGACATCAGTGCCTCCGCTCACGTTGTAGCTGCGCGTGGCGGCCAAGGCACGTGAAATGGGAAATTCCAGCGTGTCGGTGGGACACATGCGCAGGGTTGAGGCCACGTCGCCAAAGGTGAGTGAGCCTTCGGCCGACGAGGTGTATTGGCCGTTGAGCACGTTGCATCCGTTGCTGCCGTAGAAGCGACTTTCAGTGGGCTCAAACTGCAGGTAGGGCCACTCGGAGTCGGCAAAGCCGGCCAAACGGTGGGAGCCGACTGTGGAGACATACCAGCGGCCGGCCAGTGTTTGGTCGTTGTCCACGGTCACTTGGGTGAGCGTTTTTGATTTGGAGGAGCTGCCGGAGTTGCCCTTGATTATGGAGCAGCTCTGAAGCAGAGTGGCAGCCATGGCAATCGAAAGTATGATTCGAGATTTCATTACACTAAGAATGTTAGTTTTCGGGGTTCAAAAGCACAACGCGATAGTTGTCGGCAGCGTTCAGTTTTTGCATAAACTGTTGGATGTCGGCAGGGGTGATGGCGCTGACTTCGGCCTGTGCGTTGTTGAGGTAGTCCACGCCGGTCACGGTCCAACGGGCGGCATAGCTGGCCAGTGCGCTGTTGCGGTTGATGCGCTCGGCATAGCTCTTGAGCATGAATTCTTTCACCTTGCCGAGCTCCTCGGGAGTCACCTCTTGAGCCATGGCGGCAAATTCGGCTTTGATGGCCTTGAGCACTTCGTCGGTCTTTTCGGGGTTCATGGGGAAGGCGGTGAGCAGAGACACGTTCAGGCCGGTGGGATTGTCGTCCACAGAGCCGGATGCGCTGATTGAATAGACGGCGCCCATCTCTTCACGGATATTGGCCAGCAGGCGGGCGGAGAGAATCTGTCCGGCGATGGTGGCAATTTTGGCATCTTTCGAAGTGATGTCGCTGTGGTCGCTCGAGATGACGGCGCAATAGGTTTGCGGAGTCTCCATCTTGGTGGTGTAGACCTGAGTGCCGCTGCCGGGTTCCACTACAAAGCCGTCGGCGGTCTTGATGGCCGGGAGCTTTTTGCCCTTGCCGGGAGCGGGCAGATTGGCAATGTATTTTGTGCACAGTGCCTTCAGGGTGTCAACGTTGAAGTTGCCGGTGAAGGTGAAGCTCCACTCTCCGGCGTCGCTCACCATTGCGCGAGTGGCCTTCTCGATGTTTTCGCGCGAAGCTTGGCGCACGTCGTTGGCGGTGATTACCTGCTTGTAGGGCGAAGCGTAGAGCGATTTCTGCAGGTCGCGCGAGAAGATGAATTGGGGATCCAACTCTTGGTTTTCGAGCAGTCCGGCATAGAGGTGCTGTGTGGCGGTGAATTCATCTTCCTGATAGGTGACGGAAGTGAAGTAGCCATAGATTAGCTCCATCAGAGTGGAGAGGTCGCGCGGAGTGGTGGTGCCGCTGATGGTGCGGGTGTATTCCGAGAATTCTGGTGTGAGCGACACTTGTTTGCCGGCAACGTATTTCTGCAGATCGCTGTCGGAATATGTGCCGATGCCAAACTTCTGCTGCACTGCGCCGAGGAACATGTAGTCCGACGGGGTGATCGACGAGGTGAGTGTCTCGGTGCCGGTGGGAGCCATGGCAGTGAAGCAGATTTCGTCGTCTTTGATGTCGGTTTTCTTGACGTAGACCTTGGCGCCGTTGCTAAGAGTCCAGCACTGCATGGGTGCGAATTCGGTGCAATCGGTGATTTTGGTGATCTTGCCGGGCTTGGCCAGCGAGGGAATCAGCGGATCTTGGCGCACATTGTCGACAAACACGTCGATTTGCTCTGCGTTGACGTCGGTCATGGCTTTTTCCACTTCTTCGGTGGAGGGCACGTAGACGCTCTCATTTTCGGGGAGCATGCAGATGACCACGCGGTTGTCGTCGGTGATCATCTCTTGGAATGTTTGGTTAATGATGTTGACGTCGATCATGCTGCTGATTTGTTGCATCAGTTCATATTCGTCGTCGATCGACATCATCGGGCTCTGATTGATGAAGTTGTCCACCATGGCGTTGACCAGACTGCTTGTCTCCTGGGTG
>CAZJWM010000133.1:0-3979 GCA_964549975.1 uncultured Bacteroides sp. | reverse complement strand
ATGGGCGGCACAATGCGCCTGGGCGCCTACGACTGCACCCTGCGCCACGGCTCCCGCGCCGCTCAAGCCTACGGCCAAGAGCACATCAGCGAACGCCACCGCCACCGCTTTGAGCTCAACAACGCCTATCGCCAGCAGCTCGAAGACGCCGGCCTGGCCTGCGTGGGCGAAAACCCCGAGACCCATCTGGTGGAAGTGGTGGAGATGCCCGACCTTCGCTGGTTTATCGGCACACAGTATCACCCCGAATACTCCAGCACGGTGCTCTCGCCAAACCCCATTTTCGTCGATTTTGTAAAGGCTGCAGTGGCCTATCACACTGAAAAAGAAGCATAACCCTCAGAGAATGAACAAAGACACCCTGACCGGCATACTGCTAATGGGCGCCGTGCTCTTCGGCTTCATGTGGCTCCAGCAGCCCTCCAAAGAGCAAATCGAGGCCCAACGCCAAGAGCAGCAACAAGCCGAAGCCGAGGCGCGTCAGCGCGAAATCGACGCCGTCACCCCGGTGGAAATCACCGACGCCGACGTCAAAACCCTCTCCAACGCCATCAAACTCTATGGCCAAGCCGGCGACCAACCCGGCCAATGGCGCATGGCCAACGATCAGATGGCGCTGACGGTCACCGCCGACTCACTGCTGAGCGGCACCATCGCCGTGGGCGACACCACTGTCAACGTCAGCCAAGTGATTGAAGGCTCTCTGGCCGCCACCAATCCACGTTTGGCCGCCGACGCCTCACGCGCCTTCAAGGAGGCCATCACCACCCTCGGCTCATATCGCAACTTCGCCTCACACCTCTCCGGCGACGACTCCACCCTGGAGCTGCGCAACGACGTGCTTTCGCTGACTCTCTCGGCCAAAGGCGGCGTGATCTCCGACGTGGAGCTGCTCGACCCGGCCTACAAAAACTATGTCAACAAGGGTGACACCACTCAAGTGCACCTCTGGCGCAAAGACACCGGCAGCTACGACTTCGTGTTCCGCTCCGACAGCCACCGCTTCGCCACCTCGGAGTTCTACTTCACCCCCGTGCAAGAATCGGACTCCACCGTGTTGATGAAGCTCGACCTTGGCAACGGCGCCTGGTGGGGCTTGCGCTACACCCTGCGCCCCGGCGAGGACTACACCGTGGAGATGCAGGTGGTGCAAGACCACATGGACCGCGCCGACATCATCCCCGCAAGCACCAGCTCCATGGAGATGCAATGGTCGCAAACCATGCTGCGCCACGAAGAGGGCAAATATTTCGAAGAGCAAAAGTCGCAGCTGATGTATAAGGAGTCGTCCGACTCGCCCGACGACCTGAAATTCTCAGGCGACGACTCCAAGACGGTGAAAGAACCCGTCAAATGGATTGGCTTCAAAAACCAATTCTTCAGCTCCGTGCTCATTGCCGACAAGCCCTTCCTCAGCGCCGAGCTCTCAAGCAGCCAGATTAAAGACGACCCCGAATTCATCAAGCAGATGGATGCCACGGCCGTGCTGGAATATTCCACCGCCAAAACCGACGTGGCCACGTTCCACTTCTATCTCGGGCCCAACCTCTACCCCGTGCTGAAAAAGGCCGACAAGGCCCTGGGCGGCGACGAGAGCCTCGACCTCACCCGCCTGATTCCGCTGGGTTGGACCATTGTGCGCTGGATCAACACCCTGATTGTGATCCCCGTGTTCACATTCCTGGGCCAATATATCGGCAACTTCGGCATCATCATCTTGATGCTCACCCTGCTGATCAAGCTGGTGATCTTCCCCTTCACCTACAAGGCCTTCAAGTCGCAAGCCAAGATGCGCGTTTTGGCCCCAGAAATCAAGGCCCTGAACGAGCGCTATCCCGGCAACGACAACGCCATGATTCGCCAGCAAAAGCAGATGGAGCTCTATCGCAACGCCGGCGCCAACCCCATGGGCGGCTGCCTGCCTCTGCTGCTGCAGATGCCCTTCCTGATTGCCATGTTCCAGTTCTTCCCCTCATGCTTCGAGCTGCGCGGCGAGCCCTTCCTCTGGGTGAGCAACCTCGCTGCCCCCGACGTGATTATCTCCTGGAAACAAAACATCCCCGTGATTTCATGGCTGCTGGGCAACCACCTGAGCCTCTTCTGCGTGTTGATGACCGTGACCAACATCATCTACAGCAAAATCAACATGCAAGGCCAAGCGCAAGCCGCCGGCACCGAAACCATGATGAAAATCATGACCTACGGCATGCCGCTGCTGTTCCTCTTCTGGTTTAACAACTATTGCGCCGGCTTGAGCTACTACTACTTCCTGTCGCTGCTGATCACCATCCTGCAAACCTGGGCAATTCGCCACTGGGCCATCGACGAAGACAAAGTGCGTGCCGAAATGGCCGCCAACGCCAAAAAGCCCCGCAAAAAGTCAGGCTGGATGGCTCGCCTGGAAGAAGCCCAACGTCAGCAACAAGCCCTGCTCCGCCAGCAGCAACAGCAAAAAGGAGGCAAAGGCAAACGCTAACCCCCATACGAACAACAAAGTCAATCCACCCCATATATAAATTATGGCATCCAACCAACGATATGACTTGCGCGGCGTCTCCGCATCGAAAGAAGACGTCCACTCCGCAATCAAAAACATCGACAAGGGGCTCTTCCCCCGCGCCTTCTGCAAAATCATCCCCGACATCCTCGGCGGTGACCCCGACTATTGCAACATCATGCACGCCGACGGCGCCGGCACAAAGTCGGCCCTGGCCTACGTCTACTGGCGCGAAACCGGCGACCTGAGCGTCTGGAAAGGCATCGCTCAAGACGCCCTGATCATGAACATCGACGACCTGCTCTGCGTGGGCGCCACCTCCGGCATCCTCGTGAGCTCCACCATCGGCCGAAACAAGCACCTGATTCCCGGCGAAGTGATTGCCGCCATCATCAATGGCACCGAAGAACTTCTGGCCGAACTGCGCAGCCACGGCGTGGACATCCACAGCACCGGCGGCGAAACCGCCGACGTGGGCGACCTGGTGCGCACCATCATCGTGGACTCCACAGTGACCTGCCGCATGCGCCGCGCCGACGTGGTCAACAACGCCAACATCCGCCCCGGCGACGTCATAGTGGGCCTCGCTTCCTATGGCCAAGCCGACTACGAAAGCGCCTACAACGGCGGCATGGGCTCCAACGGCCTCACCTCCGCCCGCCACGACGTCTTTGCCCGCTACATTGCCGAGAAATATCCCGAAAGCTTCGACCCCGCCACCCCCGCCGAACTAGTCTACTCCGGCGCCATGCGCCTAACCGACCCCACGGAGGTGCCCGACGTCAACGCCGCTCAGCTCGTGCTTGGCGCCACTCGCACCTACGCCCCGGTGGTCAAGGAGGTGCTCGACCTCATGCGCCCTCGCATCCACGGCATGATCCACTGCTCCGGCGGAGCCCAAACCAAGGTGCTCCACTTCGTCGACTCTTCGGTCCACGTGGTGAAAGACAACCTCTTCCCCACCCCGCCGCTGTTCAAACTCATCCAAGAGCAGAGCGGCACTGACTGGGCCGAAATGTATAAGGTGTTCAACATGGGCTCGCGCATGGAATTCTACGTCGACCCCGCCGACGCCCAAGCCATCATCGACACGGCTCGCGCCCACCACATCGACGCCCAAATCATCGGTCGCGTGGAAGAAAGCGCCGGTCGCGCCCATCGCCTGACCATCACCTCGCCTCACGGCACATTCACCTACTAACGAACTACATATAAACCAACTTCATATCATGGACTTTATTGAAGAACTGACTTGGCGCGGTATGATCCACACCGTGATGCCCGGCACGGCCGAAGAGCTTGCCAAAGGCATGGCCACAGCATATCTCGGCATCGACCCCACAGCCGACTCCCTCCACATCGGTCACCTCGTGGGCGTGATGATGCTTAAACACTTCCAACGCGCCGGCCACAAACCGCTGGCATTGGTGGGCGGCGCCACCGGCATGATTGGCGACCCCTCAATGAAAAGCCAGGAGCGCA
>CAZJWM010000132.1:0-4023 GCA_964549975.1 uncultured Bacteroides sp. | reverse complement strand
TCTCTTGGGTTTTGATCATGGCAGCGCCATCAGGTTACTCTTCGAGGTAGCTCGTGAGGGCTCAACCCGGCCCCCGGCTAGCCTGCGGCAAGCCGGGGTTATAAATAACCTGCATCTCCGATGCATCGCCGCGCTTAACCATGCTGCATATGTCTTTTGATGCGGTTGCCCTGAATAAGGTGGTGGCAGATTTGGATGGTGGCGCGTTAAAAAAATGACCCCGAAGCCGTTGGGCTTCGGGGCTATTTTTTCAATTGAAAATTGCAATTGAAAGTGGAAAGTTGGTCAGCGGTCTTTAGGGACCTTAGGGTCAGCGGTCTTTAGGGACTTTAGGGACTGTCAACTAAAAAACTAAAAGACTAAAAACTTAAAGACTAAAAGACTTTCAATTTTCTTATCGACGAAGTCGCTTGACTTGTCAAGAATTATCAATTTTCAATTATTAAGGCTGTAGAGGGCCAGATCTTCGGGGTTGAAGTTGGAGATGAACTCTGCGTGGGCGATTACCACGCCGTTGGCCATCTTGCCGTAGACCTGAGCGGAGCGCAGGAACGAGTCGTTGCGCTGAGCGTCGAGCACCAGCAGATAGCTCATCACGATGTTGCCGGCCATCTCCACCAGGCGACGTGCCATGAAGTCGAGATAGGTCTGATCCTTCAGCTCGGTCACGGCAGCGATGGAGATGTTGTAGAGCTCAACCAGCTTGTCGAGGTTTTCCACGATGGGAGCCAGAGCGGGTTTGAGTTCTGCGGCGGCGAGCTGTTCGCGATAGCCGTCGATGAGCATCGAGTAGGTGCCGGTGGTGACGTGGCGAATGGCGGCCACAACCTGCAGTTGGGTTGTGCCTTCGTAGATGGAGGTGATGCGGGTGTCGCGATAGAGGCGTTCGCAAGCGTAGTCCTTCATGAAGCCGGAGCCGCCGTGAATCTGGATGCAGTCGTAGGCGTTCTGGTTGGCATATTCAGAGCCGAGGCCCTTGGCCAGAGGAGTGCAGGCGTCGGCCATGCGTGAATATTTCTTGCTTTCGGCGCGTTCTTCGGGGGCGAGGGTGCGCTCCTTGGCGATGTCGTCGTAGGCTTTGTAGAGGTCCACGTAGCGCGAGGTTTCGTAGAGCAGCGAGCGAGAGGCGTCGAGTTTGGCCTTCATCACGGCAATCATTTCGTAGACTGCGGGGAATTGGGCAATCTCCTTGCCAAACTGCTTGCGCTCGTTGGCGTAGGCCACGGCTTCGCGGTAGGCCAGTTCGCTGCAACCAACGCTCTGAGCGGCGATGCCCAGACGGGCGCCGTTCATCAGGGCCATCACATATTTGATGAGACCCAGGCGGCGAGAGCCGCAGAGTTCGGCTTTGGCGTTTTTGTAGACGAGTTCGCAGGTGGGAGAACCCTTGATGCCCATCTTGTTTTCGATGCGGCGCACGCTCACGCCGCCGTCGCGCTTGTCGTAGATAAACATCGACAGGCCGCGGCCGTCTTTGGTGCCGGCTTCAGAGCGGGCGAGCACCAAGTGGATGTCGCTGTCGCCGTTGGTGATGAAACGCTTCACACCGTTGAGGCGCCAGGTGCCGTCGGGTTGTTCGGTGGCCTTGAGCATCACGCTCTGCAGGTCGCTGCCGGCGTCGGGCTCGGTCAGGTCCATGCTCATGGTTTCGCCGGCACAGACGCGGGGGATGTATTTTTGTTTCTGTTCTTCAGAACCGAATTCGTAGATGGTTTCGGCGCAGTCTTGCAGACCCCAGAGGTTTTCAAAACCGCAGTCGGCACGGCTCACGATGTCGGCAGCCATGATGTAGGGGGTGATGGGGAAGTTCAGACCGCCCAGACGGCGCGGCATGGCCATGCCCATGAGGCCGGCCTTGCGGCAGAGGTCGAGGTTGCGCTGAGTGCCGTCGGCATAGATCACGCCGCCATTCTCCACGCGGGGGCCTTGGGCGTCGACGTCGTGGGCGTTGTCGGCGATGGTGGTGCCACACATGTCGCCAACAATGGTGAGGGTGCGCTCAAAGTTGTCGAGGGCATCTTCGTAGTTGAAGGGGGCGTAGTCGAAGTTGGCTGCGTCGGCATAGTCGCGCTCTTTCAGCGCAACGATTTTTTGCATCAGAGGGTGAGTCAGGTGATGCTTCAAATCGGGATTGTCAGTATAGAAATTAGCCATGGCTGAAATTACTTGGAGTTTTTCTTGTAATACTTAATCAACTTGGGAACCACTTCCTCCAGGTCGCCCGTGATGACGTAGTCGGCGATGGTGTTGATGGGGGCGTTGGGGTCGCTGTTGATGGAGATGATGATGGAGCTTTCCTGCATACCTGCCACGTGCTGAATCTGACCGGAGATGCCGCAAGCAATGTAGAGCTTGGGGCGCACGGTGGTGCCGGTCTGGCCGATTTGGCGAGCGTGGTCAACCCATCCGGCGTCGACTGCCGGGCGAGTGGCACCCACTTCAGCGCCGAGCACTTTTGCCAGGTCGAAGATGAGTTGGAAATTCTCCTTGGAGCCCACGCCATAGCCGCCGGCCACGATGATGGGGGAGTTTTTGATGTTGATTTTCGACTTCTGAATCTGGCGGTCGATGATCTCCACCACGAAGTCGGCGTCGCTGACGTATTTTGAGGCGTCGAGGCAAACCACTTCAGCCTTGTGGGCGGCATCGTAGATCTCCTTTTTCATCACGCCTTCGCGCACGGTGGCCATCTGCGGGCGACATTCGGGGTTGACAATCGTGGCCACGATGTTGCCGCCAAATGCGGGGCGAATCTGATAGAGCAGGTTGGTGTAGCTCTTGCCGGTCTTGGGGTCGGTGTGGTCGCCGATTTCCAGAGCGGTGCAGTCGGCGGTGAGGCCGCTGTGGAGGCAGGAGCTCACGCGCGGACCCAAGTCGCGACCGATGCAGGTGGCACCCATCAGACACACCTGAGGTTTGATCTCCTTGAAGAGGTTGATCAGCACGGCGGCGTGGGGATTGGTGCTATAGGGATAGAGGCGAGCGTCGTCAACCTTGTAGACCAGGTCGGCGCCGTAGGGGGCAAGGGTTTTCTCCACCTCGCCGAGGTTATGACCAATTACGAGTGCTTCGAGGCGCACACCGAGCTTGTCGGCGAGCACACGGCCTTTGCTCAGCAGCTCCAGGCTCACGTCGGCCACATGGCCTTCGTCCCACTCGCAGTAGACGATGAGGTTATTGTTGTCTTGAATCATAATGTGTTTGCAGTTTGATTATGAGTGGGAAATGTGATTAACCGATGGTGTGGTTGGCAATGAGTTCCTTCACGAGCTCTTCGATTTGGGCGTCGTCGTTGTCCAGACGGCGGCAATCTTTGGCGGTGAACACCACGTTTTCAACGTTTTTCACCTTGGTGGGCGAACCGGGGAAACCGATTTGCTCGGGGTCGGCTTCAACGAAGGCGGCGTTCCATTCCTGAATCAGCTCGGGGCAACGGGCATCGGCGCGAGCGGCCTGCTCTTCAGTGAGGGAGGCGCGTTCGGTGGGCGAAGCGGCATATTTGAAACGCATCACGCGCTTGGCGTTGTGGGGGCGACATTCGTCGGCGGTGCCGGTGACGGTCAGCAGGCAAGGCAGCGGGGACTTAACCACTTCGATGCCGTGCTCCAGACGACGTTTCACGGTGATTGACTCGGCGGTTGATTCGAGGATTTCTTCCACGTAGGTCACCTGCGGAATGCCGAGCTTTTCGGCCACTTGGGGGCCCACTTGGGCGGTGTCGCCGTCGATGGCCTGACGACCACCGAGGATGATATTGTAGCCTTCCATCTTGCGGATGGCCTGCGAGAGGGAGTAGCTGGTGGCCAGAGTGTCGGCGCCGCCAAGGCTGCGGTCGGTCAACACCACGCCGCGATCGGCGCCACGATAGATAGCTTCGCGAATAATCTCTGATGCACGGGGCAGACCCATAGTGAGCATCGTCACAGTGGAACCGGGATGAGCGTCTTTGAGTCGGAGTGCTTGTTCAAGGGCGTTGAGGTCCTCGGGATTGAAGATGGCAGGAAGCACGGCGCGGTTGATGGT
>CAZJWM010000131.1:0-4107 GCA_964549975.1 uncultured Bacteroides sp. | reverse complement strand
ACAAATGCGCGGCCGTTGACCGCGCATTTGTTGCGGGTGTGGAGATGATGATTTTGCCCGGAGTTGATGCCGGGTCAATTCCCCAAGTGCGCGAGCTCCACAGCTTGCGCCCGGAAGTCACGGCCATGTGCTCCGGACTCCACCCAACCGAAGTGAAAGAAGACCGCGCCGACCATCTCGCCGCAATAGAGCAAGAACTAACCACCCACGCTGCCGACTACGTGGCCGTGGGCGAAGTGGGTCTCGACCTCTATTGGGAGCAAGACAAACTCCCCTGGCAACTGGAGGTGCTGGAAGCGCAGCTCGACCTGGCCGACCGGCTCAACCTGCCCATCATTGTGCACTGCCGCAGCGCGCTGCCGCAGATGCTCGACGTGGTGAGAGGTCGCCGAGGCCATCTGCCGCAAATGGTGTTTCACTGTTTTGGCGGCACCGACAAAGATGTCGACGCCATACGCCGCGAAGTGGAGCAACCGCTCTTTGGCATCGGCGGGGTGGTGACCTTCAAGAAGTCGACTTTGCCCGAAGTCTTACCCCGGATTGGCATCAACCACATAGTGTTGGAAACGGATGCACCGTGGCTCGCCCCGGTGCCACACCGCGGCTCCACCAACGAAAGTGCCTTCCTACCTCACATAGCAGAGCGCATAGCCTTGGAGCTGAAACTCACCCCCGAACAGGTGGACAGCGCCACCACCCGCAACGCCCGCCAATGCTTCCGTCTGAGCTGAGCGCAGACACACTTGTGCAATTTTTTTTGACTTTTTATTAGAATTTTTGCGCGGCATGTCGCGCAAAATGCGTAACTTTGCGCCATGAAAGAAGTCAGGTTCACAAAGATGCACGGGCTCGGCAACGACTACGTGTATATGACCCAGCTCCCATGCGACGAAGCGCAGCTGCCTCAGCTTGCGCAAGAGATGAGCGACCGCCATCGCGGCGTGGGAGGCGATGGCATCATCCTAATTCTGCCATCCACGATAGCAGACTTCAAAATGAGGATTTTCAATGCAGACGGTTCTGAAGCAAAAATGTGTGGCAACGGCTCGCGTTGCGTGGGCAAGTATGTCTACGACCACGGCATGACCACCAAGACCGAAATAACACTGGAAACCCTCTCCGGCATCAAAATATTGCGCTTACATCTTGGCGACGACGGCCGCGTGGCCACAGTCACCGTCGACATGGGCCCTTACGGCTCAAGCCCTGCGCTGCAGCTCTCCACCTCGCAGGGGGCAGTGGAGGTTCACCCCGTGGATATGGGCAACCCTCACGCCGTGACCTTTGTGGATGCCGACCCCGACAACGTTGACGTCCACACCCTCGGCCGCGAATTGGAACACAACCCCGTGTGGCCCGACAGAGCCAACATTGAATTTGCAAAAATCATCAACCCCGGCCACATCAAAATGCGAGTGTGGGAAAGGGGTAGCGGCGAAACCATGGCTTGCGGCACCGGAGCCTGCGCCACGGCCGTAGCCGCTTATCTAACGGGCAGAACAGGCAACCGAAGCGTGGTGAACCTACCCGGCGGCGACCTAACCATTGAGATTGACACCGACTCACACCACGTCATGATGACCGGGCCTGCAACAACCGCATTTTACGGAACATATAACATAACAATTTAATAGTACTTACACCATTATGATTAAGGTCAACGATAATTTCTGCAAGCTATCACCAAGTTACTTATTTTCGGAAGTTGCACGAAGAATCGCGACCTTCCAACAGCAGCACCCCACTGACCAAATCATCAAAATGAGCATTGGCGACGTGACCCGCCCGATTTGTCCCGCGGCCATCGAAGCAATGCACAAGGCAGTTGACGAAATGGCCGATGCTGCCACATTTAGAGGCTACGGCCCCGAACAAGGCTACAGTTTTCTCACCGAGCAGATTGCGCTGCACGACTATCAAAGCCGCGGCATCCACGTAGACGTCGACGAAATCTTCGTGTCCGACGGCGCCAAGAGCGACACCGGCAACATCGGCGACATCCTCTCAACAGACTGCCGCGTGGCCGTGACCGACCCGGTTTATCCAGTCTACGTAGACACCAACGTGATGGCAGGCCGCGCCGGCGACATCATCGACGGCCGGTGGAACCGCATAGAGTATCTGCCCTGCACCGAAGCCAACAACTTCGTGCCCGCGCTGCCCACACACGCCCCCGACGTGATCTACCTCTGCTATCCCAACAACCCCACCGGCACGACGCTCACACGCCAACAGCTCACCAAGTGGGTGGAATATGCTCTGGAGAACAACGCCCTGATTCTCTTCGACTCAGCCTACGAGGCCTTCATCACTGAAGACGACGTGCCTCACAGCATATACGAAATTGACGGAGCGCGTAAATGTGCAATAGAATTTCGCAGTTTCAGCAAAACGGCCGGATTCACCGGACTGCGTTGCGCCTACACCGTGGTGCCCCGCGACCTCATGGGCTGCGACACAAACGGCAACAAAGTGAGCCTGCGCTCGCTGTGGTCGCGCCGCCACTGCACCAAATTCAACGGCGCCTCCTATCCCATCCAACGCGCTGCCGCCGCCATCTACACCCCCGAAGGCCAAGTGCAGATTCGCCAAAGCATTGACTACTATCTCCACAACGCCGCCCTGCTGCGCCAAGGCATGCAGCAAGCCGGACTGAAAGTGTGGGGTGGGGTCAACGCCCCCTACGTGTGGGTGAAAACCCCGCAAGGCATCGGCTCGTGGGAATTCTTCGATCTGATGCTGCAGAAGTGCCACGTGGCGTGCACCCCCGGCGTGGGCTTCGGCCCCAGCGGCGAGGGCTACGTGCGCCTCACAGCCTTCAACACCCTCGAAGCCACGGAGCAAGCCGTGGAGCGTTTCAAACAGATATCAACAAATCTCTAATCTCATATACTCAAAGTTATGCTACGATTCAAGGTGGTTGACGAAGCCTTCAACCGCAAAGCTTTGCCGGTGGAACTGCCCGCCGAGCGTCCTGAACAATACTACGGCATGTATGTGTTCAATCGCCAACGCATGTTCGAATACCTTCCCAAGAAGGTGTATGAAGCATTGGTAAACGCCATCGACAACAAGCAATCGCTCCCGCTGGAAGTGGCCGATGCGGTGGCCGAAGGCATGAAGCGTTGGGCCATTGACAATGGCGCCCGCCACTACACACACTGGTTTCACCCTCTAACCGACGGCACGGCCGAAAAGCACGATGCCTTCATCCAACACGATGGCAAAGGCGGAGTGGTGGAAGAATTCACCGGCAAACTGCTTGTGCAGCAAGAGCCCGATGCATCGTCATTCCCCAACGGCGGCATTCGCAACACCTTCGAAGCCCGCGGCTACTCGGCTTGGGACATCTCCTCGCCGGCCTTCATCCTCGACAACACCCTCTGCATCCCCACCATCTTCATCAGCTACACCGGCGAAAGCCTTGACTACAAGACTCCGCTGCTGCGCGCACTCAACGCCGTTGACAAAGCTGCCACCACAGTGGCTCGCTATTTCGACCCGAGTGTCAACCACGTGTTGAGCTATCTGGGATGGGAACAAGAATACTTCCTGGTTGACGAGTCGCTCTACAGCGCTCGCCCCGACCTGATGCTCACCGGCCGCACACTCATGGGCCACGAAAGTGCCAAAAACCAACAGCTCGAAGACCACTATTTCGGCTCAATTCCCTCGCGCGTGGAAGCCTTCATGCTCGACTTGGAAATCGAATGTCATAAGCTCGGCATCCCCGCCAAGACCCGCCACAACGAAGTGGCCCCCAACCAGTTTGAGTTGGCTCCTATCTTCGAAGAGACCAACCTGGCCAACGACCACAACCTGCTGCTGATGAGCTTGATGGCAGAAGTGGCCCGCCGCCACAACTTCCGCGTGCTGCTTCACGAGAAGCCCTTCAACGGCATCAACGGTTCCGGCAAGCACAACAACTGGAGCCTCGGCACCGACACCGGCAAACTCCTCTTTGCCCCCGGCAAAACGGCCGAAGACAACCTGCAATTCATCACATTCGTGGCCAACGTCATGGCTGCCGTACATAAACACAACGGACTGCTCAAAGCCTCAATCATGTCGGCCACCAATGCCCACCGCCTCGGCGCCAACGAAGCG
>CAZJWM010000130.1:1371-4147 GCA_964549975.1 uncultured Bacteroides sp. | reverse complement strand
GAGGGCAAAGTCGGCGGGATGGTGTTTCTCCTCTTGGCCGTCGAGGGTGCGGGTGTTGGCCAGCAGCTCGTCGATGTTGCGGCCGGAGAGTTTGCCATAGTGGTGTTGGGCGTTATATTTGGGCACGTCGAAATAGACGGAGCCTTCGCTCACGTAGGCAAATCCGGCGTCGAGAATCTTCTGCACGTAGGCAATCTGCTCGATGATGTGGCCCGAGGCGTGGGGCTCGATGCTGGGCGAGAGCACGTTCAAGCGCTCCATGGCCTTGTGGTAGCGATTCAGATAGTGTTGCACCACCTCCATCGGCTCCAGCTGCTCCAAGCGGGCCTTCTGAGCGATTTTGTCTTCGCCGCTGTCGGCGTCGCCCACCAAGTGGCCCACGTCGGTGATGTTGCGCACGTAGCGCACCTTGTAGCCCAGATGTTGCAGATAGCGATAGAGCACGTCGAAGGTGATGGCCGGACGGGCGTGGCCCAAGTGGCCGTCGCCATAGACGGTGGGCCCGCACACATACATGCCCACCCGCTCCGGATGGAGCGGGCGGAACAGTTCTTTGTTGCGGGTCAGCGAGTTATATATCGTCAGTGAATGATTACGCATTGCCGCCGTTCATGAAGGGGTTGGGGATGCCACCACCCTGCGCCGGAGCTGTTTTGGGAACGCGAGGCTTGATTTCGCCGAAGGTGGCTTCATAGCGCTGCACGTTTTCTGCCAGTGCATGGAGGAGTTGCTTGGCATTTTCGGGAGCCATGATCACGCGAGTTTGCACGCGAGCTTGGGGCATGTTGGGGGCCATGGTGATGAAGTCCATGAAGAATTCTGCGGGGCCGTGAGCAATCATGGCGAGGTTGCAGTAGTGGCCGGCGGCTGTCTCGGGGGGCAGTTCCACCTTTATTTCTTGGGGTTTGGGTTGATCAGACATGATGTTTATTGGTTTTGGAATTGGTTATAATAAAAAATGGAAATTTCAATTTGATTTGTTGAAGGTGATTTCGCGCAGACCGGTGTTGGTGTCGACGAACAGCACTTTCACTCCGCGACACCCGGGCCTGCTCCACAGCTCGGAGATGAGACAGGAGGCGTAGGTGCGGCGGCTATAGGAGGGGTAGACCGTGGCCGTGTCGGGCCGCTGGAAGTTGACTCGCAGCTGCGGAATGGAGTCGTCTGCCGTGGCCGGGTCCACCGTCAGCGAGAAGCTCTGCGCCGTGGCCGTGTAGGGCAGCTTGCAGTTGAGGTTGATGTAGCTGCCGGTGCGCCACATCGACTCCAGCCAGAGCGTGTCGCTCCCGGCCGCCGAGGTGCCGGAGAGGCGCAGCGTGTCTGTTTGGGCCAACTGCAGGGCCACCAGGTCGATGACGTCGCCGTCGCGGGTGTAGGTGGCGAGCATTCGTTGGCCGCGTTTGAGCCACGACGGGGCGGGCCATTGCGCCGTCAAGGTCTGCACGGGCTTGTCGCCCGACTCCTGCAGCTCAAAGATGGTGCGGCCCTGGAGCGAGTCTGTGGCCACAAACGTCACCATCTCGCTGTAGGTGGCGGGATTGTCGGGCGTATCCACGCCGCACGCGGCGAGGCACACCCCGCCAACCATCAGTGCTGCTATGTTTCTGCCTGCAATCATGACAGCGAAATTACTCAATTCTTTTGAAACATCCAAAAATTCCGCAAAAAAAGGTGAGAGGGAAGAGGTAAGAGGGACGAGGGACGAGTGAAGAGGGACGAGGGGCGAGTGAAGAGGGGCGAGGGGCGGACGCGGTGCGGCAGCAGAGACGCGGCGGGAGAGCGCGGCGGAGGCACCGCTGCGAGTCTCCGACCGAGCTATACTCCGAGCACGATTGCCGGATCTATGTCAAGCTCCTTGCTGATGGCACGGGCTTGACGTAGAGTCGGCTCTTTTTTGCCCGATAGGTATTCGCTAATCCGTGAAGGATTGATATGGAGGAGTTTTGACAGGGCTACTTGGTTTAGTCCCAGTTCGAACATTCTAAGCTTCAGAACATCTGCCAACGACGGCTCTCCAATGGCGTAATGCTCATCGGAATAATCCGCAACAAGTCCTGACAATAAGTCTAATTCTATGCTGTTGGGATCATCTATGGGTGTCTCATCCGTGACAAGCGGCAGTAGCTGCTCAACTCGTTGCAGAGCCCAGCGATATTGCTGTTCATTTTCAATCTTTGTCATAACTTTGGCGTTAAATGGTTGAACAATCAATTTTATCATACTCGGCATGGGTGCCGATAAAGCGAATATAGATCCACTTAATGGTGAACTTAATCACAACAACCAGGCGGTGATGATTGCCTTTAATATTAAAGACATAATGCTGATTTCCGACACTATCCGCGCTATTAAAGCTGCGTTTGACATCGGCAAAGTTCTCCCACTTTGCGGCTTTGACAATTTTTAGCCACTCTTGCAGCGCCACCCTGGCATCAGGGTGACTTTCAATATATTGCTTTAGCGGTTCTTCTGTTATAACTCTCATGTGTTCGATTATGATGTTGCAAAATTACAAAGATAATTTCAAAATAGCAAATCTTGTGGCGGACAACCTGCATCCGATGCATCGTCACACATTCGTCGCCGGATAACTGAGGAAGCTTTTCCCGCCCCAAAATAGACGACCTCATCTATTTCGGGCCAAATCTCATCTATTTCTCATCTTTTTGGTGAATTGTTTCATTAGGAGAATGGCGCCCCCTCGTCCCTCGTTCCTCTTCACTCTTACCTATTACCGGAAGAAGAGGTAGGCGGCGAGGATGCCGGCGACGGAGCC
>CAZJWM010000130.1:0-1271 GCA_964549975.1 uncultured Bacteroides sp. | reverse complement strand
CTCTTACCTATTACCGGAAGAAGAGGTAGGCGGCGAGGATGCCGGCGACGGAGCCGGTGACGTCGGCCAGCAGGGCGTAGGGCACGGCGTAGCGCGTGCGCTTGACGCCCACGGAGCCGAAGTAGACGGCCAAGACGTAGAACATCGTGTCGGTGCTGCCCTGGATGGCGGCGCTCACGCGTGCCACAAAGGAGTCGGGGCCGTAGGTGGTCATCAGGTCGACCATCATGCCGCGCGAACCGCTGCCGCTCAGCGGTTTCATCAGTGCTGTGGGCAGTGCCCCCACCCATTCGGCGTTGATGCCCATGGCGGAGAAGAGCGCGCGCAGGGCGTCGGTGATTACGTCCATGGCCCCCGAGGCGCGGAATACGCCGATGGCCACGAGTATGGCCACGAGATAGGGGATGATCGTCACGGCCGTGTGGAAGCCCTCTTTAGCGCCTTCGATGAAGGCCTCATACATGTTGATGCGGCGGCGCAGTCCGGCCAGCAGGAAGGCGGCAATCACCGTGAAGAGCAGTGCGTTGGCTATGAATCCGGAATAGAGTTGAACCCTCTCCTGCGGCAACCGCGAGAAAAACCACACCATGCCGCCCACCACGGCCGCCAAGCCGCCCAACCAACCGAGCAACACGGGGTCGCGCAGCGAGATGCGCTGCTTCAGGCAGAGGGCGATGATGCCCACCATAGTGGCGATGAACGTGGCCACCAATATCGGCAGGAACACGTCGGTGGGGTTTGCCGCGCCGGCTTGGGCGCGATACATGATGATGCTGATGGGGATGAGGCAGAGGCCCGAGGCGTTGAGCACCAGGAAGGTGATCATGGCGTCGGTGGCGGTGTCTTTCCGGGGGTTGAGCTCCTGGAGCTCTTGCATGGCTTTGAGTCCGAGGGGGGTGGCGGCGTTGTCGAGCCCGAGCATGTTGGCGCTGACGTTCATGAAGATTGAGCCCATGGCTGGATGGCCTTTGGGCACACCGGGGAAGAGCCTCACAAACAGCGGACTCACCAGCCGACTGAACACGCCGATGACGCCGCCGCGTTCGCCTATCTTCATCAGGCCGAGCCACAGCGACAGGACGCCCGTGAGCCCCAGGGCGAGCTCAAAGGCCGTAGATGCCGACGTGAACGTGGCGTTCATCACGTCGGACCACACCGTGAGGTCGCCGGTCAACACCGTGCGCCCCACCACCACAACAAAGGCCACCAGAAAGAATGCGGCCCAAATGTAATTCAATACCATAGTGCAAAGATACGCAATCTTAATCTTA
>CAZJWM010000129.1:0-4170 GCA_964549975.1 uncultured Bacteroides sp. | reverse complement strand
CGGGTGTTTTCGGTCACGCTCTTGTCGGCGAAGTCGATTTTGCCGTTAGCGTCAACGGTGACGTTCTCCAGGAGGGCGTCGCGACGGATGGCGTTGTAGATGTCGGGTTCGCTGTCTTTGTCGAGGTTAATCACCTTGGCGTAGCAGCCGCCTTCGAAGTTGAAGACGCCGTTGTCGTCCCAGCCGTGTTCGTCGTCGCCGATGAGCAGACGTTTGGGGTCGGTTGAGAGGGTGGTTTTGCCGGTGCCGCTCAGGCCGAAGAACACTGCGGTGTTCTTGCCTTCCATGTCGGTGTTGGCGCTGCAGTGCATGGAGGCCATGCCCTTCAGGGGCAGGTAGTAGTTCATGATGGAGAACATGCCCTTCTTCATTTCGCCGCCATACCAGGTGTTGATGATCACCTGCATGCGTTCGGTGAGGTTGAAGGCCACGCAGGTTTCGGAGTTGAGGCCGAGTTCTTTCCAGTTTTCCACCTTTGCTTTCGAGGCGTTGAGCACCACGAAGTCGGGGGTGAAGTTGGCGAGCTCTTCAGCGGTGGGGCGGATGAACATGTTGGTCACGAAGTGAGCCTGCCAAGCCACTTCCACGATGAAGCGCACAGCCAGACGGGTGTCCTTGTTGGTGCCGCAGAAAGCGTCGACCACGTAGAGGGGCTTGTTGCTGAGCTCTTGGTCGGCGATGGAGCGCAGGGCCTTCCAGGTGTCGGGGGTGATGGGCTTGTTGTCGTTTTTGTATTCCTCGGAGGTCCACCAGATGGTGTCGCGGCTCACGTCGTCCATCACGAAGAATTTGTCCTTAGGTGAACGGCCGGTGTAGATGCCGGTCATCACGTTAACGGCGCCAAGTTCAGTTTCTTGGCCTTTCTCGTAGCCGGTGAGAGCGGGGTTGGTCTCGTCGGCGTAGAGCTTGTCCCATGAGGGATTGTGGATGATTTCAGTGGTACCGCTGATACCATACTGAGTCAGATCGAGTTTGCTCATAATCTTACAGTTAACTTGAAATATTGGGTTGTAAATTGTTGACTATCGAAATTTCACCGCAAAGTTACGCAGATTTTTGGAATTAGCCTAAAATAATTAAGGAAAAATTTCCATAAACCGTGGGCGTTTTGGAATTTGTGCTGAATTTTTGTAATTTTGCATGTAGAATAAAGCTTACTAATCCTTTTAACAAAACCGACTATGTCAGACAAATATCATCAGGCCGTGGAGCTGTCGCAGGTGGTGGCCGACGACGCCGCCGTGCGCGACGCCGTGGAGCAGATTCTTGCCAAGCATCTTCAGGAAAATATGAATCAGGAGACCTACAAGCTCCTGTTTAACTGCATCGACTTGACCACACTCAACGGCACCGACTCGCAGCAGAGCGTGGCGCAATTCACCGAGCGCGTCAATGCTTTCGACAATGAATATCCGCAGCTGCCCAACGTGGCTGCCATCTGTGTGTATCCCAACTTTGTGCAGGTGGTGCGCACGGTGCTCGACGTCTCCTCTGTTGACATTGCCTCAGTGGCCGGCGGCTTCCCCGCTTCGCAGACTTTCACCGAGGTGAAGGTGGCCGAGGTGGCCATGGCCGTGAAGGATGGCGCCGACGAAATCGACATTGTGCTCAACATCGGCGCATTTCTCGACGGCGACTATGAGGAGGTGACCGACGAAATCACCGAGCTGAAACATTCGGCCGGCGATTCTCGCCTGAAGGTGATTCTCGAAACGGGCGCACTGGCCACGGCTGCCAACATCAAGGCCGCGTCGGTGTTGTCGCTCTATTCCGGCGCCGAGTTCCTCAAGACCTCAACGGGCAAGGGCTATCCCGGCGCTTCGCTCGAGGCCGCCTACGTGATGTGTCAGTGCATCAAGGAATACTACGCCAAGACCGGCACCATGGTGGGCTTCAAGGCCTCCGGCGGTGTGCGCACCACCGAAGACGCCGTGAAATATTTCACCATTGTCAAGGAGGTGCTCGGCGAGCAGTGGCTCACTAACGAATATTTCCGCATTGGTGCCAGCGGCCTGGCAAACAATCTGCTGGCCGACATCGTGGGCCAACCCGGCATCAAATTCTTCTAACCCATCAACCAACTGAAACGCGATAACCGTGAAAAAATATTGGATCATAGTTGACGGACAGCCTCAAGGCCCCTTCTCCGTGGAGGAGCTGCGTGTGCGCTCCGACTTCAATGCTCAGCTGCCCGTGTGGACCTCCGGCATGGCCGAGTGGTCCACCGTGGGGCAGGTGGCCGATCTGGCCATGCTGCTCGAACAGCCCATTGATGTGCAACCCATCGCCGACGAGGCTCACCCCGCTCAGGATGAGCCGACGGCGCACCCCTACGCGCAATTCGACCGCCCTCACACTCTCGACGCTCCTCTGCAGGCTGACGACTCCGTGGAGCTGCCGCGCACCTATCTGATTTGGAACGTGCTGCTCACCGTGGTGATGTTTTGGCCCACGGGCTTGGTGGGGGTGATCTACTCCTATTTCACGGCCCGACGCCTGCGTCAGGGCGACGTGAGCGGCGCCATGCGCATGAGCAATTGCGCGGCCTGGTGTCTGATCGTGACGTTCACCATGGGCTGCGTGTCGATGCCTTTCAGCGTGGTCAACTCGTTTAACGCGCTGATGGCCCTGCTGTGATTTCTGCAGTGACGGAGACTTCCTCCACCTCGTAGGGCATCGGCGGCGTGAGCTTGCTCACGCTCACCCGGCCGCCACACACGGCCTGAGGCCACTGAGCGGCTATGGCGCGGGCTATCCGTGCAGCCACGTGCTCAATCAGCGCCGACGGGCGCTGCATTTCGCGGCTCACCAGGGCACACACGTCGGCGTAGCTCACCGTCGAGCCAATCTCGTCGGGCATCTCGTCGGGATAGTTCACCGTCAGGTCCACGCTCACGCAAAACGTGTTGCCCACCTTCTGCTCCTGCGCTCCCACGCCGTGGCGTGCGCGCAGCTTCAGTCGATTAATTGAAATTTGAATACGCATAATGCTTTGTTATTATATGCAGGGCAACGGCATCAAAAAAGTGCTGACGACGCCTCGGAGAGGCCGGTTATCCTGAAACCCCATCTTGGCCGCATGCGGCCTAGGTGGGGCTCACAGCGCTTATACACAGCGGCTTGGTCGGAGACCATGTCACCAGTGTCGCTCTGGTGACAACCTCTTCGAGGTAGCTCGTGAGGGCTCAGCGCGGCCCCCGGCTAGCCTGCGGCAAGCCGGGGTTATAAATAACCTGCATCTCCGATGCATCGCCGCACTTCACCATGCTGCATATTGCCTTTTTGATGTGATTGCCCTGCTGTAATATGTTATTAAAGAAAAAAAGGCCACCCGAAGCCGTGAGGCATTGGGTGGCACTCTTTTTAGCGCTTTCAGTGAAGACTCACGCTTCCTTCACCTTGGCCACGATGGCCTTGAAGGCTGCGGGATTGTTCATGGCCAGGTCGGCGAGCACCTTGCGGTTCATCTCAATGCCGGCTTTGTGGATCAGGCCCATGAGCTTGGAGTAGCTCAGGTCTTCCTGACGAGCTGCGGCGTTGATGCGCTGAATCCAAAGGGCGCGGAAGTTGGCCTTCTTGTCTTTGCGGTCGCGATAGGCGTAGGTCAGACCTTTTTCCCAAGTGTTCTTGGCAACGGTCCACACGTTTTTGCGTGCGCCATAATAACCGCGGGTAAGTTTCAGAATCTTTTTGCGACGTTCGCGAGAAGCGACGTGGTTTACTGATCTTGGCATGGTTAAATGCTGGGGATGTGAATGGCAGCGCTCTGAGTTTTGAGGTCAGACACTTTGGAGCTGCTCACTCGGTTAAAAAAATTGGTGATTGTTAATCTCTGTGGGTTTAGTCCGAATCAGTCAGAAAGACATGCCGTGAAGGCTTACTTCATTGCCAGAAGCTTCTTCACGTTCTTGGCATCGCAAGTGGCCACCAAACCGGTGTGGGTGAGGTTGCGCTTTTGCTTTGTGGTCTTTTTGGTCAAGATGTGGCTCTTGAACGCATGTTTTCTCTTGATTTTTCCTGAGCCGGTAAGGGCGAACCTCTTTTTGGCACCGGCGTTAGTCTTAATCTTGGGCATTTCTGTTAGAGATTTGTTTATGAAACTTTTGTTGAAAAACGTTGTTTGTCGGTTCTCGGGTTTAGCTCTTTTTCTTGGGCGAGAGCATGATGGTC
>CAZJWM010000128.1:0-4346 GCA_964549975.1 uncultured Bacteroides sp. | reverse complement strand
GACCGAACGCTTCGAGCTGATGGTCAACGGCAAGGAGCTGGCCAACGCCTACTCGGAGCTCAACGACCCCATCGACCAATATGAACGCTTCGTTGAGCAGATGCGCTTGGCCCAAAAGGGCGACGACGAAGCGATGATCATCGACCACGACTTCATCCGCGCTCTGGAATATGGCATGCCCCCCACGTCGGGCATGGGCATCGGCATGGACCGTCTGGTGATGCTCATGACCGGACAGGTGGCCATCCAAGAGGTGCTCCTCTTCCCGCAAATGAAACCCGAGAAAAAGTAAACTTCAGATAGACCGCAAGAGATGACGAATCTATCTGTCGACGAAACGCGTCCACGCACCATTGCCGTGATGGGCGGAGGCAGCTGGGCCACTGCGCTGGCCAAGCTGCTGCTGCGCAATTGCGAGTCAATCGTGTGGTATATGCGACGCGACGACCGCATTGCCGACTTCAAGGAGTCGGGCCACAACCCAACGTATCTGAGCGACGTTGAATTCGACGTCAATCGCATCCACTTCACCTCCGACATCAACGAGGCCGTGCGTCTGGCCGACGCCGTGCTCTTTGCCATGCCCTCGCCCTATTTCAAGAGCCACATGGCCAAAATCACGGAGCCGCTCCACGGCCACACGGTCATCTCCGCCATCAAGGGCGTGGTGCCCGAAGACAATGTGACGGTGGCCGACTATATGGTGTCGCGCTACGGTGTGCCCGCCGACCACGTGCTGGTCATCGGCGGCCCCTGCCACGCCGAGGAGATTGCACTGGATCGCACGAGCTATCTCACCATCGGATGCTCCGACATCGACCAAGCCGAATGGCTCGCCGGATGCCTGCGCAGCCACAATCTGCACGCATCCACCTCCACCGACGTGGAGGGCATCGAATATGCCGCCGTGCTGAAAAACGTCTACGCCCTGGTGGCCGGCGTGATCCACGGCATGAAGATTGGCGACAACTTCACGGCCGTGTTGGTGAGCAACGCCGTGCGCGAGATGGAGCGCTTCATCAACGCCGCCGTTCCGCGTCAGCGCAACATCTGCGACTCTGTCTACCTGGGCGACCTGTTGGTCACATCCTACTCCAAGTTCAGCCGCAACCACAATTTCGGCTCGATGATTGGTCGCGGCTACTCCATCAAGGCCGCAATCATGGAGATGGAGCAAACCGCCGAAGGCTACTTCGGCACCAAGTGTATCCACGAAATCAACGAGAAACTCGCCGTGGATATGCCCATCTTAGACTGCATTTATTCCATTCTCTATCAGGGCGTGATGCCGCGCCGCGCCATTTCGCGCATGGCCACACGCTTCAACTAACAAAGTCTCTTATCAATACTTATATCCAAAAGCAATGGACACTTTTGAACTAAACATTGCCGACGCCGCCATCGCCGGTGTCAGCATTGACAACATCAAAGCCCTCGAGGGCGAAGCCTCCGAGGCGCTCTCCCACGTGCTCAAGGCCGACGCCCCCGGCGCCGACTTCCTGGGTTGGGTTGACCTGCCCCTCAACGTGGTTGAATCCGGCTTGGTTGACGAAATCCAAGCCGTGGCCAACGTGCTCCGCGCCGAATGCGAGGCCGTGGTCTGCATCGGCATCGGCGGCTCCTATCTCGGCGCCAAAGCCGTGATCGAGGCCCTGAAGCCAACCTTCACCCCCACCACTCCCGAAATCCTCTTTGCCGGCCAAAACATCGGCGAAGACTATCTCGCTGAACTCACCGCCTATCTCGCCGACAAGCGTTTCGGCATCATCGTAATCTCCAAATCCGGCACCACCACCGAGCCCGCCATCGCATTCCGCATGCTCAAGGCTCAACTCGAGGAGAAGGTGGGCCGCGAAGAGGCCTCGAAGCTCATCGTGGCCATCACCGACGCCAAGAAGGGCGCCCTGCGCACTCTGGCCACCGACGAGGGCTACGCCACATTCGTCGTTGACGACAACGTGGGCGGCCGCTTCTCGGTGCTCTCACCCGTGGGCCTGCTCCCCATCGCCGTGGCCGGGTTCAACGTGCGCGCTCTGCTGCAAGGCGCCATCGACATGCGCGCTCTCAGTGTCAAGCCCGGCTCAATGGCCATGCTCTACGCCCAGACTCGCAACGCGCTCTATCGCGCCGGCAAGAAGATTGAAATCTTGGTGAACTACAACCCCAAGCTCCACTATTTCAGCGAATGGTGGAAGCAGCTCTACGGCGAAAGCGAGGGCAAGCAGGGCAAGGGCATCTTCCCCGCTTCGGTGGACAACAGCACCGACCTCCACTCCATGGGCCAATGGATTCAAGACGGCGAACGCACCATCTTCGAAACGGTCATCACCGTGGAGCAACCGCAAGCCACCGTGGTGATTCCCTCCGACGAGGCTAACCTCGACGGCCTGAACTACATCGCCGGCAAGCGCGTCGACCAGGTGAACAAGATGGCCGAACTCGGCACTCGTCTGGCCCACATCGACGGCGGCGTGCCCAACCTCAACATCCGCGTGAGCGACCTCTCGGAATACACCCTGGGTCAGCTGATCTATTTCTTTGAAATCGGTTGCGGAATGAGCGGCTACATGCTCGGCGTGAACCCCTTCAACCAACCCGGCGTGGAAGACTACAAGCGCAACATGTTTGCACTGCTGGCCAAACCGGGCTACGAAAAGGAAACCGAGGCCATCAGAGCTCGACTGAAATGAATTTTTCTCTAAATATCCACGGCCGGCTGGTTCAATACGAACAGCCGGCCGTGATGGCTATTATTAACGCCACGCCCGACTCGTTTTTCGCGGATTCGCGTTCGCAGGGCCAAGCCGCCATCGCCGCGCGCACGGAGCTGCTGTTGAGTCAGGGCGCCGACATGATCGACCTGGGGGCCTACTCCACGCGCCCGGGGGCGCAGGAGGTGAGCTCCGACGAGGAACTCGCCCGACTGCTGCCGGCCATCAGCGCCATTCGCAGCGTGAGCTCTCAGGTGCCGCTGTCGGTCGACACGTTTCGCGCCTCGGTGGCCCGTCGCTGCATCGAAGCGGGCGCCGACATCATCAACGACATCTCGGGCGGCACGCTCGACGCGGAGATGTTTGCCACTGTGGCCGAGCTGCGCGTGCCCTACATCTTGATGCACATGCGCGGCAACCCCGCCACCATGCAGCAGCTCACCGACTACTCCGCAGCCGGGGGCGTCACCGCCGCCGTGCTCCAATTTTTTGCCGAGCGCTTGCAGCAGCTCTGCGAGTTGGGCGCCACCGACGTGATTCTCGACCCCGGTTACGGCTTTGCCAAAACCCTTGAACAAAACTGGCAACTCATGCGCGAGTTGCCCGCGCTGCAAGTGCTCAACCGGCCGCTGCTGGTGGGCATTTCCCGCAAATCCATGATGACACGTGCCCTGGGCATCACGGCCGACGAGGCTCTCGAGGCCACCACCGTGGCCAATGTGCTCGCCCTCCAAGGCGGCGCGGCCATTCTCCGAGTCCACGACCCGCTGCCCGCCAAACAAGCCATCACCCTTTTGCAACACTTCAACAATGATTAAGAAACTCACAGTCATCGCCATAATTCTCGCCTCCGCCCTCTCTGCATCCTCGCAAGCCTTCGAATCGTGGCTCATGGCCAAGGTGAAACTCCCCGCCAAATTCTCGCTGCTGATGCAGGCGCAATACACCACCCAAGAGGATGTCACCGTCACTCGCAGTTGGAACGTCTCCGGCGGCGTGGCCTACAAGGTGAACTCCCACCTGAGCCTCGGCGCCGGCTACTGGTATTGGCGTTTCCGCACCAACTACGGCTTCACCTCCGCCGGCGACTACTATCGCCCCTACTGGACGGAGCGCCACCGCTGGTATGCCGAAGCCACCGGCTCGATGAAGCTGTGGCAGCTGTCGCTGAGTCTGCGCGAACGCTATCAGTGGACCATGACGCCGCCCCGCTCCGTGGGCCTCTACACCGGTGCCGACTGCCTTGAGGCCATCACCGACCATCAGAAGATGGTGTCGCGCAAGCGCGTGGAGGTGCTCCGCTCCCGTGTGCAAGCCGTGTGGCAACCGGCCCACGACTTCCCGCTGGCCCCCTACGCCAACTTTGAGCTCTTCTCGCAATTAGGCGGCCGCGTCTACTCCACCGACCGCTCGCTGCCCGCCAAATTCTGCAGCCGCTGGCGCTGCACCGTGGGCGCCAACCTGCGCCTCAACAGCCACCACAGCGTGGGCGCCTACTTCCGCTTCGTCGACGTGCCCTACTCGGGCGACTCCGACGTCGACAACGTCATCGGCCTCAACTACACCCTCTCACTTTAGCAATTGAAAATTGATAATTGAAAATTGAAAGTTCTTTGAGTTTTCAGTTTTCAGTTT
>CAZJWM010000127.1:0-4348 GCA_964549975.1 uncultured Bacteroides sp. | reverse complement strand
ATCCCACACCCGTTTAACCCCATTGAAAAATATTTTCACTTTAACTTTCGTTAACTGGCAAAACCGCGATGTGGTGGGCGTTTCGGGGGTATTCAGTCGCGAAAGCGGGAGGTCAGCGGAGCGTAAAAATCTATGCGACGATCGCGCAAAAACGGCCACCAGCGGCGCACTTGTTCGGAGCGACGCAAGTCTATGTCTACGATTGCCTCAGCTTCGTCGGTGTTTGATGCGCGATAGAGGAATTCGCCTTGCGGGCCTGCCACGAAGCTATTCCCCCAGAATTGGATGCCGCGAGTCTGTCCCGACGGGTCGGGTTCGTGCCCTACCCTATTGACAGCAACCACCGGCAGACCGTTGGCGATGGCGTGGCCGCGCTGCACGGTGACCCAGGCTTCGGTCTGGCGAGCTTTTTCGTCGTCGGCGTCGGAGCTCTCCCAACCGATGGCCGTGGGGTAAATCAGGATTTCAGCGCCACGCAGAGCCATGAGCCGGGCTGCTTCGGGATACCATTGGTCCCAACAGACGAGCACACCCAGTCGGCCAAGCGACGTGTCGATGGGCTCGAAGCCAAGGTCGCCGGGTGTGAAGTAGAACTTCTCATAATATGCCGGGTCGTCGGGGATGTGCATCTTGCGATAGCGTCCGGCCATGCTGCCATCCGTGTCGAACACCACAGCTGTGTTGTGATATAGGCCCGGGGCACGGCGTTCGAAGAGCGACGTGACTATGACGGTGGCGGTCTCCTTGGCCAGTGCTCCATAGAAGTCGGTCACTTCGGAGGGGATTGGCGTAGCCAAGTCACAGAGGTCCACCGATTCGGTTTGGCAAAAATAGAGTGAGTCATGCAACTCTTGGTTAACAATCAGCTGAGCGCCTTGTGCGGCCAGACGGCGCACCTTCTCGGCAATGCGACGTCGGTTGTCGGCGATGTCGGCAGAGTTGCGTTGTTGAATAATTGCTACTTTCATAAATTGGAAATAATAGAAGCGGGAAGTTGCATGGTGGCGCAATGCAGCGAACCATGTTGTTTAATGAGTGCGCAGCAGTCTACGCACACCACTTTATGATGGGGAAATACCACTCGAAGTGTGTCGGCCGCAAGTCGGTCGTTGTCCGGCTGATTATACGTGGGCATAAACACAGCGTCGTTCATCACGAGATAGTTGGCATACGTGGCCGGCAGCCTGAGCCCGTCTTCATCGAAAATCGGATTGGGCAGCGGCAACTCCACAAGATTGAACTTGAGGCCATCGGCGTTGGTCAGTCCATGCAGCTGGTAGGCCATGTCGGAGAGCGTGCGATAGTGTTCGTCGGAATGGTTGTGGCAGCCTGTATATATAATGGTGTTGTGCGGAGCCAGTCGGCAAAGCGTGTCGACGTGGCCATCCGTGTCGTCGCCAACGAGTGAGCCGTGGTCGACCCACACCACTTTGCGCGCTCCAAGACGGCAAAGCAACTCCTCGGTGATTTCCTCGCGTGAGAGCGGTTCGTTGCGGTTGGGTGCCATCAAGCAGCACGATGTGGTCAAGATGGTGCCTTCGCCGTCGCTTTCAATGGAGCCGCCCTCGAGCACCAAGTCGTTGTGGCATTCGCTTTCGCCGACGAACACGCCTTGGGCGATGAGTTTGCGAGTGGTGAGATTATCCAGTCCGGCGGCAAACTTCATGCCCCAGCCATTGAAACAGAAATCGAGAATCAGCGGGGAACCGTCGTTGGTTTCGGCCACCAGGGGGCCGTAGTCGCGAGTCCACGTGTCGTTGGTGTCGATGTTGACCACGTGAACTCCGCCGGGCAGATTGTCGGGAGTGGCGGGTGCGAGCAATATCACAGGCACGTGAGGCGCTATTGCGGCGAGCATACGCCGATAGCAATCTTGTGCCTCGTCGAGCATGTAGCTCCAGTCGGTATTTGCGTGGGGCCAGGCCATGAGCACGGCGCCCTGGGGCTCCCATTCAGCGGGGAGACGTCGCTCAGTTTTCGAAGTTATCATAGTCTGCTAAAGAGTCCCACACGGAGTCTTGGCGCTGGAGATACTCCTCCGCGTAGTCGAGGAAACCGTGGCGCTCGGTGTGTCCGTTGTCCAGACACCAAGCGCGATATTCCGAATGCAGGTCAGAGTCGGAACCTATCATTCTTTTGAACTCTGATTCTGCGATGTCCACACTGCCACAACTCACGAGTAAGTCGTCAAATATGTCTAAAATATCGTTCATAGTAAAAATTCAATGGTTAATTTTGCGCCACAAATATACGCAATTTTTATGAAGTAAGCGACTTTTTGTGTAATTTTGTAGCATTATGGCAATACAATCACTCCTTCAGGTCGAAAATTTGACCAAAAGTTATGGCGACAGACTGCTGTTTGCCGACGTGACCTTCGGCATCAACCAAGGTGACAAGATAGGACTTATAGCCAAGAATGGCACAGGCAAAACCACCATGCTCCGCATCATTGCCGGACTGGAGTCGGCCGATAGCGGCACGGTGACAACGCGCACCGGACTAAAGGTGGCGATGGTGGAGCAGAAACCGAGTTTCACGTCAGACCCCACGGCCACTCCGCTGAGTGTGTGCTCGCGCCACGACGCCGACACGGCGCAGCGAATGCTCACGCAGCTTGAAATCACGGATGGAAATGCCCCGATTTCGCAGATGTCGGGCGGTCAGCAAAAGCGTGTGGCCATAGCCCTGGCGCTTCTCGATGAGCCGGATTTGCTAATTCTGGATGAGCCCACCAACCATCTTGACATAGCCGTGATTGAATGGCTCGAAACTCGCCTGCGTCGCAGCCGCACAACGTTGCTACTCGTCACACACGACCGCTATTTTCTCGACCGGGTGTGCAATAAAATAATTGAGATTGACCTTGGCCAGATTTTCACATATCAGGGCAACTACGACGAATATCTTCGCCGCCGAGCCGAACGCATCAATGCCCTAACCGGAGAATTGGCAAAGGTGCGCAACACCTTGCGTCGCGAACAGGAGTGGATGAGCCGACAACCGCAAGCCCGCGGCGGCAAAGCGAAATTTCGCATCGATGCTTTCCATGAACTGAAACGCAAATCGCAGGTGGACTACACCGAGCGCCAAGTGCAACTCGACGTGAAATCCTCATACATAGGGTCAAAAATTTTCGAAGCCGAAGGCATCACAAAGCGATATGGCGACAAACTCATAGTTGACGACTTCACCTACACCTTTGCTCGCTACGACAAAGTGGGCATCGTCGGGGCCAACGGCGTGGGCAAATCCACCTTCATCAAAATGCTGCAAGGGTTGGTTCAACCTGATAGCGGTCGATTCGATGTGGGCGAGACCGTGAAATTCGGATACTATTCGCAGGAGGGGATCAAGTTTGACTCTTCCAAGCGAGTGATCGACGCCATCACCGACATCGCCGACGACATTGTGATGCACGGCGGCGAACACCAAGCGCCGATGACCTATCTGCAACGTTTCCTCTTTTCGCCTAAAGAGCAGCAGAAGTATATTCACACGCTCTCCGGCGGCGAATTGGCCAGACTGCACTTGGCCGCCGTGTTGATGAGTCAACCCAATTTCTTGATTCTCGACGAGCCAACCAACGACCTCGACATTGTGACGCTGGGGCTGCTTGAGGAGTATTTGGCCGACTTCAAAGGCTGCGCTATCATAGTGAGCCACGACCGCTTCTTCCTCGACACGATTGTTGACCACCTGTTTGTCTTCGCCGGAAACGGCGTCATCAAAGACTTTCCCGGCAACTATACGGACTATCGCAACTTCCTTGCAGAGCAACAACAGGCCGCCGAGTCCCCGAAGCCAAAGACGGCCCCTACCCGACCTGCCGCCGAGAAACCGCGAAAGCTCACCTACAAAGAACGGAAACTGATGGAGCAACTTGAGGCCGACATTGCCCGACTCAACGAAGAGAAGGAGCAACTTGAAGCGATATTCTCCTCAGGAGCTTCCGCCGAAGAGATCGACAAAAGCTCCAAACGCTACAATGAGCTAAAGGACGAACTCAACGCGAAGGAGCTCCAATGGCTCGAACTCTCCGAAATCCCCAATTAAAAAAATTAGTCCGGGCATCGGAAGGATGACCCGGACTTGATTTTTCTGTGAAATGGGGGCGAGGTTTACTTCTTGCCGAAGAAACGCTGATAGAGGCCGTAGAAGCCCTGACCGTGACGAGCTTCGTCTTTGGCCATTTCGTGAACTGTGTCGTGGATGGCGTCGAGGCCCATCTCTTTGGCGCGACGAGCGATGCGCATCTTGTCGGCGTTGGCGCCGGCTTCAGCGTTCATGCGCTTTTCGAGGTTGGTCTTGGTGTCCCAAACGCAGTCGCCGAGGAGTTCGGCAAACT
>CAZJWM010000126.1:0-4432 GCA_964549975.1 uncultured Bacteroides sp. | reverse complement strand
TTCCAAGACAACATTCGCTCAGTGCAATACGCCTACTGCTGCTCAGGCAGCAACGCTTCCGTGAGCGACTACGTCAAGAAGCACAATGCCGCCGTCGACACCAAGGTGCGCGAGGCCATCTCAGCTGCCATCTCCGCCATCGGCCTCATCCCCGAACCCTTTGCATCAACCGCATCGGGCAGCCAAGCTGCGGCAGCCATCGAGGCTTGCCAAGACCTGCAAGATGCTCTTGAAGAAGCAATGAATGTGGTCAGCAGCCAACAGTAAGTAACTTTTTCTTAACTCACCCCGAGCCCTCCGAAGGGCTTGGGGCTTGTTGCATTTAGAATATCATCACCCTTATCAGATAAAATCATGCGCAAACTCACTCACCTTCATTTTGCGTTGCCCCTGGCTCTGGTGGCCTTGGCCTCTTGTAGCGACGACGACGTGAAAACTACAACCGACGACGACACCTCCTCCACCACCACAGGGATGCCCGAGTGGTATTATGCCGGAGGTCAATTAGGCACCGCCTATCTTTCCACCTCCAACGCTCTGGAGCAGCCCACCCCCGCAGTGGAGCAATCAGGCATGCTTCAGTCGTTCAAAAACGGCGAAGCCCTGTTTGAAAAGCCCTTCATGGCCAACACCGAAGGCGTGCGCTCCGGCCTCGGCCCCGCCTACGTGCGCACCTCATGCCTGCACTGCCACCCCGGCTACGGCCATGGCAAACGCGTGGAAGCCGGCGCCTTCTCCACCAACGAAATCGGCAACGGTTGCCTGCTGGTGGTCTATAATCCCACAACCAACGCCTACGTCTCCTGGCTTGCCGGTATGCCTCAGAGCCACGCCGTGGCCCCCTTCAAGGCCCCCGTGGATGAGTCGAAAATCACCGTCTCCTGGAAGAACTACACCGACGAATGGGGTAACAAATTCCCCGACGGCACCACCTACGAGCTGATTTATCCCGAAGTGAGCATGCCTGCCGAAGCCGTCTACGTCTACAACCAAGGCTACAACAATCTGGGCGACTACGAAGTGCGCCTGGAGAGCACTATCGGCATCTATGGCTCCGGTCTGCTCGACGCCATCGACGACGCTTCGCTCAAGGCCCAATATGCTCAGGAAGAGCAAGACGGCCGTCTGCCCAACGGACTGAACCCCGCCGTGTTTAGCGGCGGCGAATGGACCGCACAATATGCCAACACCACCCAAGGCGACGGCACAAAATATGCCAAGCGCTTCACCTATGCGCTGTCGCGCGGCCCGCTGCAAGACGGCGCCGGCGCCAACGCCATCTGGAACATCACCAACGTGACTCGCAGCGACCGCCGCTATCACTATCTCGACGCCGCCGGCACCTATGCCGAATATTCGTCGAAAGACCCCGAAGTGCAAGCCGGTTTTGAGGAATATATCGCCAAGATTGACCCCAAGAAGGAGCACTCCACATGGTGGACCGGCACGATGCAGGAGCGCATCAAGGCCTATCTCACGGCCAAAGACCTGCCCGTGGAGATGACCGACGACGAGTATGTCGACTTCATGGTGTGGCATCGCGGTTTGGCCGTGCCTGCCGTGCGTGGCGCCGACACCGAAGAAGTGCAGCGTGGCCGCGAACTCTTCGCCGAAATCGGTTGCACCTATTGCCACCGTCCCTCCTGGACCACCGGCGACGACAACATCAACGACCCCGCGCGATTCCTTACCAACAACGACCTGCCGCGCTATCCCCATCAGACCATCTGGCCCTACACCGACATGGTGCAACACAAATTGGATATGGTTAATGACATCCGCACGGGCTGGTGTCGCACCACTCCCCTCTGGGGACGTGGCCTGCACCAGCGTGTGACGGGCAGCTCCGCCGCCGACCGCCTGCACGACTGCCGCGCCCGCACGGCCAACGAGGCCATCATGTGGCACGGCTCTGCCGGCAGCGACGCTCGCTATTGTGTTGAAAAATATCGTGAGCTTTCTGCCGAAGATCGCCAAGCAATTTGTACCTTTGTGGATGCAATTTAAGAGAACACTTTCTTTCGGACTATTAATAGCGATGATAGTTGCCCTTGCGGGGGCAACTATCATCGAATTGTTTTACGGCACCGACACGGCGCGCCGCTTGGTGTACGTGGCCCCCTGGACCATCGCCGCTTGGGGCGTGATTGCCGCTTTAGGCCTGGCTCTGATTTGGTCGCGCCGCCGAGCCATGCGCCCTGCCACAGTCCTGCTCCATCTGGCGTGGGTGGTGATTCTCGCCGGAGCACTGATTTCGCATCTCACCGCCCTGCATGGCACCATCCACCTGCGGCTCACTCAGCCGGCCACCGCGGAATTTGCCCTCGACGACGGCATGTGCGCCCGGCTGCCATTCGACGTGAAACTTCGCGCCTTTGCCATTGACTACTATCCGGCCACGCGCACTCCCATGGACTACGTGAGCACCCTCAGCATCGGCGCCGACTCGGCGGCCACGGCCACCGTGAGCATGAACAACGTGTTGAGTCGCAGCGGCTATCGCCTCTATCAGTCGAGCTACGACGAAGACCTCGGTGGCGTCACCCTGCAGGTGGCCTCCGACCCGTGGGGCATCGGCGTGACCTATTGCGGATATCTGCTGCTGGCGCTGGCCATGTTGGGCCACCTGCCGCTGCGCCGCCTGCTGCGGCCTCGTGTGGCCGCAGCGGCCCTTATCCTCGCTGCAGCTGCCCCGGCGGCCATGGCGCAACGCACCGTTGCGCCTGCCGTGGCCGATTCACTCGGCGATGTCTATATCAACTACAACGGCCGCATCTGTCCGCTGTCGACCTTTGCGCGCGATTTCACGCGCAAAATCACCGGCACCGACAGCTATCACGGGCTTTCGGCAACGCAAGTGTTGGCCGGATGGCTGTTTTATTACGACGAGTGGAAACGTCAGCCGATGATTCTCATCAAAGAAGCCGACGCTCGTCGCGCCCTTGCCATTGCCGGGAAACGTGCGCGCCTGACCGACTTTGTAGGCCCCGAAGGCTATCGCCTCGATGAGAGCCATCGCTATGCCAACGAAAAGTTTTCGCTGATCACCACCGTGGCCAACGGCGAAGCCCTGCGCATCTACCCCACCGACTCCTGCCGATGGTATTCCGCGGCCGACCGCATCCCCGCTTCGGAGGTGACGGCCGAGCAGTTGCTCTTCATCACCAAAAGTCTGAATCTGGCTGCACAATATATCTACGAGGGCGATGACGCCGCCGCGGCCCATCTGTTTGCGCAGATGCGGCGCTATCAGGAGCGCACTCTCGGCGTGGAAAATCTGCCATCACCGACGGCGCAACGAGCCGAGATGTGGCTCAACCGGATGCCGTCGGCCAAAGTGCCGGCCATGGCGTGTCTCGCCCTTGGGCTGTTGGCCTACGTGGCCGCCGTTGTGGCGCCGCGTCGTCGCGGATTCCTGCCGGCAGCGCTGACGGTGGCGGCGCTAATGTGGACCTACCTTTCGCTGGCCGGCGGTTTGCGCTGGATTGTGGGCGGTCACGCCCCGTTGAGCAATGGTTTTGAGGTGATGCAATTCATGGCGTGGGGGGCTCTTGGCGCCACGCTCGTCATAGGTCATCGCCGCGGACTGTGGGTAGTGGCCGGCGGACTGCTCGTGGCCGGATTCGCCATGCTTGTCTCCGGCATCGGCGAAAGCAATCCGGCCATCACGCCGCTGATGCCCGTGTTGGTGTCGCCGCTGCTAAGTGTCCACGTGATGCTTGTGATGCTCTCCTATGCCCTGCTGGCACTGCTGGCCATTGGCGGACTCACGGCCCTGCTGCGCCCGTCGATGTCGGCCGAACTCCATCGCTCGGGTCGCGCCATGCTCACCCCTGCGCTCTTCCTGCTGGCCGCCGGAATATTCCTCGGCGCCGTGTGGGCCAATCAGTCGTGGGGCACCTACTGGAGCTGGGACCCCAAAGAAACCTGGGCGCTCATCACCATGCTCATCTATTCGCTGCCGCTCCACAGCGCCTCGCTGCCTGCACTGCGCAGCGCCCGCGCATTTCATATCTACATGCTCGCCGCTTTGGCCAGCGTGGCCGTCACCTATTTCGGCGTGAACTTCCTGCTGGGCGGCATGCACTCCTATGCATAAACTTTTGTGAGAATACACACGCAGCCCCGATGCGCCTCTGCTGAGGCCGACATCGGGGCTGCTATTTTAACTAAATAGGGATAGGTCAGTTGATGAGGTCGAAGCCGGTGTAGTGGATCAGACATTCGGGCACGCGGATGCCTTCGGGCGTCTGATTGTTTTCGAGCAGAGCGGCCATGATGCGCGGCAGAGCCAGAGCGGAGCCGTTCAGCGTGTGACACAGAGCAGTCTTCTTGTCGGCGGTGCGATAGCGGCATTTCAGACGGTTGGCCTGATAGGTCTCGAAGTTGGACACCGACGACACTTCCAGCCAGCGCTCTTGAGCGGCGCTCC
>CAZJWM010000125.1:0-4486 GCA_964549975.1 uncultured Bacteroides sp. | reverse complement strand
ACACCCTGCGTAAAGCCATGGGTAAGAAGCTCATCGACAAGATGAACCACCTCAAGGGCAAATTCATGACCGGCGGCCAAGCCAAAGGCCACGACCCCGAGGTGCTCGAAAAAATCTGGAAAGACTGGGAGAAATTTGCGTCATACGCCTTCAACAAGTCGCACGCCACGTGCTATTCGTGGGTGGCCTTCCAGACGGCCTATCTCAAGGCCAACTATCCCGCGGAATATATGGCCGCCGTGCTCTCGCGCAACCTCAACGACCAGGCCAAGCTCATCGGCTTCATGGACGAATGTCGCGCCATGAAGATTCAGGTGAAAGGCCCCGACGTCAACGAATCGTTTGCCAAGTTTGGTGTGAACAAGGCCGGCGACATCCGCTTCGGTCTGGTGGCCATCAAGGGCGTGGGCGTCAGCGTGGTCGACGGCATCGTGCGCGAACGCGACGCCAACGGCCCCTTTGAGTCGATCTACGACTTCATTGAGCGCGTGCCCTCCGACTGCGGGCTGAACCGCACCGTGGTGGAACGTCTGGCCAAAGCCGGCGCCTTCGACTGCTTCAGCGACGAGATTCAGCGCGAAGACTTCTTTGAGAAAAACTCGCGCGACGAAACCTTTGCCGAACAGCTCGTGCGCTACGGTCAGCTCTATCAGCGCGACCAGCAGGAGCACACGGCCACCCTCTTCGACGACTTTGCCGACGCCTCGATGAGCAAGTCGGGCCGTCCGCCCATCAAACGCGCCCAGCCGTGGGTGCCCGTGGTGCGCCTCACCGAGGAGCGCGAACTGGTGGGGATGTATCTCTCGGCCCACCCGCTCGACCAATATTATATGGAGCTGACCTACGGCACCACGCCCATCAAGGAATTTGTCGACGAAGAGACCGCCCATGTGGAAGGCAAAGACGTGTTTATCGGCGGCCTGGTGGTGAACCTCGAAACTCGCCAAGGCAAGAAAGGGCCCTGGGGAATCCTGAAAATCGAAGACCTCAGCGGCACAACCGAGCTGCGCCTCTTTGGCGAAACCTATGCCCGCTACAACGGCTTCTGCCAACCCGGCGCTCAAATTCTCATCACCGGCAAATATCAGCGCCGCTACTCCAGCGAAGAGCTCAGCTTCAACGTGAGCGACATCACGCTGCTGGAGAAGGTGAAAGGCCGCTTCATTCGCGGCATCTCCCTGCGCCTCTCCACCGACCAAATCAACGAAAACCTCTGCGCGCTGCTGCGCGAACACGCCACCTCCTCGCGCGAAGACCTCGGCGAACTCCAAGTGAGAGTGTTTGCCCCCAAGTTTAACCGCCGCGTGGTGTTGACCTCCTCGATGCGTGTGCCCGTCAACCGCAAATTCGTGCAGACCCTCGAGTCGCTCGACATAGAATTCAACGTACTCAAAAACTAAACAAACATAAACATTATTCAGACTTAACTATTATGGCATTTACATTTACCGACGAAAACGTCAACGAAATCATTGCCTCCGGCAAACCCGTGATGATCGACTTCTGGGCCACATGGTGCGGCCCCTGCGTGGGCATGGGCCCTGCCGTCGACACCGTGGCCCAAGAATTTGAAGGCCAAGTGGTGGTGGGCAAATACAACATCGATGAACAGACCGACCTGGCCACACAATATCGCATCATGTCCATCCCCACCATCCTCTTCTTCAAGGATGGCAAGAAGACCGACATCCGCCTGGTGGGCGCCCAAAGCGTCGACACTCTCCGCGAAAAGCTCCAAGCCCTGCTCGCCCTCTAATCCCCCACCCCTTCCGCCCATGCGTCGCCCGGAGATAGTTAAAAAAATCAACTATGACTGATATTCTCACCGACGAATCAAGAGACGCTCTAATCGACTATCGGTTATCGAAGTCAGACCTCGCCCTCGACGATGCCGAATTTTCGGCAAATGGAGGCCGATATGTCATGGCTGTCAATCGTTTATATTATGCTTGCTACTATGCAGCATCGGCCCTTCTGCTTAAGAGTTGCCTTGACTGCTCCAACCACAAATTGGCAAAGACATTGCTCTTTCTCCATTTCGTGGTTCCCGGCAAACTTGATCGCAAACTCGTGAAGAGCTACACTCTGCTTTTCAACTCACGGCAGAGCGGCGACTATGAAGACTTTGTGGACTCCGATGCCGACGACTATGCCTCGCTGCGACCTGAAGCGGAGAAGTTTATTGCTGCCGTCAAGAATTTAATTACTGAATTATGAAACAGAATATTTTGGCCTTTGAGCCGCGATATAAGACGGTGATTTGGGGCGGTGAACGCATCGCCCCCTACAAGGGCGTGAACATTGCCGAGAGCTGCGTTGGCGAAAGCTGGGAGCTCTCGGCCGTGGAGGGCCACGAGTCTGTGGTGGCCCACGGCGAATTGGCCGGCGAAAACCTTGTGGAGCTCTGCCGTCGCTACGGCGCCGAGCTGCTGGGTCGGAGCGTGGTGGAGCGCTATGGCTCCACGTTTCCGCTGCTGATCAAGCTCATCGACGCCCGTCAAGACCTGTCGGTGCAGGTGCACCCCGACGATGCTCTGGCGCAAAGCCGCCACGGCTCGCAGGGCAAGACGGAGATGTGGTATGTGGTGGACCGCACCCCCGGGGCGCGCATCTACTGCGGACTTAGCGCACCGCTGACGCCCGAGGGCTACGTGGAGCGCGTCAGCCACAACACCATCATGGACGTCGTGGCCGCCCACGCCGCCGAGCCCGGCCAGTTCTACTACATCCCCGCGGGCACAATCCACGCCATCGGCGCCGGCAACCTGATTGCCGAAATCCAGCAGTCGAGCGACATCACCTATCGCGTCTACGACTACGACCGCCGCGACTCTCAAGGCCACGCCCGCGAGCTCCACACCATGCAAGCGCGCGACGCCATCGACTATCGCTTCCCCCACACGGCCGGCCCCACGGCCCAAAGCTATAGCGGCCTGCAGCAGAACGCCGTGGTGAGCCCCTACTTCACGGTAGACCTGGTGAGCGACGGCGCCACTCTGGAGGCCAATCCCGCGGGCCAAGCCTTTGCCATAGTGATGGCCACTCGCGGCAGCGCCACCATTGAATTTGCCGACGGCAGCCGCCACACGGTGAGCCAAGGCTCCACAGTGCTTATTCCGGCCTCGGCTCCCGCCTATGCTCTGCGCACCGACGTGGGCTGCGCCGCCCTCCATGTCAAACCCTAAAAGTGTTTGCTTAAGCAACAAAAAATTAGTAACTTTGCTGCGTTAATAATATAAACCAACATCTAAATAATTCCTAAAGTTATGGATATTTCGCATATCGAACACGTAGGCATTGCCGTGACAAGCCTCGACGAAGCCATCCCCTTCTATGAAAAGATTCTCGGCTTCAAATGTTTCGCCATCGAAGAGGTGGCCGACCAAAAAGTGCGCACCGCTTTCTTCAAAGTGGGCCAAACCAAAATCGAACTCCTGGAAGGCACCTCGGAAGACAGTGCCATCTCCAAATTCATCGCCAACAACGGCGGCCGCGGTGGCATCCAGCACATCGCTTTCGCAGTGGAAGACGGTGTGGCCAACGCTCTGGCTGAAGCCGAGGGCAACGGTTGCCGTCTCATCGACAAGGCTCCCCGCAAGGGCGCTGAAGGTCTGAACATCGCTTTCCTTCACCCCAAGAGCACTTGCGGCACCCTGGTTGAGCTCTGCGAAGACCCCAACAAGAAGTAATTCCCCAACACTATACTTAAGAATTTCCAAAAATTAAGCATGAGTAATCAACTCGCCAAAGTGCAGGAACTCATCGACCTGCGCAATGAAGCACGCCTCGGTGGCGGCCAAAAAGCCATCGAAAAACAGCACGAACGCGGCAAATACACCGCACGTGAGCGTATTGCCCAACTCCTCGACGAAGGCTCGTTTGAGGAGCTCGACATGTTTGTGCGCCACCGTTGCACCAACTTCGGTCAAGAGAAGAAATCCTTCCCCGGCGACGGCGTGGTGACCGGCTACGGCACCATCGACGGCCGACTGGTTTATGTGTTTGCACAAGACTTCACAGTGTTTGGCGGCTCCCTGTCGGAGACCATGGCCCTGAAAATCTGCAAGGTCATGGACATGGCCATGAAGATGGGTGCACCCGTCATCGGCCTCAACGACTCGGGCGGCGCCCGCATCCAAGAGGGCATCAACGCCCTGGCCGGCTACGCTGAAATCTTCCAGCGCAACATCATGGCCTCCGGCGTTATCCCCCAAATCTCAGCAATCCTCGGCCCCTGCGCCGGCGGCGCCGTCTATTCGCCCGCGCTGACCGACTTCACCATCATGGCCAAGGGCATCAGCTACATGTTCCTCACCGGCCCCAAGGTGGTTAAGACCGTCACCGGCGAAGACGTCAGCCAAGAAGCCCTGGGTGGCGCCGAAGTGCACAGCACCAAGAGCGGCGTGGCTCACTTTGCCGCCGAAGATGGCGAAGACGCAATCCGCATCGTGCGCGACCTCTTCTCCTACATTCCCCAGAACAACCT
>CAZJWM010000124.1:0-4497 GCA_964549975.1 uncultured Bacteroides sp. | reverse complement strand
AAATCTGGCCATAGCTTTTAGAAGAGGGTCACGAGCGATGAGCTGCCGGCCGATTTGGTAGTGGTGGCGGCATCGCAGTTACAATTGTTTGAAGTAGAAACCGTTTCGCACCCACAATTGTCTTTCGAGGCGTTAAATGAACCTGAATTGCCCGGGCAGGTGCAATTATTTACGGGAGTTGCGCGTTGTCCGGTCATGCAGTTGCAGTTATTGCTACCGCAGGCGCAGTTGTTGACGGTGGAGTCGCCTGACACCGTTGAGTAAATCGTGCCGAAACCGCCTCGGAGGTTGCCTTCGGCATCTCTTGTCAGGGGTGTGTAATCTGTACGCACCTCCTCGAGGATGTTATTGAGTTTCATAATATCTGTTATATTATAAAAAAAAGTTGTGAGTTGTCACTATTGGAACTCGCGCCAAAGTTATAGACTATTTAGTTAACATCCAAATAATTTTGTGATAAATTCTTTCATATCTAAAAAATCCTTACGGTAATTCGGATGAGAGCCTCGCTCAGCTCTACTGAAGTGGCGCTTGCCAAGGCGGCGTAGGTGGCGACGAGTGCTTTAGGCCGGATGGTGTTGAGGCGAATTACCACCACCTACTGCAAGATTATGTATAATGGTGTAACAATTATTTTGTAATTTTTTCTTGAAAATATTTGGAGAATTAAAAAATACGTTATAACTTTGCTGCCACAACACAAAAAAACTTTAAATGAAAACCAAGAATCACTATATCACAGTGTGTATGCCTGCATACAATGCCTCGCGCTATTTACGTGAGAGCATCGATAGTGTGCTCGCACAGACATATGCGAATTTCGAGTTGATTATTGTTGATGATGGTTCCACAGATGATAGTGCGGATATCGTCGGGTCGTATGACGACCCGCGTATCCGTTTGATTCGCAACAAACACGACTACATATCCTCGCTAAATCTGGCAGTCAATTCAGCCACAGGCGACTATATTGCGCGGATGGATGCCGACGACGTGATGATGCCCGACAGGCTTGCCCGACAGTTGGCCTACCTTGAACAACACCCTGAAGTTGACGTGGTGGGCGGCAATATCCAAACATTCGGCACAGGCAAACCGCGTGTCACCGACCTGCCGCAAGAGGTGACCATGCTCCACATGATTGACTCATGCGCGCTGGCTCACCCCACCGTGATGATGCGCGCCGAGGCCCTACGTCAGCTGCCCGGGCCCTATCGCTCGGAGTATGCCTACGCTGAAGACTATGACCTCTGGATCAGGATGTTGCAACAAGGCCGAAAGCTGCACAATCTGCCAGATGTGGTGCTGAAATATCGCCAATCCGAGCAGCAAATTTCCACCGCAAAGTCTGCCCTACAAGCTCAGCTGACAGAGAGTCTGCGCCGACAGGCCTGCGATTGGATTGTGGCCCGTGACATCGAGCTGTTGGAAAAAACACCACAGGTTGAGTCCACCTCAGATGCGAAACTCACCGTGGTGATACCTTTTTTGAACGAACGGGCACAAGTGGCCGCCACGGTGAAAAGCATCCGCGACACCGCCGGCGAGGATGTGGAAATAGTGGTGATCAACGACGCCTCTGCTGCCGACTACGACTACGAAACCGCCTTGGCTCCCTATGGCGTGAGATATTACGTGAACCCCCATCGACTCGGCGCTGCCCTCTCGAAAGAGCGCGGCGTGAAGTTGGCCCCGACGCCATATTTTATACTCATCGATGCCCATATGCGCTTCTTCACGCAGGGTTGGGCACGCATTCTCACCGACGCCATTGCCCGCAATCCGCGGCGCCTATACTGCTGTCGCACCATTCCAATCACCGAGCCGACGCCCGGCTGCATTACCCCTGATCCCACCCACAAAGCCTGCCGCGGCGCATATCTCACCTTTCGCGAAGACTCGCTCCTGCCCGGCATACAATGGCTCGAAAACGTCACCGACAGCGTTGCCGGATTGGCCGACGACGAAATCTGCGCCGTGTTGGGCGCATGCTATGCCGCCGAAAAGGGCTATTGGCAAGAAATCACAGGCATGCGCGGACTTCTGCACTTTGGCAGCGAGGAAGCGTGCATCAGCTTGAAAGCGTGGCTCGAAGGGGGCGGATGCGGCTATATTCCCCAAATCGAAATCGGACATTTCTATAAGACCAAGCAGGAATTCTACGTCTCCGACAATGCGTTTGTCTACAACTACTTGGCCATTGCCGAAATGCTCTTCCCGACGGCCGACCGCTGTCTGGCTCACTGCTCGGCCCGTCGACGTATGCCCCAAGCCTACGCCGTGGCCAAACAGTTGCTTCGCGCCAACGAATCGGAGATTGCCTACGTGCGCCAACGCTTTGCCGAGGCCACGCGCCAACGCTTCACGGCTGTGGTGGACTTGAACGTCAACGCTTGCGCTGTGCAACACGCCATGTTGGAGCAGACGCCCGCATTGGCTCGCAGTGTGGCCAATCGGCTCATCGCCTCGGCCTCTCGGTCGGCTCTTGGCCCGGGATTTGCTGATGGCGGCGCCGCAGGGCGCCTTCTCTTTTTAGTAGAATATCTTGAGCTATATCCCGGCGAATCAACCGCGGCCGCAACTCTCACCGCGGAGCTGTTTCACCAAGTGGCCGAGGCCATTGAGCATCAAACCGCCGACTTCAGCTTCAGAAGCGGATTCTCCGGCATCGGCTGGGCACTGCTCTACCTCAGCCAACATCGCCTGCTGGAAGACGATTTGACGCCGCTGCTCACCCAAATAGACAAAATCATTTCGCAATACTCGCCTCACCGCATCTTGAGCGACTCCTTTATGGAGGGCATCGGTGGGATTTTTTGCTACGTCGTCACGCGTCTGGCCACCGTCGGCGCCCACGGCTTCGATGCAAACTTCCTCGACGAACTGATGCAAACAGCCCAAGAGACAGTGAACCGCTCCACCGACACGAAGACCTGCACCTATGCCGCGCAACTGCTGCGCAGCAGCTCCTGCAGCGACTTTGCCTACGCCACGATGCGCCCAATGGACGTGGTTTCACCCTCGCGCTTTGTGCCAAAAAATCCCAACCAATGGATTCTCGACTCTCCAAACGTGTTGGGCTATGCCATCGAATCAATTTACCTATCTCTAAATGCCGTAAAACATGAAGAAAAGCCAATACAACAGTCTGGTCAACATTGACGGCCAGCAGGTGCTCTACAATGCACTGAGCGACATCACGTGTGCCCTTTCGGGCGAAGTGGCCCGCATATTCGCCGACCACAGCGCCGACGAAATAGAGCAACTCCACAGCCAATTTTTCAACTATCTGAAAGAGAACGGCTTCATCGTTGACAACCAAGCCGACGAATTGCAAACGCTCATCGACAAGTGGCACCACGACGACACCGACGAGGAGCATTTCTCGCTGTCGGTCAACCCCACGCTCAACTGCAACATGCACTGCTGGTATTGCTACGAAAACCATGCCGGCAACCTGAATATGCCCGCCCCAATTCTGGAGCGCATCTGCCGCCTCATCAGCGCGAAAGTCGGCTCCGGCAAACTCCACAGCCTAAACATAGGATTTTTTGGCGGCGAACCGCTTCTCAACTTCGACAAAGTGGGCCGCAGAATCATTGACCACGCCTTGGAAGAATGTCACGCCCACAACGTGCCACTGACCTACAGCTTCGTCACCAACGGCACACTGCTCACCGACGCGCTGCTCGACTATTTCGAGCAGACCGCCTGCCACGTGGAATTTCAAATCACCCTCGACGGCAACGAAACGTTTCACAACCAAGTGAGAAAAACGCGCGCCGGCGAAGGCTCCTACCACACCATCCTAAACAACTGCGCCAAAATCCTTGCCCGCCCAAACATGGGCCTGATTCTGCGCTGCAACTTCACCCGACAGAATGTCACCTCATTTCTCGACGTGGCCTCCGACATCGACGACACTCTGGCTCAACACGGCATCACCGACCGCTCGCGCCTAACCATAGACATGCACCAAGTCTGGCAAGACGCCGCCGCCACCGAAACCTCGCCCACCCAAACCGCTGAATATGAGGAAAACCTGCGGCGAGCCTTCAAAGCGCTTGGCCTGACCATCAGCGCCAAGAAATGCGCCAACCGCTATCGCTGCTACGCCGACCACACCAACCACGCGCTGGTCAACTACGACGGCAACGTGTTTCGCTGCACCGCGCGCGACTTCATCCCCGACCGCGCCGAAGGTCGGCTCACAGCCGACGGCACCATTGAATGGAACGAACGCTCCGCCGCCCGCGACGCCATCAAATGGAGCAACCCCACCTGCCGAGCCTGCTCCATCTATCCGCTGTGTTGCGGCAACTGCTCTCAGGCCAAACTCGAGTCAGGCATGACCTCCGGATGCTACCACCACTATAGCGAAGCCGACAAGACAACCGCCATCAACGAACGCGTCAGATGGCTCCTAACCCACTCCCCCAAATAACCACCGCTAATAAAAATTACAGCATGAAACACAATCATACATACACCACCCTG
>CAZJWM010000123.1:0-4509 GCA_964549975.1 uncultured Bacteroides sp. | reverse complement strand
AACCCAGGACCCCAACATTAAAAGTGTTGTGCTCTACCAACTGAGCTAGCGAATCATTTATTTCTTTTGTTGTGCCCCTCTCTCCCGAAAGGCACTGCAAAGGTAGGGACTATTTTTGAACTGTGCAAATTTTTTCGCAACTTTTTTCAAAAAATCGCCTTTTTGTGGGGCGTTTCGCCCTACCGCAAGACGTCGGCCACATCGGGGTTTGCCCACTCTGCAGCCACGTATCTTTCGATGGGTAGTTCAATCAATCCGGCAGCAAAAGTGGCTATCTCGTATGGTTGATAGATGATTACGACGTGTGAGTCGGTGATTCTCACCGAGCCAACGTGTTCAATCTCGCCGGGCAGGTCGGCCGAATCGTAGAGCTCATGGGCCACTTCGTTAATTTTTGCCAAAAGTTGGGGCTTGGCTTCGGGGCGAAACATATTCTCGGCCGTGAGTATGCGGTTGAGCTTGGTGGAATAGTTCACGTAGTCCACGCCATACATCCCGTGGGCGGCGCCTTTGTAATATTCGTAGAAGTCGGTGCGCATCACCAACAGCTGCGGCGACAGGTGGTCCACCGTGACGTTTACGTCAAACGATGTGTAGGGCTCTTCGATGGCGCGAAGCTCGTCAAACGTGGCCGCAACGGGATTCTCCGGCGTTTCGCTATCCATGAATCGTGCGACGGCTTTGTCGAATTTTCCCGACTCGTCGCCGAAGGCGTTGACCACTATTGCCTGCCTGACGGAGTCGAGCTGGCAGTCAAACAGGGCCGTGGGCCACATCACGCTGTAGCGATGGGCCACGTAGCCGATTTCGGCGTCTTTGCACACTGTGGAATCGGCGCGGAGTTCAAATGCGACGGTTCCGGTTGGATTGGCAGCATAGGCGCCGAAGCTCAGGCCTGCGGCAGCGGCGAGAAGTGTGAGTCGGTTCATTGGGCGAGTGGGGTTTAGAAGAGTGTTGGCGAATCGCCGCGTGTGGGCAGCGGTTTGTGGAGATGGTTGTAGGCTTGCAGAGTGACTTCGCGGCCTCGGGGTGTGCGCTTGATGAAGCCTTCTTGGATGAGAAACGGTTCGTAGACCTCCTCCACCGTGCCGGGGTCTTCGCCAATGGCTGTGGCTATGGTGGAAAGTCCCACGGGGCCGCCGCCGAATTTGTCGATCACGGTGGTGAGAATCTTGTTGTCGATTTCGTCGAGTCCGTAGCGGTCGATGTTGAGGGCTTCAAGTGCGTAGCGCGCTATCTCCGGGTCGATGCTGCCGGTGCCCTTCACTTGGGCAAAGTCGCGCACTCGGCGCAGCAGCGAGTTGGCAATACGCGGGGTGCCGCGGCTGCGCAGGGCAATCTCGTGGGCGGCTTCGGCCGAGCACCCCACCCCAAGCAATCCGGCTGAGCGCAGGATGATGCGTTCGAGGGTGATGTGGTCGTAATATTCCAAGTGGAAGTTGATGCCGAAGCGGGCACGCAGCGGCGCGGTGAGCAGACCGCTGCGAGTGGTGGCGCCAACCAGCGTGAAGGGGTTGAGCGTCAGTTGCACCGAGCGGGCACCGGGGCCTTTGTCTATGAGAATGTCGATTTTGTAGTCCTCCATGGCGGAGTAGAGATACTCCTCCACCACGGGGCTCAGACGATGGATTTCGTCGATGAAGAGCACGTCGTTTTCCTCCAGCGACGTGAGTATGCCGGCCAGGTCGCCGGGCTTGTCGAGCACCGGGCCCGAGGTGACCTTCATCCCCACCCCAAGTTCGTTGGCTATGATGCCGCTGAGGGTGGTTTTGCCAAGGCCGGGAGGACCGTATAGCAGGGTGTGGTCGAGAGCTTCGCCGCGACCACGAGCTGCGGCCACAAACACTTTCAGGTTTTCAATAATCTTGTCCTGACCATTGAAGGCGTCAAACTCCGAGGGGCGCAACGCTTTTTCAACGTCGCGCTCCATCTCCGAACGCGGACGGCGTCCGGCCTCCGAATGGATGTCCATCAGGTTGGGATTATTTTCCTGCGGCATAGAGAACGGGGTTGGTCGAGGGGTCGTTATACATTTTCATCTGCCGATACACTTTCATGTATTTTCGTCCGGCAGCAATGTCGTCGAGCAGTTGGCCGACGGCGGTGATTAGGTCGACGCGCTGCTCTTGCAGCACGGCCAGTTTGGCTGCGCAACGTTGGCGATGCTCATCGGTGGCATCTGTGCGGTCTGTTTCGGCCTGCATGTGATAGATTTTCAGAGCCAAAATCGACAGACGATCCAGTGCCCAGGCAGGGCTCTCGGTGTTGATGGTGGCGTCAGGTCGGGGCTTCACGTCGGCATATTTTGCGCGGAAATAGCTGTCGAGCTCCTCCACCATGTCGGTGCGCACTTGGTTGCTGCGGTCAATGCGGCGCTTCAGCGCCAGGGCGGCCACGGGGTCGATTTGCGGGTCGCGGATTATATCTTCAAGATGCCATTGCACGGCATCAACGTGGTTCTTTTCCCACAACACAGCTTCAATCGACCCGCTTTCATACGGGTCGGTTGAAGGTGCGTCGACGTCGTCAGCGCGGTGATAGGCCACTGTGGCGTCGTGGAATATTTCGTAGGCTTTTTCTGCGAAATTCATTCTTGAGTTTTGGTGGTGAATTTAGCCTCCCAGCCCAGGGCGCTTGCGCCGAGCACGGCTGCATCGGCCTCTTTCAGAGCCGACGGGAGAATTTTGATTTTGCCTTTGTGGAAGGGCAACAGGTTGGCTTCGAAGGCTTCAATCATAGGTTTGAAGAGCAGGTCGCCGCTCTTGGCCAGGCCGCCGAAAATCACGAATGCTTCGGGCGAGGTGAAGGCAGCAAAGTCTGAGAGGCTTTCGCCAAGCACGCGGCCGGTCATTTCAAACACGTTTTGAGCCATTTCGTCGCCGGCCATGGCTGCGTCGTAGATGTCCTTTGAGGTGAGTTCGCCGGAGGGGATGTTGCGAAGCAGTGTGGCGGCAGTGGGGTTGGCATCGAGCAGCTCAAGGGCTGTGCGCACCACGCCGGTGGCGGAGCAGTAGGTCTCCAAGCAGCCTTTGCGACCGCAGCCGCAGAGACGGCCGCCGCGGCGCACCACGATGTGGCCCAGTTCGCCGGCCATGCCGTCGGCGCCATAGATCATCTGACCGTTTGACACCACGCCGGAGCCGACGCCCGTGCCCAATGTGATCATGATGAAGTCTTTCATGCCGCGAGCTGCGCCATAGGTCATTTCGCCGATGGCGGCAGCGTTGGCGTCGTTGGTCACGGCGCAGGGAATGCCGAAGGCTTCTTCGAGCTTGGCGGCAAGTTGCAGTGTGCCACGCCAGGGCAGGTTGGGTGCAAACTCAATGTTGCCGGTGTAGAAGTTGCCGTTAGGGGCCCCTACTCCAATGCCGTGGATTGAGTCGGCAGCGATATGATTCTCTTCGAAGATCTTTTCAACACCTTCGTGGAGTTCGTTAATATAGTCGTCAAACACGTCGTGTTTGCGAGTTTTGATTGCGCCGGAGGCGATCACAGTGCCACGAGCATCAACTACGCCGAACACCGTGTTGGTGCCGCCTATGTCGATACCCAATACGTAAGGCTTCTTCATGGATTCTTACAATTGAGGAATTAATTAATATATATGTTTGTTTAGAGTTTGTCCACTTCGAGGTCGCCGCCGATGATTTCCTCCCAGGGCAGACCGTTTTTGGCCAGTTGATCCAAGAAGGGATCCGGGTCGAATTCTTCCACATTGTGCACGCCGGGTTTCACCCACTTGCCTGTGAGGAACATCATGGCGCCCACCATGGCGGGCACGCCGGTGGTGTAGCTCACGGCCTGCATACCGGTTTCGAGGTAGGCGGCGTGGTGGCTGCAGTTGTTGAAGATATAGTAGTTGAGCGGCTGTCCGTCTTTGCCCTTACCGGAGATGCGGCAGCCAATCGAGGTTTCGCCCTGATAGTTTTCGCCGAGGTCTTGAGGATTGGGCAGCACGGCCTTGAGGAATTGCAGCGGCACGATTTTCACGCCGTTGTAGTCCACCTCGTCGATGCGCGCCATGCCTATGTTTTGAATCACACGCAGGTGGGTCAGATATTCCTGGCCGAAGGTCATCCAGAAGCGTGCACGCTTGATGGTGGGATAGTTGATCACCAGACTTTCGAGCTCTTCGTGATAGAGCAGGTAGCTGTCGCGAGCGCCGATGCGAGGATAGGTCAGCGCACCGTGGATTTCCAGCGGGCCGGTGGTCACCCATTTGCCATCTTGCCAGTAGCGGCCGTTTTGGGTGATTTCGCGAATGTTGATTTCGGGATTGAAGTTGGTGGCAAAAGCTTTGCCATGGTCGCCGGCGTTGCAGTCCACAATGTCGAGATAGTGCATTTCGCTGAAGTGGTGCTTGGCGGCATAGGCGGTGAACACGCCGCTAACTCCGGGGTCGAAGCCGCAGCCCAGGATGGCTGTCAGGCCGGCCTTTTCGAAGCGTTCGCGGTAGGCCCATTGCCAGGAGTATTCAAAGTGGGCCACGTCTTTGGGCTCGTAGTTGGC
>CAZJWM010000122.1:0-4605 GCA_964549975.1 uncultured Bacteroides sp. | reverse complement strand
GATAAGCCTCACGTCCGGAGGGACGCTTCAAAATCAGCGAGATTTCGCGATAGCTGACGGCCTGCTTCGAGAGGTCATCGTAGACGATGAGGGCGTCGCGGCCGGTGTCGCGGAAAAATTCGCCGATGGCCACACCGGCAAAGGGGCTGTAATAGCGCATGGCTGCCGAGTCGGCTGCGGAGGCCGAAACCACCACGGTGTAGTCCATAGCGCCGTGGCTGCGGAGGGTTTCCACAGTGGCGGCAATCGACGAGGCCTTCTGACCGATGGCCACGTAGATGCAATAGACGGGTTTGCCGGCTTCGAAGTTGGAGCGCTGGTTGATGATAGTGTCGATGGCGATGGCAGTCTTGCCGATCTGACGGTCGCCAATAATAAGTTCACGTTGACCGCGACCAATGGGCACCATTGAGTCGACGGCTTTGATGCCGGTCTGCAGTGGGGTCTTCACCGGCTGACGGTAGATCACGCCCGGGGCTTTGCGTTCCAGAGGCAATAGATAGGTGGTGCCTTCAATGGGGCCGCGACCGTCGACGGGCTCACCCAACACATTGATAACGCGTCCAAGCAAGCCTTCTCCCACGGGGATGGAAGCAATTTCGCCGGTGCGTCGCACTTTCATGCCTTCGGTCACGCGGTTAACGTTGTTGAGCAGAATCACGCCGACGTTGCTTTCTTCAAGGTTCAGGGCCACGCCTTTCACGCCGTTTTCGAACTCCACGAGTTCGTTGGCGCACACGTTGTCGAGACCATAGACGTGGGCCACGCCGTCGCCGGCATCGAGCACCGTGCCGGTTTCTTCAAACGCCACTTTACGATTGACGTTTTCAAGCTGCTGCTTTAATACTTGTGATATCTCGCTTGGATTTGTCATCTTGCAGAGAGTTAATGGCTAAGGAGTTTGATTTGCAATTGTTTCAGTTCGTTGGCAACGGAGGCGTCGAGCACATCGTTGTCAATGCTAATGGTGAAGCCGCCGATGAGCTGAGAATCGACTGCTTCGGAGAATTCGGCGGTGCCGCCACCCATGGCCTCAATCTGACGCTCCACCAGTGAGCGCAGACGGCTGCTCTCGGCCGCAGGGAGCGCCGAGGCGGTGGTCACACACACGCGATATATCTTTTTGGCCTGACGATAGAGCGTCTGATAGGCCAGGGCAATGTCGCGCAAGGAGCCCATGCGGCGATTTTGCGTCAAGAGCTTGGCAAAGTCGCTGAGCAGTTGCTTTGCCGGGGCCGATGCATCGGTAGCATCGGCCACAGTCTGAGCAAGGGCTTGCTTGTCGGCGGCCGCCACATGCGGATTGTCCATTGCGCGCTGAAGCTCCGGAGTGTCGGCAAAAGCGCGACTCACCGATTGCATCACGACGTAGAGCTGAGAGTCCACTCCCAGCTCAACGGCCTGCTGCATCAGTGCCTTGGCATAGCGACGAGGAATGAGTCCTTGATTCATGCGGTGGATGGTGTTTTAGTTTTTGCCCTCTTCAAATTGGTCAATCAGGGTGTCAACCAGTTGAGCCTGCGCTGCGGAGTCGGCCAGCTGACCACGCACCACACTGCGTGCAATCTCAATGGCTGCTGCGTTGACCTCATTGCGGAACGAGAGTTGAGCCTCCTTGCGAGCCTGCTGGATGGCCACCTGGGCGGCTTCCATCTCCTTTTTGGCTTCGCGGGCTGCTTCGGCGCGGGCTTCTTCGATGATTTGAATCTTCATCTGCTCGGCCTCGCGCACGATTTCGGCCTGGCGGCTGCGTGCTTCGGCTTCGAAATGTTCGGCCTGCTGCTTGGCATTGTCGAGCTGCTCCTTGGCTTCGCGGGCATAGAGCACACCTTTGTCAATGAGCTCGGCACGGCTATCCACTCCCTTCATGATTGCAGGCCACGCCCACTTCCACATGATGCAGAAGAGCACGACGAAGCTCACAAACATCCAGAAGACCAGACCGAAGTCAAGTGAAAACAGTTCCATAGGACGTCTCTGTTTGGAGTCTTATTTAACTATTAGCCGAGGAAGAGGCAGAGCAAGCAAACGATTACGGCAAACAGAGCCACACCTTCAACCAGAGCGGCAATCACGATCATGGAGCTGCGGATGTCGCCGGCGGCTTCGGGTTGACGAGCGATGGCTTCCATGGCTGCGCTGCCAATCTTGCCAATGCCGAGGCCTGCGCCGATGGCTGCGATGCCTGCGCCGAAACCGGCTGCAAGAGTCTTGAGAACGATGGGGGCGTTTTCGATGAGAATCTGAGCTAACATAGCTGTAGAGTTTTAGGGGGTTATTAGGTTAGTTGTTTTTTTTAGTTGTTATTCTTTGGAGAGAGCGGGCTCGGCATGGTGCTCTTCATGGCCGCGCTCTTGAGCTGCGGAGATGAAGGTCGTGCTGAGCATGGTGAACACGTAGGCTTGGATGAAGCTCACCAGCACGTCGAGCAGCAACATGAAGATGCTGAAGCAGACAGACACCACCGTGGTGGCTCCCACCACTGCGGCACCCATATCTGCCAAGATGAAGATGATGAGCGACAACACAATCACAATCATATGGCCACCAATCATGTTGGCAAACAATCGAATGGTCAGCGACGCGGGTTTGGTGAACATGCCAAAGATTTCGATCATCTGCATGATGGGAAGCGGACACTTCAGCCAGATGGGCACATCCGGCCAGAAGATCTCTTTCCAATAGTGCTTGCGAGCAAGCAAATTGGTGAGGAAGAAGGTGAACAGCGCCAACACCAGCGTCACGCATATGTTGCCGGTGATGTTTGCGCCGCCGGGGAAGATGACCATCAGTCCCAACAGGTTGGTGACAAAGATGAACATAAACACCGTCAGAAGATACGGAGCAAAGCGGCGCGCATCCTGCCCCAGCGAGGGCTTGATCACGCCGGAATAGACAAACTCAATGAGGCTCTCCACTGCGCCCACAAAGCCGCGTGGCGCCTGATAGCCTTTGCGACGATGCCAACGAGCCACGGGCAGGCACACCAGCAACACCACAATCACGGAGATGAAGATTCCACACACATCTTTGGTGATCGATAGGTCGGCCTTGGGCGCCAACTCGGTGCCGTCGGCGGCTATCTGCACACACTTGCCCTTGTTGGGCCCTTCGGCGGGCACCGTCCAAGAGTAGGCGCCGTCGGTGTAGACCTCGCCTTTGTGGTGGATATGCGACGAGCTGAAGCAATGCCACGAGCCGTCGGCTGCCACCAGAATCATGGGCAGAGGGATGCGACTGTGATGGTTGAAGGGCACTTCCCAGCCGTAGGCGTCGCAGAGGTGCTCGAAAATCACCTCTTTGGGGTCGAACGGCAGCGACGACTCTTTCTGCTCAGCCTCCTGAGCGCTCAGGCTCAAGATGCCGCTCAGGGTCATCACCATCAGAAGAATTATAGCTTTGAGCTGCTTCATTCTCTCACAATTTATTGGGGGTTAATAAACGCACACCGACACTACGTCGTGGTCCACGTCGACCAGCCCGCCGTCGGTGGCCACAGTGTGTTCCTCGCCCGAAGGCTCGCGATACACGATGGTGCCCTGCGTCAGGGTGGAGACCAACGAGGCGTGGTGGGGCAACACGCTGAATGAGCCCATCTCGCCGGGCAGAGTCACCATGGTGGCTTCGCCCTCGAAAATCACGTCGTCGGTGGAGATGATACGTAGAATCATTGGTTATACAGTTTGCTGAATTAAACTTCCTGATTATTGAACTTCGGCAAGCATCTTCTTACCCTTGGCAATGGCCTCGTCGATGGTGCCGACGTTGAGGAAGGCCTGCTCAGGATATTCGTCCATTTCGCCGCTGAGAATCATCTTGAAGCCGCGGATGGTTTCGCTCAGAGGCACCATCACGCCGGGCAGACCGGTGAACTGTTCGGCCACGTGGAAGGGCTGCGACAGGAAGCGCTGTGCGCGACGTGCGCGGGCCACCACGAGCTTGTCTTCGTCAGAGAGCTCATCGACGCCGAGGATGGCGATGATGTCTTGCAGTTCGTTATACTTCTGCAGGAGCTGCTTCACGGCTTGGGCGGTTTGATAGTGGTCTTCGCCGATGATGTTGGGGTCGAGGATTCGCGAGGTGGATTCCAGAGGATCCACGGCGGGGTAGATGCCCAGCTCGGCAATCTTACGCGAAAGCACGGTGGTGGCATCCAGGAAGTTGAAGGTGGTGGCCGGAGCCGGGTCGGTCAAGTCGTCGGCAGGCACGTAGATGGCTTGCACCGAGGTGATCGAACCGTTCTTGGTGGAGGTGATGCGCTCCTGCAGGGTGCCCATTTCGGAGGCCAGAGTGGGCTGATAGCCCACGGCCGAAGGCATACGGCCCAGCAGCGCCGACACCTCTGAGCCGGCTTGGGTGAAGCGGAAGATGTTGTCGATGAAGAGCAGGATGTCCTTGCCGCCGCCATCTTGGTCGCGGAACTGCTCGGCCACGGTCAGGCCGGTCAGAGCCACGCGCAGACGTGCGCCCGGGGGCTCATTCATCTGGCCGAACACCAAAGCGGCTTGCGACTGGGCCACTTGGTCCATGTCCACGTCGGCCAGGTTCCATTCGCCGCGCTCGAGGCCTTCGGCGAATTTGTCGCCATATTTCATGACGCCGCTC
>CAZJWM010000121.1:3323-4731 GCA_964549975.1 uncultured Bacteroides sp. | reverse complement strand
GCGCGTGAGCGAGCGCGTGGAAATCGACGACGTCAACGACCCTCGCATCGACGAGGCCGTGGGCGCTGCCGACGCCGCCAAGCACCGCGAAGACCTGGAGCTGAGTCAGGGCGTATACCCCGAATTCGACGTGGAGACCTATCGCTCGGCCGCAGTGGCCCCGGTGTTCTTCGGCTCGGCGCTCAACACCTTCGGCGTCAAAGAATTGCTCGACTGCTTCGTGCAGATTGCCCCCGCGCCCAAGCCCACTGCCGCCGAGGAGCGCACCGTCATGCCCGACGAAGAGCCCTTCAGCGGTTTCGTCTTCAAAATCCACGCCAACATGGACCCCAACCACCGCAGCTGCATAGCCTTCGTGAAGGTCTGCTCCGGCAAGTTTGAACGCAATGCTCCCTATCTGCACGTGCGCTCCGGCAAGACCCTGCGCTTCGCTGCCCCCACGGCCTTCATGGCGCAGAAAAAGAGCATCGTCGACGAGGCCTATCCCGGCGACATCGTGGGTATCCCCGACACCGGCAACTTCAAAATCGGCGACACCCTCACCTGCGGCGAGCTGCTCCACTATCGCGGCCTGCCCAGCTTCTCGCCCGAAATGTTCAAATATATCGAAAACACCGACCCCATGAAGTCGAAGCAGCTTGACAAGGGTGTGCAGCAGCTCATGGACGAAGGCGTGGCCCAGCTATTCACCAACCAATTCAACGGCCGCAAAATCATCGGCACGGTGGGCCAACTGCAGTTTGAAGTGATTCAATATCGTCTGCTCCACGAATATGGCGCACAATGTCGCTGGGAACCGATTTCGCTCTACAAAGCCTGCTGGATTGAGAGCGACGACCCTGCCGAACTCGAAGCCTTCAAGAAGCGCAAATATCAGTTCATGGCCACCGACCGCGACGGCCGCGACGTCTTCCTGGCCGACTCCGGCTATGTGCTCACCATGGCCCAAAACGACTTCCCCGCCATCCGCTTCCACTTCACCTCCGAATTCTAACCCCCGGCGAGCTCTTGCCATACACTATGTTGGGAATCAGCATGTGGCAATTGTGCTTTATAGTGGGTCGCTACCGGTGCGCCTACGGCGATGTGCTTTGCTTAAGTATCTGATTGATAGATGAGTATTGTCGCAGTGGATGCGCCGGGAGGCGCATATTGAGTGTTAACCGGGTACAAAGGGAGCCCACGGCGACCGTGTGCCCGGTGGATGGGATGAAGCGGATGTGTGCCGAAGGTACACATTGTGGTGACTCTCAAGTTGGTTAGACTCGCACTATTCCACCTCGCTGCACGCCCCTGCAATTTCGCGTCGAAAAGTGTCCAAATCTCACTTTTTTAACCCACATTTGGCAAGTAATCGCCCCTGCGATTTCGCGTCGAAAAGTGTCCAAATCTCACTTTTTTGACCCAC
>CAZJWM010000121.1:0-3223 GCA_964549975.1 uncultured Bacteroides sp. | reverse complement strand
GCGTCGAAAAGTGTCCAAATCTCACTTTTTTGACCCACATTTGGCAATAATTCAAATTTATTTTGTAACTTTGTGGCAAAACCTAAAGCTATGATAATCGGACGCAAAGAAGAAATCCAAAGGCTGACGCGAGCCTACAAATCAGACAACTCCGAATTCGTTGCTGTCTACGGCCGTCGACGTGTTGGGAAGACCTACCTCATTCGCCGTGCGTTTGAGGGCAAATTCACCTTCCAACATGCCGGGGTCTACAACGTGTCGAATCAGGAGCAGCTCAACGTGTTTCATCGCAACCTCATTGAGCAGGGACTTAGCCCACGTGAGAGTGCGCCCAAAGACTGGTTTGACGCATTCATCCTGTTGCAACATCTGGTGAGCAAATCGCGTGCTCGTCGCAAAGTGATTTTTCTCGACGAACTTCCCTGGATGGACTCACGCAATTCCGGGTTTATCCCCGCGTTCGAACACTTTTGGAACTCCTGGGCCTCTGCACGCCGAGATATTCTGCTAATCATTTGCGGCAGCGCCACCTCGTGGATCATCAACAAGATTTTCCGCTCGAAAGGCGGCCTATATAATCGCGTCACCTATCGCATGCGTCTGAAACAATTCTCGCTATGCGAGTGCGAGGAGCTGGCACGCATGCTGAAGCTGTCGCTCAGCCGCAACATGATCATCGAAGGCTATATGGCCATGGGCGGGGTGCCCTACTATTGGACCAAACTTGATCCGGCTCTGAGTATCGGCCAAAATATCAACAATCTCTTCTTGAAAGAGGACGGCGAACTCCACGACGAGTTTCGCTACATCTATGAGTCGATGTTTAGCACCCCCGACAAATATATCTCTGTGGTGGAAGCGCTCTCGGGCAAACAGTGTGGCCTCACCCGCGACGAAATCATTGCCCAAGCCCGACTCGACAGCAATGGCAGACTGAGCCGCATACTCACTGATCTGATTGAGTGTGGATTTGTGCGCAAATATTGCGGCCTCGACAAGAAAACAAAGAGCGCCATCTATCAGCTCACCGATTGCTACACGCTCTTCTACTATCACTTTGTGAAGTCGGCTCACGGCATCGACGAGGAATATTGGACCAAGATTATGAAGACGCCCGCCTACGCCACGTGGTGTGGCCTGGCCTTTGAGCGTGTGTGTCTGCTTCACACTCGTCAGATCAAAGCCGCAATAGGCATTTCCGGCATTCTGGCCAACCTCTATTCGTGGTTTGTGAAGAAGAACGACTATCATCCCGGTGTGCAGATCGACTTGCTTATCGACCGGGCCGACAATGTGTTGAACCTCTGCGAAATAAAGTATGCCGTCAACGGCTACGACATGACCTCGGCAGCCTACACCGCTCTCAAAACTAAAATTAGCGTGTTGGAGCGTTACGTTCCGGCGCGCAAGTTCATTGCCCCGGTGCTGATTACCTCCAATGGAGTGAAGCGCAACAAGTATTCCGACGAGATTCACAGCCAAGTCACGGCCGACCAACTGTTCGTCCCGTGAGGGGGCGCTCGTTTTTAGATTGCATGTTTCAATTAAAATAGCTATCTTTGTCGGCAATTTATCCGCAACAAAACACGTTTATGGAAGTAGAAACTTCTGCCAAACAGCTCGCTATCGACCGCCGCTACCTGCGCATGGCCGTCATTTGGGCTGAAAACTCCTATTGCGTTCGCCGTCAGGTGGGCGCCATCATCGTGCGCGACTCGATGATTATCTCCGACGGCTTCAACGGCACGCCCTCCGGGTTTGAAAATGTGTGTGAAGACGCCGAGGGCCGGACCAAGCCCTACGTGCTCCACGCCGAAGCCAACGCCATCTCCAAGGTGGCCCGCAGCAACAACTCCTCCGACGGCGCCACGCTCTACGTCACGGCCTCGCCCTGCTTGGAGTGTGCCAAACTCATCATTCAAGCCGGCATTCGCCGCGTGGTCTATCACGACGAATATCGCCTGGCCGACGGCCTCGAACTGCTCCAACGCGCCGGAGTGAAGTGTGACCATATTTCCGATCTTAATCCCTGCAATGAACAATCAAAATAAATCGTGGCTCGTGGGCATGCCCCTGGTGCTGGCTTTTGCGCTGGTGGCCGGCCTGTGGATGGGCTCGCTGATGGCTCGTCGCCAACAACGTTCCACCGGCACTGAAAAATTTCAAGAAATTCTCACCCTCCTCTCCGAAAGCTATGTCGACCATGTGAACATGGACTCGCTGATGGAGGAGTTTATCCCGCAATTCCTGCAAAACTTCGACCCCCACACGGCCTACATCCCCGCTTCGGATTTGGAGCAGGTCAATGCCGACTTGGAGGGCTCGTTCTCCGGCGTGGGCATCGCCTTCCAGGTGCAGAACGACACGATTATGGTCACGGAAGTGGTGAGCGGCGGCCCCTCGGAAAAGGTGGGCCTGATGGCCGGCGACCGCATCGTGTCGATCAACGACTCGGTGGTGGCCGGCAACGGCATCCTCGCCGAAAAGGTGCAGAAACTGCTCCGCGGCAAGGCCGACACCAAAGTGAAAATCGGTGTGCGCCGCGCCTCCTCGGCTAAAGAATTGACCTACACGGTGACTCGCGGCGAAGTGCCCGTCACCTCCATCGACGCCTCATATATCATAGCCCCCGGCGTGGGCTACGTGAAAGTCAACAAGTTTGCCCGCAACACCTTCGACGAGTTCTACACCGAACTGATTCGCCTGGGCGCTGACGGCGCCGCCGACTTCATCATCGACCTACGCGGCAATGGCGGCGGATTTCTCGACAACGCCATCCTCATGGCCAACGAATTTCTCTCGCCCGGAGCCGGCATAGTGGTCACCCGCGGTCGCGACGGCCAAGAGCTGGTGAGCGCCACGGCCGACGGCACAGGCTCGTTTGCCAGCAAGAAGCATCAGGTGGTGGTGCTCATCGACGAATTTTCGGCAAGCGCCAGCGAAATCTTTGCCGGCGCCATGCAAGACAACGATCGCGGCCTCATCGTTGGACGCCGCTCCTTTGGCAAAGGCCTCGTGCAAGAGCAACTCACGCTCAACGACGGCAGCGCCATCCGCATCACCACGGCCCGCTACTACACCCCCTCGGGCCGCTGCATCCAAAAGCCCTACGTCAAAGGTCACACCAGCGCTTATCTCGAAGAGGTCTACGACCGCTACTTCGGCGGCGAAGCCTTCTCGGCCGACAGCGTGAAACACGACGACAAACAGACATTCCACACCG
>CAZJWM010000120.1:0-4838 GCA_964549975.1 uncultured Bacteroides sp. | reverse complement strand
GAGCACGGTGTCCATCATGCCGGGCATTGAAGCGCGGGCGCCGGAGCGTACTGAAACGAGCAGGGGGTTGGAGGGGTCGTCGAATTTTTTGCCGGTGAGGCTTTCAACGTGAGCGATGGCGGCTTCGACGTCGGTGCGGATGCGGCTGACTACTTCGTCGCGGCCAAATTGGGTATACTCGGTGCAGACTTCGGTGGTGATGGTGAAGCCGGGAGGCACGGGCATGCCGAGGAGGTTCATCTCGGCGAGGTTGGCGCCTTTGCCGCCGAGCAGGTTGCGCTCAGAGGCTTTGCCTTCGGCTTTGCCGTCGCCAAATGTATAGACTCTTTTCATAAATCTATGGGATAAATTAGGGTTAGTTATGTTTGTTTTGTTAATTTCGTGTTGGGTGATAATGATAGTTTGCAAAGTTACGGAATTTTTCCGGGAAATGCAAGCCATGGGCGTGAGTTTTAGCGCATTTTAGCGCACAATGGTTTAGGGGCTCCGTGGCGGTGGCTCCGGAGCGGCGTGGTGGTATATGATTTGGGTTTGAAGCATAGGATTTTTAGGTTATTAGATTCGCAAATGTACGATATTATTTGATAGGGTGTGCAGAAATTTATATGTTATGCAACATAAAATTGCATTTTTCATGGCGGCGGTTGCCTATTGCATTTTTCATGGCGGCGGTTGCCTAAAAGGCGTATTGTAGCATTTACTAATGGTAGCAAAGACTACAATTAGTTCTCGGGCGCGCGGGGTGATTAGTTTTTGATGTAGAGGTGGCGGGCCAGGCCGTAGATGTAGCGGCGGAAGCCGGGACGATAGGCCAGTAGGCGGTCAAACCAGGGGGTTCGACGGGTGACGGCTTTCACGACGATACCCACGAAAAACATGGCAAAGAGCGTGCCGGGGCCGATGATGTGCCATTGCCATGAGCCCAAGAGGGCGAAGCTGAGCAGGCCGCCGATGCAGACCAGGGCTACGTCAATGGCTATTTTGACTTTGGGGAATTCCACTCCGGAGACTTGGCTGACGGCCACGGAGATGCCCTCGCCGGGCATTGTGACGGAGCCGCAGCGCACTTCAAAGGCTATGCCGCAGCCGAGCAGCAGGCAGCCGGCGAGTTGCGTGGCCGTTTGCGAGAGGATGTCGGCCGGGGCGAGCCAGGGGGTGAGGGTCATCCAGAGGTCGAGCATCATGCCAAAGACGAAGCCTATGATGAGTTGGAAGAGCTGCACCAATTCAAATCGGCGGCGAAGTATGCCGATTTGCATCACCACAAACAGGGCGTTCATCAGATAGGTGTATTGACCGATGGTGAGCGCAGGCACTTTGCCCAGACGCCCGGCTTCGAGCATCACGTAGGGGTTTACGCTGATGACGCTGGAGCCGAGGGCGGAGCGCACGCAGCAGGCCACGCCCAGAGTCATGATTAGCAGAGATATGGCCAGCAGGAGGTGTTGCCAGCAGAAAGCGATGATTCTATCTTTCATTGATGCGAGGGGGATTATACGGCTTTGATGAATTGTGGGAGTATGGGTTGACGCAGCTGCCACTCGATGCTCATGGGTTTGTCACCATAGGAGCGGACGTAGTCCACGAAGCCGAAGCAGAAGAATGCGGCAGTGAGGCCGAAGCCATCGCGTTTCTCGTCGCGCACAAACAGGAGGAAGCGTTTGCCGTTGGTGGCTTGGTTGACGTAGCGGGCGCCTTTGCCTGCGTGGTCTTCGGAATTGGGCGATTGCCAGTGAAACATTCGGTCGTTGATCACGTAGTCGTCGTATTGCGTGGAGGGGGAGAAGTCGGCCTCCGACTTGTTGAGGGTGACGAATAGCAGCTCCACATTGTAGCGTTTGGCGTCGAACACTCCGAAGCTTTGCATATTGCAGGTGGCCGTTTGGTAGCCGAACAGAGCGAGGATTTCGTTGCGCGAATAGCAGCCATATTGCTCGAGATGGGCGGGCATGTCGCCGCCGATGTCGAAGGTGCGCACTTGGATGTGGTCGAGTTGATATTGGGCCAGTTGGGTGATTTCGTCAACGAAGAGCGGGTAGCGTTTGAGCTGCGCCAGGGCTTGGGCTATGGAGCTGAAGCCGAGCTTTTGGATGGAGTTTTGGAATAGCGAATAGTAGAGCATCACGCTGTAGGGCTCTTGGTCGGGGGAGATGGCGGAGATGTCGCCCCGACGGCTCATCACCTCGAGGATGAAGCGCAGATAGTCGGCACTGTTGACGTGGGTGAGCGAGGCGAGGCCTTTAGTGAACATGCCGGTGTTGGCGTCGTCGGCATAGCTGCATTTTCCGGCTGCGCGTTTCAGCGAGGTCCAGCAGGATTTGCCGCCGCGGTAGATGATGCGCACGTCTTGGCCGATTTGGTCGACGAAGTTGGCCAGAGTGGGTGTATAGGGGTAGGATTGCAGCTCCGTGATGAGGCGACGGCGGTCGTAGATGGCCGATGTGATATTGTCCAACACCATTCGGCGAGCTTTCTCCTCCAGGTGGATGGAGCAGCACATGGGGAGCACGGTGAAGCCGTTGGAGATTTGCTCTTTGAGATTCTTTTCGGGGCGAAGCATCAGAGAGCGGAAACGCCCGGCATAATCGTAGTTGCGGTTGAGTTGAGCCACGAAGTCGAGCACGGTGAGGGCTTGTTTGCCGGGAGCGAGACGCAGGCCGCGTCCGAGTTGCTGCAGGAAGATGGTCAAGCTGTCGGTTGGGCGCAGGAAGAGCACGGTGTCAACTTCGGGGATGTCGACGCCCTCATTGAAGATGTCTTCCACGCAGAGGTAGTTGATGCGCCCTTGGGCAAGTTGGCGATTCAGGGCAGTGCGTTCGCTTTGATTGTCGCTGGTGAGCGAGGCGGCGCGCAGGCCCGCGGCGTTGAGGGCGTCGGCCATAAATGCGGCGTGACGTTTGTCGGAGCAGAAGCAGAGGGCTTTGCAGCGGTGGGGGTCGGAGAGATAGTAGTCGAGACTGCGCACCACCAGACTGACGCGCTGGCGGGTGCAAAGTCGGTCGAAGAGTTGCGATGTGACGTAGCGTTTGCCTTGCATCAGCGATGGGTCGGAGAGGTCGGTGTCGGGGTCGCTGATGCAGAAGTAGTGGAACGGGGTGAGCAGGCCTTCGTTCAGGGCTTTGGGCAGACGGATTTCGGCACTGATTTTGCCTCCGAAGTCGGGCAGCAGACTCATGCCGTCCATGCGCTCGGGCGTGGCAGTCAGGCCCATGAGTATTTTCGGGCGGAAGTGGTCGAGGATGCAGCGATAGGAGTCGGCCGTTGAGTGGTGGGCCTCGTCGATGACAATGTAGTCATAGCGGTCGGGGGGCATCGTGGCAAACACTTCGGCGAATTGCGAGCGGAGAGTTTGCACCGACACAAAGAGTTGGTCGAAACGCTGCGGGCGCAGGTCGCCCACCCAGATGTCGCCGAAGTTGGCGTCTTGCATCACGCTGCGATAGGTGGCGTGGGCTTGCTGGAGAATCTCCTTGCGGTGGGCCACGAAAAGCAGTCGGGCACGCCGTTGCAGCGTGTCGCAAAAGGCCTTATAGTCGAAAGCGGAAATCACGGTCTTGCCGGTGCCGGTGGCGGCCACCACCAGGTTGCGCGTCAGACCGTGGTCGCGTTCCAGCAGCAGTTTGTCGAGAATCTGCTTCTGGTGTGGCAGGATGGAATATTGGCAGAGCGCTCCGGCGGCGAGGGCTCCTGTGGGGGTGTGACGCGCGCGATCCTTCTCCATCTGCTCGTTGAAGCGAGCGAGGCCGGAGCCGTCGGGGTTGTAGGCCTCAAAGTTTGGACTGTTCCAATAGCGGTCGAATGTGGCCAGAGCCGTTTTGATGATATGCGGATTCTCCACGTTGGTCACGCGGATGTTCCACTCCAGTCCGTCGGTTTGTGCCGACTTAGAGAGATTCGACGAACCGATGTAGGCGGTGCTCAGCGAGGTGTTGCGCTCGAAGATATACGACTTGGCATGCAGACGCTCAATCTCCGTGTGATATGAAATGCGTATCTGCGTGTTGGGCAATTCGGCCAGACGTTGCACGGCTTTTGCCTCGGTGACGCCGCAATAGGTGGTGGTGATGATGCGCAGTTGGTGACCCTCCACGTTGCAAAAGTCGCGCAGCTTGTCGTAGATGAGGTTCACCCCCGAAAGTTTCAGAAACGACACAATCAAACTGATGCGGTCGGCGCTGGCAATGTCGCGCTCAATTTCGCCGCTGAGCGACAGCGCGCTCTGTCCGCCCGTGAATAGGTTGCTCACGCGAAATCCCGAAAGCGGGCGCACCGCACCCTGCTTGCTCACGCGGCGCGTGGCGCTCTCCTCGGCGGAGATCACCTCGGCAAGCAATTGCTTTTCGTCGGCAATTTTGTCGTCATCGCTGCTGAGTAGCTCAATGAGCCGATTGGCCAGCGAGGCGCGGTCGTCGGCAGAGTCTGACTCGGCCGAACGGCGTTTGATCAATTGGCCGATATATTCAGCCAACAAGCTTGGGGCTTCGGCCTCGTCGACATTCTCCTTAAGGCACGCCATGCCTTGCGCGGTGGTTTGGTCGATGGAGCGCCGGAGTTGCTCGGTGATGAGATGCTCATAGATGCCTTTATTGAGTTTCATGATTGGCGGGGGATTTGCGTAGAGAAATGAAAAAAGCTTCTTGACCCGGATGAGCCAAGAAGCCTTTGTGCCCAGAACAGGACTCGAACCTGCACGTCTCTCAACACTCGCACCTGAAACGAGCGCGTCTACCATTCCGCCACCTGGGCATCGGATTGGTGCTTGGGCTTTCGCTTTTTGCACTGCAAAGGTACGGCGAAAATCTGAGATGGCCAAATTTTTCGCCCAAAAAATTTTGCGC
>CAZJWM010000119.1:0-5009 GCA_964549975.1 uncultured Bacteroides sp. | reverse complement strand
TGGTCATCAGACCGTCGGTGATGCCGAACTTGTCGTTGAGCACCTTGGCGATGGGAGCCAAGCAGTTGGTGGTGCAAGAAGCGTTGGAAACGAAGGTCTGACCCTTGTAGGTGTTGTGGTTTACGCCGACAACGAACATGGGGGTAGCGTCCTTGGAAGGAGCGGACATAACAACGTATTTAGCACCGGCTTCGATGTGAGCCTGAGCCTTTTCTTCGGTGAGGAAGAGACCGGTTGATTCAACCACGTATTCTGCGCCAACTGCGCCCCAAGCGATTTCAGCGGGGTTCTTGCAGGCGGTCACGCGGATGTGCTTGCCATTGACGATGAGTTCGGATTTCTCCATGTCGTAGTCTACGGTGCCGTCGAATGCGCCGTGCATGGTGTCATACTTGAGCATGTAAGCCATGTAGTCAACAGGGAGAAGGTCGTTGATTGCAACGACTTCGATGTCGTCACGCTTTGTTGAGGCACGGAACACGAAACGTCCGATGCGGCCGAAGCCATTGATACCTACTTTAGTCATAATGTTTTATAATTATTTTGGGTTAGTAATTTGCTCGTAAGGGCACCGCAAATTTACGCTTTTTTTTTGCCACTTGCAACATTTAAGGATAAATTTCTTTAATTGCCTGAAAATGGGGCTATCTGCGGGCACTATTTTATTATCTCAAATAAAATTTGTAACTTTGGAGCATACTAACGGGCTATGGTCGACACACGCGGCCGACAAGCGCCCGACACTTGTGCATACACATTACACTTACATAATTAGAAATGAAAAGATTACTGCATTTCGGTCTGATGGCTCTTCTGTGCTTTTCAGCCTACGCCGTGCCCGCCAAACCGGGCATGCGCACTATCACACAGGCCGACGGAACAACTATTACACTCCGACTGATTGGAGATGAGAATTTCCACTCCTACGTCACCGCCGACGGTCTGGCCGTGAGCCGCGCCGCCGATGGCAACTTCTACTATCGCACGGCCACGGGCATCTCATCCGTCGTGGCCCACGATGCCGCCATGCGCAGCGCCTCCGAAAGCGCCTTCATTGCCGACAACCTCGCCGAGGTGAACATCTCCACCCTGGCCAAGGCCTCCAAGAAATCATCCGCTCGCCGCGCCGCAAAGCGCCCGGCCGCAAAGCGAGCCAGCCAAGTGCCCTCAAGCGGTTCGCCCCGCGTGCCCGTGCTGCTGGTGCAATATAGCGACGTGACGTTTCTCAACTCCGACCCCAAAGCCACATTCACGAGCTTCTTCAAGTCGGGCAGCACCAGCGCCTATCAATATTTCCACGACCAATCAAACGGCAAATACACTCCCCAATTCGACGTCTACGGCCCCGTGACCCTAAGCGGCAAACAGGCCACCTATGGCGGCAACGACAGCGATGGCAACGACCTGAAGGTCTGCACCATGGTGGCCGAAGCCTGCCAAGCGCTCGACGGCTCTGTGGACTTCAGCCAATATGACAACGACGGCGACGGCGAGTGCGACGTGGTGATTGTGCTCTATGCCGGCGTGGGCGAAGCCTCCTCCGGCGAAGAAGACTCCGTGTGGCCCTGCCAATGGTGGCTCTCCGACGACGGCAGCGACTATGGCCGAGCACTCACCCTCGACGGCACCACAGTTGACAAATTTGCCGTGTTTAACGAGCTCTACGACGACGGCACCAAAATCGACGGCATCGGCACCTTCTGCCACGAGTTCTCACACTGCCTCGACCTGCCCGACTTCTACGACACCGAATACGGCCCCCACTTCGGCATGAGCTGGTGGTCGCTGCTCGACACCGGCTGCTACAACAACGACGGCTACACCCCCATCGGCTACAGCGCCTACGAGAAAAACTTCATGGGCTGGATTGACCTGGAAGAAGCCACGGCCAACACCTTCTACACCCTGCCGGTGATGAACCAAAAATCAGCCGCCACAGACAAGGCCGTGAAGATCACCAACGACAAAGACTCCAACGAATACTATATCCTCGAAAATCGCGCTCAGCAGGGCTGGGACAAATACATCGACGCCGAGGGCCTGATGATCACACACGTGACCTATAGCGCCAACGCTTGGACCAACAACGTGGTGAACAACTACTCGCTGCAACGCATGACCATCATCCCCGCCGACGGCTCCCTGAAACTCGACAAAGAGACATACTACGGCGAGACATATTACACGGCCAACTTGGAAAGCCTCAAAGGCGACCTCTGGCCCTACGGCTCCGCCACGGAGTTGACCAACACCTCGTCGCCCGCGGCCAAGGTCAACACCGGCACATATATGAATAAGCCCGTCACCGCCATCACAAAAAACTCCGACGGCACCGTCTCCTTCTGGTTCATGAAGTCGGCACTCCCGGCCGTGGCCACTCCCACGTCGCTCTCCGCCACCGTGGAATCCGCCACCGCCGCCACCATCTCCTGGGAGCCCGGCGACCAAACCGACGTGACCTACACCGTGGAGGTGTCCAAGCACAAAGACGTGACCTATCAACTGGTGAGCTCCACCAACTTCGACGACGACGCCACCGGCTGGACTTTGGTGAAGGGCCAAACCGACAGCGGCGACAAGTTCTATCTCGGCTCGAGCAACTATGCCGGCTCCGCAACCTCCCCCTCATTCACCACCGACGACGAAGGGAAAGTGACGCTGATCTTCACCGCCAAATCGTATGGCTCGGACAAGAAGGTGACCGCCGAAATCAGCCTGAACAATGCTGCCGGCACCGCCGTGCTCGACAAGACATCAGTGTCGCTCACCGACACCTACGCCACCTATTGCGTGGTGCTCCAAGGCACGCCCAACAGCTCCGCCACACTCACCATTGCCAACTCAGCCAAGAAGAAACGTTTCTACCTGGAGAGCGCCGACATCTACACCGGCGACGCTTCTGAAGTGGCCTCCTCGAAAGCTCCCGCTCGCGTGGCCTCCGACAAACTCACCTTCACCGGCATCACCGACACCAAACTGCGTGTGAGCGACCTCGAAGAGAACGGCACCTACGACTATCGCGTCTGCGCCGTGCCCGTCGACACCAACAGTTTCGACACCAGCGCCTGGACCGAGAAGGGTCAGTTCACCCTCACAGGCAGCACGGCCATCACCGAAATTGCCGGCGACAACACCGACGCCGCGGCTGAATATTTCAACCTGCAAGGTGTGCGCGTGGCGGCTCCCACCGCCCCCGGTATCTACATCCGCCGTCAGGGCAACACAGCCACCAAAATCGCGCTGTAACCCCCACCCCCTCTGCTTTCCCATCGACGGGCAGCTGCAACTTTGCAGCCGCCCGTCGATTTTTTGTTTGCACAGTCCAAAACAATTTGCTAATTTTGAGGCAATCAACCGCCAATCCTCCTCAACATGAAACGCATCATCCAACTCATGATTGCCTGCATCTTTGCCCTGAGCGCCGGCGCCTCCACCCCGGGGGTGAGCCGTCAGCTCGCCGCCATGCGCAGCGCCGCATACAGCCACATCACCTATGACCTCTATTTCGACCTGCGCAACCCCGCGATGACCACCGGCGCGGTTGAAATCAGCTTCACCCACCCCGCCGACAGCGACGCCATCATCGACTTCCGCGCCGACAAGGAGCAGATTCTCGGAGTGAAGGTGAACGGCGAGAGCATCAGCAACTATCGCGCCGAACAAGAGCACATCATCATCCCCGGCGCGCTGCTGACCGGGCCCACCGACCGCATCGCCATCCAATTCATTGCCGGAGAGAAACCGCTGAACCGCAACGCCGACTTCCTCTACACGCTGCTGGTGCCCGACCGCGCCCGCACACTCTTCCCCTGCTTCGATCAGCCCGACCTGAAAGCCACATATCGGCTCTCGCTCGACGTGCCCCGCGGGTGGGTGGCGCTGTCGAACACATCGGTCATTGCCCGCAACGACACGGCCAACTTCTCGCGCATTCGCTTTGCCGACACCGAGCCGCTGAGCACATATCTCTTCTCCTTTGTGGCCGGAAAATTCTCGCGAGAAGAGCGCACACACCAAGACCGCACCATCTCCGCCTTTCATCGCGAAACCGACCCGCAACGTATCGCACAACTCGACACGATATTTGCCCAAGTGTTTCACGCTCTGCAATGGCAGGAGGAGCACACCGGCGTGAAATATCCCTTTGCCAAATATGACTTTGTGATTCTCCCCGGATTTCAATTCGGCGGGATGGAACACACCGGAGCCACGCTCTACAACGACCGCTCAATGTTTCTCGGCCCCCACCCCACGCCCTCTGAAGAGCTCAACCGAGCACAGCTGATTGCCCACGAAACGTCGCATATGTGGTTTGGCGACTTGGTGACGATGCGCTGGTTTGACGACGTGTGGACCAAGGAGGTGTTTGCCAACTACTATGCCGCCGTAATCACCGAACCCACATTCCCCGACATGAACCACACGCTCAGTCGCATCTGCTCGTTCTACGTGCCCGCACTCAACCAAGACCTCACCCTCGGTGCCACCGCCATCCAACAACCGCTTGACAACTTGCAAGACGCCGGACTCATCTACAACAAGATCATCTACAACAAGGCTCCGGTGGTGATGTTCAAAATCGTCGACCTCATGGGCAAAGAGGCCTTCCGCCGCGGAATCCGCAACTACGTAGGCCGCTTCGCCTACGGCAACGCCACGTGGGACGACCTCATAGCCTGCCTCAACGCCGAAACCGACGTCGATTTGGAGCAATTTTCCAACGTGTGGATCAAGTCGAAAGGGATGCCGGAATTTGCCGTTGCGCCTTGTGCCGACGGTTTCGACGTGACGCAAACCGACCCCGAAGGGCGCGGCCTGCTTTGGCCGCAAAGGTTCAGCGTCATGGCCATCGGAGATGATGGCGCCGGAGCCACAGTGGAGGTTGACCTGCAAAGCGCCACGACCCACTGCCCCCTCCCCTTCCGCCCGAAAGCCCTCGTGGTCAACGCCGACGGTCGCGGCTATGGCCTGTTCCTGCCCGACGACGCCTCGCTGGCGTATCTCTGCGA
>CAZJWM010000118.1:0-5015 GCA_964549975.1 uncultured Bacteroides sp. | reverse complement strand
GCATCGCCGCTCGCGTGCCCTACAAAGGCTCGCTCTACGAGGTGGTCTATCAGATGCTGGGCGGTCTGCGCTCAGGCATGGGCTACTGCGGCGCCGCCAACATTGATGCACTCCATCACGCTCAGTTCACCCGCATCACCAATGCCGGTGTGGCCGAAAGCCACCCCCACGACGTGGCCATCACATCCGAGGCTCCCAACTATTCCGCTTCGCATCAATAAGCCAACATTTCACTCTCAACCATATCTAACCTTAAAAAGTTAATGAAAAAATTGCTTTATGCCGCTCTGGCGGCATCATCGCTCATGGTCGCAGCAAAGGGTTCAAAAGACCCTGTGCTGATGACCGTTGACGGCACGCCCGTCACTCAGAGCGAATTTGAGTATCTTTATCATAAGAACGCCAATCAGCAGGTAGACCAACAGTCGCTCGACGAATATCTCGACATGTTTACCGTCTACAAGCTCAAGGTGGCCGACGCACGTCGCCATCGGGTGGACACCGTGAGCGGTTTCCAGCAAGAATTTGCCGGCTATCGCCGCGAATTGGCGCAACCCTATCTCACCGACTCCGCGCTAATCAACAAGATGGCCGAGGAGACCTATGCTCGCATGCACGAGCAGGTGGAAATCAACCATCTGATGGTTAAGCCCGACGATGTGGCCCTGGCCGACAGCCTGCGCAAAATCATCGTCGACGGCGGCGAAGACTTTATCTCCGTGGCCGAGCGCTTCACCACCGACCCCTCCTTTGTGAACAATCACGGCTACTATGGCTTCGTGAGCGCCGCTCAGAGCTACCCCTATGAGTTTATCGACGGCGTCTACAACACCCCCGTTGGCGAAGTTTCGCCCGTAATCACCACGCGCTTCGGCCGTCACCTGGTGCAGGTGAAGAGCCGCCGTCAGGAACCCCCGCAAATCCATGCTCGCCACATCTTGGTGGGTAACCCCCTGACCACCATCACCGACAGCACTCGCCAAGTGCAGCGTCAGACCGTCGACTCGCTCTATCAGCTGCTGCTCGATGGCGCCGACTTCGCCGAAGTGGCCCGCAAAAACAGCACCTGCCCCAGTCGCCAGCAAGGCGGCGACCTCGGCTGGTTTGGCGCCGGCACCATGGTCAAGGAATTTGAAGACCATGCCTATGCGCTGAAAGACGGCGAAATCTCCAAGCCCTTCCAAACTCGCTTTGGCTGGCACATTGTGCAGCGCCTCGAAACCCGCGAAGAGGAGACCTACGAGCAGGCCAAGCCCGCCATCCTCAAAGCCATGGAGAGCGACGGTCGCTCCGACCTGGCCGTGAAGTCGAAAGTCGACGCTCTGGCCAAGGAGTATAAGGCTCAGGTGGTTGACGCCGGCAAAAACGCCGTTCACAACACTCTGGCTCTCTATGGCGGCTACGAAAAGGCCGCCGACAAGATTGCCGCCGACAAGACCAAGCTGATTGTGTGCGGCGACAGCACGCTCACCGTGGCCGACGTCTTTGCCGTGCAACCTCAGTTTGCCCCCGGCGAAACCGAAACCACTCAGGTGGACAACTTCATCGACGACCGTTTCCGGCAGGTGGTGCTCGACTACGAAACCGCCCGTCTGGCCTCGAAATATCCCGAATTCCGCCTGCTGAGCAACGAATACTACGACGGCATGATGCTCTTTGAGCGCAGCAACGCCACAGTGTGGGGCCGTCCCGCTGCCGACCCCGAAGGCCTCGAAGCCTATTTCCAGGCCAACCGCGAGAAGTTCTCCACATGGGATGCTCCCCGCTATAAGGGCTACATCATCTATGCCACCTCCGACTCGCTGGTGCAGGAAGTCAACAAATATCTTGAGGCCAACCAGCCCGCTGCCGACGCCGTCGGCGAGGAGCTGAAGGCCGCGTTCCCCAAGAACATCAAGATTGAACGCGTGGTGCTTCCTCAGGGCAAGAATGCGCTGGTAGACTATCTGGCCTTTGGCGGCGAAGCCTACACCCCCAAGGAGGGTTCGCGTTGGGTGGCCTACACCACCTATCTCGGCCACGTGATAGACCAGCCCGAAAACGCTGCCGACGTGCGCGGCGCCGTTTCCTCCGACTGGCAGACGCAGCTCGAAGCCCAATGGGTTGACGAGCTCCGCAGCCTCTATCCCGTGACGGTCAACAAGAAAGTGCTCAAGAAAGTGAAATAATGACATTCACATCCCATCCTCTAACGGCGGCCAAAGTCGCGTTGCTTAGCGCAGCGGCTTTGGCCGCTGTGGCTTGTGGTGAGCAAAAGCCGCAGGGCCGGCTGGCCTCCGTGGGCGACGTCGTGCTCACCGAGGCCGACCTGCTGCAGGTGATGCCCCGCGGCCTTTCGCCGGAAGACAGCCTCGCGTTTGTCAAAAGCTACGTGGATAGCTGGGTCTCCGACCGCCTGGTCACGGAAGTGGCCGTCAAAAATCTGCCTGACACCAAGGAGATTGACCGCATGGTGGAGGAATATCGCCGCTCGCTGATCATGTGGGAATACGTGCGCCTGAAGGTGGCCGAGGAGCCCTCGCTGCAGGTGCCCGACGACTCCGTGAGTGCCTACTATGAGCGCCACCGCGCCGAGCTCACCGTGAGCGAGCCGATGGTGCGCGGCATCTACATCAAGCTTCCTTCGGAGTCGGCCACTCTCGCCGACGTGCGCCGATGGTATCGCTCGGGCAAGTCGGCCGACATTGAAAAGCTCGAAAAAATCGGCACCCGCGACGCCATCACCTACGACTATTTTGCCGACCGCTGGGTCTATTGGAAGCAGGTGGAGGCGCGCATCCCCCGCAATTTCGGCGACGCCGTCCCCGCCAAGGGCCAAGCCGTGGAGGTGGCCGACTCGGCCTTCACCTATCTGCTCTACGTCACCGACCGTCTGCCCGTCGGGGCGCAGATGCCGCTGGAGGTGGCCCGCGAGCGCGTGCTCGAGAAGCTCAACCGCGAAAATGCCGTAGCCATTGAGCGACGACTGCGCGACGAGCTCCTGCGCAAAGCCCTCGACGACGGCGATGTTATAATTGAAAATTGATAATTGAAAATTGAAAGTCTTTTAGTTTTTAGTTTTCAGTTTTTAGTTTTCAGTTCTCAGTTTTCAGTTCTCAGTTCTCAGTTCTCAGTTTTCAGTTCTCAGTTCTCAGTTCTCAGTTCTCAGTTCTCTTTTACCTTTTACCTCTCACCTTTTACCTCTTTTACCTCTCACCTCGTTCCTCTTCACTCTTAACTCGTTCCTCTTTTAACCAATCCATTCATGAAAAAAAATTACGCTTTGGCGGCCATGATGCTGGCCGCATCGGCGCTGACCCTCAGTGCCGAACAGACGTGGACTTCGCTGGGCACCGGCAAGTTCAACGATCCGTTTGTCTCCGTGTTGTATAATGTGGAGGTCGGTCCCTGGCCCGTGGAGATTCAGCAGTGTAACGAAAACTCTGCGCTCTATCGCATGGTCAACCCCTACGGCACGTCGTGGGAGTATAACGGCACGGGCATGTACACCATCCGCCCCGACGAAGACACCTACGTGGTGTTCGATACCTCCAACCCCGAGGCCGTCACCATCTCCAACACCGACTCCAAAGGCCTCGTGCCGCTGAATGTGCAGCTCTCCGAAAGCTATGGCGAGCTGGAGATTTATCCGCGTTCGGGCGTGGGCACATTCTCCAACGGCGTGATCCTCTTCCCGGAGAAGGCGTTGGCGTTTTATCTCTCAGGCAATCAGTCGGCCTACTATGCCGGCGAATTCAAGGTGACGCTGCCCGGCGCGGCCGACTACTCCGTGGGCATCAGCCATTCGGCAATCTGCGAGGCCGACAATAGCTTCACCTTCAGCGTCACCGCCGGCGCCGACGTGGCCCGACTCGTGGGCGCTTGCTATAAGGGCGCCTTCAAGGTGTCGGCCGAAAACAATCAAACCATCGCCAATCAGGGCACCGAAATCTCGGCCGGCGACGTGACCTTCACCCCCGACGAACCCGAAAGCGGCTGGTGGACATATTATGTGGTGTCGCTCGACGCCGACGGCAATGTGCAGGATGGCGCCGTGGCCTATGCCTTCTGCATCACCCACAACCCCGACGAATGGACCTCGCTGGGCTACGGCCTCTTCACCGACGACACCTTCGGCCCGGTGTTCGGTGTCACGGCCGAGTTGCCGACAGTGTTGGTGGAGGTGCTCGAAAACGTTGCCACCCCGGGGTGCTATCGCATGGTCAACCCATATGAAAACAACGACATCATAAAGAGCTATCCGCAATATTTCCACGCCGACCACAACCACTACGTGGACATCAACGCCACCGACACCACCGCCGTGAAGCTTCCGGCCTCGGCCATCGGTGTGCAGGTGGGCTCCAACGACGCCATCGTGCTTCAGAGCTATTCGGCAGGCACGCTCTCCAACCACACCATCACCTTCCCGCAAAATGGCCTCATTAACTATTTCGGCCCCAACGGCGGCTACTATGCCAACCAAAATTCGCGCTTTGCGCTGACGCTGCCCCACTTTGTGGCCACGGTGAGTGTTGGCGCGGCTGACGCCACAGTGAGCATCGACGACGAAGCTGTGGCCCCGGCCGTGACCGGTGCCGACGGCGTGGCCACCCTCACGGCCAATCGCGCCCTCGCTGCCGGCAGCCACACCGTCAGCGTCAGCTGCGAAGGCTATTTCCCGGCCAAGACGACCATCGACGTGACAGACGGCGTGTTTGTCTACACCGCCGAGTTGGCCCTCCAAGAGGATCCCAACAGCAGCCTTAGCGAGCTCTCCACCGATGCCGCCACCCCCGTCTACTACGACCTGCAAGGCCGCCGCGTCACCAACCCGCGCCCCGGCCGCATCCTCGTCACGCCGAAAGGCGCTCTTATAATTGAAAATTGATAATTGAAAATTGAAAGTCTTTAAGTTTTAAGTCTTTGAGTTTTCAGTTTTCAGTTGGGCAACCGCATCAAAATGCTGCATACCAATTCTGCTGTAAATCAAGCGTATGCGATGCCTCGGAGAGGCTGGTTATCCTAAAACCCCA
>CAZJWM010000117.1:0-5117 GCA_964549975.1 uncultured Bacteroides sp. | reverse complement strand
TTATTTCAGGCAGCCGAATCTTCCGTTTGCGCTCAATGGCAACATAATAAGCATCAGGAATCTGAGTGGTCATACCATAGTAATGCCACGCAGAATAAAGACATAGAATGCCATTCGGCACAATTGCATCAATATCAATCATGCCGGCTGCAAGATTGTCTACCGTTGCATAAACGCCATTGCGGACTTTAATAAGTTCTCCATCTTTGACGCTTTGAAGTATGCCTCGATATCCAGCATCATCTTGCCTATTAGGTATTACAAATCCGTTTGCCATAACTGCTGAGTTTGTTACCCACAAAGTTACGGCAAATATTTGAAAGTGCCGTAGGTTTGCGGGAGTTTTTTGAGGGTTAGAGGGTGAGGCGGGGGCGGGTGTAGGTGACGGTGCAGCCGGGCAAGCCGATGGTGATGAGGCGGTTGACGGCGGCAGTGTCGGCTTCGGCTTCGGCTTGAGTCATGAGCAGAGTGACGATGCGGGTGACGCACGCACCGGGAATGACGGCCGCTTTCAGCGCGCTGATGGCGGGAGCCGAGGGCAGCGCCATATAGTCGGCGTAGGTGTAGGTGGTGAAGACGCTTTCGCCGGTGACGCCGCGGCGGTCGAGCAGGTAGTCGTAGGCCAGCGGGATGGGCGTGGAGTTGGCTGTGATGTCGGTGGGAGCGGGGTAGCTCGTGATGGTCGAGCCGGAGATTTGGATGGGCAGGTTGGAGAGGTAGTCGCCCGAGGTTTGATAGATTTGAGCTTTGCGCACAAACGTGTGGGTCACGCCGGTGTAGACGATTTCAGTGTCAATCTTTTTTGACGAACAAGCGCTGCAAAGGCAGAGGGCCGCCGGGAGCGCTGCGAGGAGTATACGTTTCATTGTGGACTAATAGCGGGGAAATTCGTTACGTGAGATTGGGGTGAAGGCCATGCATTCCATTTCGATGAGCCAGCCGGGGCGACACACCGGGGCCTGCACAATGATTGTGGGCACCGACGCCGGCAGCAGCCGGCTCATCAGCGCGGCCACGGCGGGATAGTCGGCGCCGTCGCGCAGATACACCACGGCATGGAGCATATCCTCGGGCTTGGCTCCGGCTTCGGCGAGGAGCACCCCAACGTTTTCCACCATGCGGCGCGTCTGGCCTTGGATGTCGCCGAGGTGGAGGATTTGGCCGTGGCAGTCGATGGAGGCGGTGCCGCTCACCAGGGTGAGTCGGCGGTCGGCAAAGTCGATGGCGGTGGCGCGTTCAAAGGCCACGCCATATTCGGCCGTGGGGTTGAGATGCGAGGCGCCGTGGATATATCTCACCTGACCGGGGCGAAGGCCGCGGATGGCGTAGGCGTGGAAGGTGACCGGGGCGGCGTGGTTGGCGCAGCGTCCGGCAATGCCTGTTGAGGCTATGAAGTGGGTTTGGGCGGTGAGGCCGTGGCGGGCAAACACTTCGTTGCGGCCGCGCACCATCCCGGCATAGTTGTTGTCAATGTCGTTGACGTAGAACCATGTGCGCTGACACTCCGTGTCGAGCGAAAACTCCTCGGCATAGCGGGTGAGAATCTCCACGGTGGCGTCGTGCGACGTGCCCTCCGGGACCATCTGCGAGCTGAAGCAGTGGGTCACATCGCCGCTCAATGGCTCATCCTCAAAGAAGAGCAGGACGGAGATTTTCGAGCCGTCTAACGGCGGCTGCTGCACCACGGCCGTCGGGCAACCAAGCTCCGGCAGGAGCTCACTCTGGTTGGCAACGTCGCTAAGGAAAAAGCGAGCGAACACCGGTTGGGCCGACAGCGAGGCTATCGCCTCGGCAATGGCTGCTGCGGCCTGACTGTTGTCGGCCTGAAGGCCGCTGTGGATCATCACGTGGCGAGTGCCGCGGAAGTCTGCTTCATGGATGTTTATCATGTGTTTGCCTGTGATTTGGAAGTCGTTTTATTGGTGAGATGGAAGTTAATTGGTTGGAAGTGTGATTTCGCCGGCGATCGATTGCTGCATCTGCTCCACCACCTCCTGACGCGAAAGGCCGCGGCCAAAGAGCGACATCAACTTGGTGACGGCCGCTTCAACGGTGATGTCGTTGCCCGACACCACCCCGGCCCGCGCCAAGCGCTCGGAGCCTACGTAGCGGTTCACTCTCACGCCGCCGTTGATACACTGCGTGACGTTGACAATCACCAGCCCGCGCTCTTCGGCTTCGGCTATGACGCCGAGCAGCGAAGGCTCGGTGGGACAATTGCCGGCGCCAAACGTGCGGAGCACCACGGCGCGCACCCCGGGAGTGGCCAACTGATGGCGCAGGGTGGCCTCGGTCATGCCCGGCAGCAGCGTCACTACCAGCACGTTGGGGTCCATCTTCAGGTGCACCGTCAGGGGCTCCGTTTCGGTGTGGTGCATCAGCGCCTCGCCATTGAACACTATGCCCAGGCCTATGTGGGCCAGACGCGGATAGTTGTTGCTCTTGAAGGCGTTGAAGTTGTCGGCGCTCATCTTTGTGGCGCGATTGCCGCGCCAGAGGTAGTCTTCAAAGAGGATGGCCACCTCCTGCACCGTGGGGGTGCCGTCGGCCTCAAGGTGGGCGGCAATCTGCAGGGCGGTGATGAGGTTTTCCTCGCCGTCGGTGCGCACCTCGCCGATGGGCAACTGCGAGCCGGTGATGATCACCGGCTTGTGCAGGTGGTCAAACATAAAGGAGAGCGCCGAGGCCGTATAGGCCATGGTGTCGGTGCCGTGGAGCACCACAAAGCCGTCGTAGGCCTCGTAGTTGTCGGCAATGTGGCGCGCAATCTCCTGCCAGTGACCGGGATTCATGTCGCTGGAGTCGATTGGCTTGGAGAATTGGATGTTGTGGATATCGTAGTCGAGCATCTCCACCTTCGGCACCGCTGCAATCAGATGGTCGAAGTTGAACGGTTCCAAGGCACCGGTGGCCTGATTTTCAATCATGCCAATGGTGCCTCCGGTGTAGATGATGAGAATACGCGGTCGTTTCATTTGCCTGCTTAGCCGATTTTTGAGCCGGGAGCCACGGGGGCCGAGGGACTGATCACGCAGAGCGAACCGTCGGAATTGACGGCGCTGAGAATCATGCCGCAGCTCTCCACGCCGCGGAGCTTGCGCGCGGGCAGGTTGGCGATGTAGCACACCTGCTTGCCCACCAACGCTTCGGGCTCGTAATATTTTGCAATGCCGCTCACAATGGTGCGTGGCTCGCCGGTGCCGTCGTCGATGAGGAATTGCAGCAGCTTGTCGGCCTTGGGCACGCGCTTGCACTCGATGACGGTGCCCACGCGCAGGTCGCAGCGGCCAAACGTGTCGATGTCTACGTCGGTTTGCTGCGGTTCGGGCTTCCATGCAGCCAAGGCGTTGGCGGCTTTGGCGGCATTGAGTTTGTCGATTTGCGCCTGAATGGCGGCATCTTCAATCTTTTCGAAGAGCAATTCGGGGGTGCCGAGGGCGGCGCCGTCGGCCAGCAGCGAGTCGCTGCCGAGCATATCCCATGTGATTTTCTGCAGGCCCAGGGTGGCGCAGAGTTTCTTGCTCATGAAGGGGAGGAACGGCTCAAAGACGATGGCGAGGTTGGCCGTGAGCTGCAGGGCCACGTTGAGGATGGTGGCGGTGCGCTCAAGGTCGGTTTTGGCCACCTTCCAAGGCTCGGTTTCTTGCAGATATTTGTTGCCCAGACGAGCCATGTTCATGGCCTCACGCAGAGCGTCGCGGAAGTGGAATTCCTCCACGTTGGCGCTGACGGCCTCCTTGATGCGCACAATCTCGGCGAGGGTTTCGGAGTCGATGGCTTGCAGTGCGCCGCGAGCGGGCACTTTGCCGTCGAAATATTTTTGAGTCAACACCAGGGCGCGGTTCACGAAGTTGCCCAAAATGGCCACCAGTTCGCTGTTGTTGCGCGTCTGGAAGTCGGCCCAGGTGAAGTCGTTGTCTTTAGTTTCGGGAGCATTGGCAGTGAGCACGTAGCGCAACACGTCTTGCTTGCCGGGGAAGTCGCGCAGATATTCATGGAGCCACACTGCCCAGTTGCGCGAGGTGGAAATCTTGTCGCCCTCGAGGTTGAGAAACTCGTTGGCGGGCACATTGTCGGGCAGCTGGAAGCCGTCGCCATAGGCGCTGAGCATGGCCGGGAACACGATGCAATGGAACACGATGTTGTCCTTGCCAATGAAGTTGATGATGCGCGAATCGGGGCTCTTCCACCAGTCTTCCCACGAGTCGGGCAGCAGCTCCTTGGTGTTGGAGATATAGCCAATCGGGGCGTCAAACCACACGTAGAGCACCTTGCCGTCGGCGCCCTCCACGGGCACGGGCACACCCCAATCCAAGTCGCGGCTCACGGCGCGCGGCTGCAGACCCATGTCGAGCCACGATTTGCACTGGCCATAGACGTTGGGACGCCACTCCTTGTGTTCGTCCAAAATCCAATGGCTCAGCTTCTCCTGCCAGCGATCCAGCGGCAGATACCAGTGGAACGTCTCGCGCATCACTGGCACGGAGTCGGTCAACGCGCTGCGCGGATTAATCAGCTCTGTGGGCGAGAGCGACGTGCCACACTGTTCACACTGGTCGCCATAGGCGCGCGGATTGTGGCAGTGAGGGCATTCGCCGGTGACGTAGCGGTCGGCCAAAAATTGCCCGGCCTTCTCGTCGTAGAGCTGCATGGAGCTCTTCTCCACAAATTCGCCCTTCTCATAGAGGTGGCGGAAAAACTCGGAGGCGGTGTCGTGGTGCACTTTCGAAGTGGTGCGGCTATAGATGTCGAACGAAATGCCCAACTCCTCCATCGAATCTTTGATGATGTTGTGATAGCGATCCACCACGTCTTGCGGGGTGATGCCCTCACGCTTGGCCTTGATGGTGATAGGCACACCATGCTCGTCGCTGCCTCCGATCATCAACACGGGGCGGCCGCACAGACGCAGATAGCGAGTGTAAATATCAGCGGGAACATACACACCGGCAAGGTGGCCGATGTGGACCGGACCATTGGCGTAGGGGAGCGCCGTGGTCACCAAAGTGCGTTTATAGGTCTTGCTCATTTCGTTCTAAATTGGAATTCGTTTTTATAGCCACAAAATTACGCAAAAATCCCCACATAACCTAATCCGCCCCACAAACGCCCCGATT
>CAZJWM010000116.1:0-5156 GCA_964549975.1 uncultured Bacteroides sp. | reverse complement strand
AAAACTGACCTCACAACCCCCAATCATCCCCTCTCAGGTCACTTTTCGGCACAAATTTCACCGCCGTTTTGGCCAAAATTCACGCTTATTCAACTGATTTAGTGTATATTACCCACACTTTCAACATTTATTCAAATCCGGGCCAATCACATCGGCCACAAATTCGTGCTAAAAAATCTAAAATTCGGGGCACGGCGCAGCTCCGCCGCGCTCTTGCCCGCCAGCCTATTATAGCAGTCCGATATTAGGGCGTCATCAAGAATCATTTTGACACGTTTGCGCCGGTGCTTGTTCGAAAAAACTGCCGTAGTCTCAAGAATTATTGCTATCTTTGCAACAAAATTCACAACAAAGCACCCTCACGATGCAAGAAAAGATTATAATCCTCGACTTTGGGTCGCAGACCACTCAGCTCATCGGCCGACGTGTGCGCGAACTCAACACCTATTGCGAGATTGTGCCTTACAACAAATTTCCCGCCGACGACCCCTCGGTCATTGGCGTGATTTTGAGCGGTAGTCCGTTTTCCGTCTACGACGACAAGGCATTCAAAATTGATATTAACACCCTGCGCGGCAAGCTGCCGATTCTTGGCATCTGCTATGGCGCGCAACTGATGTCGTGGGAGCTTGGCGGCAACGTGGAGGGCGCTCCCTCTCGCGAATATGGCCGCGCCAACCTCAGCCGCGTGGAGCAAGACAATCCCCTGCTCAGGGGCGTCAACCCCGGCGCTCAGGTGTGGATGAGCCACGGCGACACCATCACCCGTCTGCCCGAAGGCTTCCGCGCCGTGGCCTCCACGGCCGAAGTGCCCATCGCAGCCTATCAAGCCGCCGACGGCGAGCAGCTCTGGGGCGTGCAATTCCACCCCGAGGTGTTTCACAGCGAATGCGGCATGCAGATTCTGCGCAACTTCGTGGTCGACGTGTGCCACAGCCGCTGCGACTGGAGTGCCGCTTCGTTTATCGACTCCACAGTCAAGCAGCTGCGTGAGCAGTTGGGCGACGACAAGGTGGTGTTGGGCCTGAGCGGCGGCGTCGACTCCTCGGTGGCTGCCGTGCTGCTCAACAAGGCCATCGGTCGCAACCTCACCTGCATCTTCGTGGACCACGGCATGCTCCGCAAAAACGAATTCTCCGGTGTGATGCACGACTATGAGTGCCTCGGCCTGAACGTCATCGGCGTCGACGCCTCCAAGGAATTTTTCGCCGAATTGGCCGGGGTGACCGAGCCCGAACGCAAACGCAAAATCATCGGCAAAGGATTCATCGACACATTCGACCGCGAAGCCCGCAAACTCACCGACGTGAAATGGCTCGCTCAGGGCACCATCTACCCCGACTGCATCGAGTCATTGAGCATCACCGGCACGGTGATCAAGAGCCACCACAACGTGGGCGGCCTCCCCGAAAAAATGAACCTCAAACTCTGCGAACCGCTGCGCTTGCTCTTCAAAGACGAAGTGCGCGCCGTGGGCCGCGAACTCGGCATACCCGAACACCTGATTTCGCGCCACCCCTTCCCGGGTCCCGGCTTGGCCGTGCGCATCCTCGGCGACATCACCCCAGAGAAGGTGGCTATCCTCCAAGAAGCCGACCACATCTTCATCCAAGGCCTCCGCGACTGGGGCCTGTATGACAAAGTGTGGCAAGCCGGCGTAATCCTGCTCCCCGTGCAGAGCGTGGGCGTCATGGGCGACGAACGCACCTATGAACGCGCCGTGGCCCTGCGTGCCGTCACCTCCACCGACGCCATGACCGCCGACTGGGCGCACCTCCCCTACGAATTCCTTGCCAAGGTGAGCAACGAAATCATCAACAAGGTGCGCGGCGTCAATCGCGTGACCTACGACATCTCCTCGAAGCCACCGGCAACCATCGAATGGGAATAAACTCTTTATGGCCAACATAAACCTTAAGGGTATGGGCGTGGCCCTCATCACGCCCTTCAAGGAGGACAAGAGCATCGACTTCGATGCTCTGGCCTCGTTGCTTGAACTGCAAATACGCGGAGGCATTGACTTCCTCGTGGTGCTCGGCACCACAGCCGAAACCGCCACACTCACGCCCGACGAACGCCGTCAGGTGCGCGAGTTTGTGGTCTCGCGCGTGGCCGGACGTGTTCCTCTGGTCATCGGCATCGGCGGCAACAACACCGCCGGAGTCATCCAAGAGATACTCTCCACCCCGCTCGACGACTTCCAAGCCATCCTCTCGGTGGTGCCCTTCTACAACAAACCCTCGCAAGAAGGCATCTACCAACACTATCGCGCCATCGCTCAGGCCTCGCCCCTGCCCATCGTGCTCTACAACGTGCCCGGCCGCACCGGCGTGAACATGACCGCCGAAACCACCCTGCGTCTGGCCAACGAATTTCCCGGCAAGGTGGTGGCCGTCAAAGAGGCCAGCGGCAACTTCAGCCAAATCGACGACATCATCAAGCGCAAACCCGCCGACTTCATGGTGATTTCCGGCGACGACGGCATCACCTTCCCGCTGATCACCCTCGGCGCCGTGGGCGTGATCTCCGTCATCGGCAACGCCTTCCCCAAAGAATTCTCGCGAATGGTGCGACTGGCCCTCGAAGGCGACTTTGCCAACGCCCTGCTCATCCACCACAAGTTCACCGAACTCTTCTCGCTGCTCTTCGTCGACGGCAACCCCGCCGGCGTGAAATGTCTGCTCCACGCCATGGGCTACATCCAAAACGAGTTGCGACTGCCGCTGGTGCCCACGCGCATCACCACCTACGATCAGATTCGCCACGTGTTGGAGCGCCTCTAACCCCCACCCCACCCCGCCATCATGCAGAAAGTCAAGCCAAAGAAATCTCTGGGCCAACATTTCCTGACGGATCTCTCCGTGGCCCAACGCATAGCCCAAACTCTCAACTCCCACGCCTCGCTCCCCGCCCTGGAGGTGGGCCCCGGCATGGGCGTGCTCACGCAATTTCTGCTCCAAGAGGGAATAGACCTCACCGTGGTGGAACTCGACTCCGAAAGCGTGGCCTGGCTCAACGCCAACTTTCCGCAACTGGCCGACGGACGCATCGTCGAAGCAGACTTCCTGCGCCTCGACCTGCGCGAGCTGATGCACGAGAAGCCCTTCTGCGTCATAGGCAACTACCCCTACAACATCTCCTCGCAAATCTTCTTCCACATTCTCGACTATCGCGACCTGATTCCCTGCTGCTCCGGCATGCTCCAACGCGAAGTGGCCGAACGCCTGGCCGCCGCCCCCGGCACCAAGACGCGCGGCATCCTCAGCGTGCTGCTCCAAGCGTGGTACGACGTGGACTATCTCTTCACCGTCAGCGAGAACGTGTTCAATCCCCCGCCAAAAGTGAAAAGCGGCGTCATCAAGTGCGTGCGCAATCAGCGCACATCCCTGGGCTGCGACGAAGCCCTCTTCAAGGCCGTGGTGAAAACCACCTTCGGCCAACGCCGCAAAATGATACGCAGCTCCATACGCTCCCTGTGTCCCGGCTTCCCCGCCGACCACCCCATGGCTACCCTCCGCCCCGAGCAGCTCTCCGTCGACCAATTCATCGACCTCACCCGAGCCGTGAGTCAATTGAAAATTGATAATTGATAATTGAAAGTTGAAAGTTGAAAGTCTTTCAGTTTTCAGTTCTCGAGTTTTCAGTTATTCCCTAAAGGCCCTAAAGTCCTTAAAGACCTTAGGGAGCGCTCCGGCACGGGAACCGCATCAAAATGCCGCATGCTAATTCTACTGTAAATCAAACTGATGCGATGCCTCGGAGAGGCTGGTTATCCTAAAACCCCATCTTGGCCGCACAGCGGCCTAGGTGGGGAGCACTGCGCTGATACACAATCACTTGGTCGGAGACCAAGTCACCAGTGTCGCTCTGGTGACAACCTCGCCGAGGTAGCTCATGAGGGCTCAGTCCGGCCCCCGGCTAGCCTGCGGCAAGCCGGGGTTATAAATAACCTGCATCTCCGATGCATCGCCGCACTTAACCATGCTGCATATTGTCTTTTTGATGCGGTTAATCTGGTCGACTCCGGGGCCGCAAATTGCATTTGTCGGGGAAAATGCGTAATTTTGCACTCAAGAATTAACTATCTACCACATAACTTATACATCAATTATGGCCAACAAAGCTTTATTGGTTATCCTCGACGGTTGGGGCCTGGGAAATCACTCCCACGGCGACGTGATCTTCTCAACCCCCACCCCCTATTGGGACTCCCTCCTCTCCACTTATCCTCATTCTCAACTTCAAGCCTCCGGCGAAAACGTCGGCCTCCCCGACGGTCAGATGGGCAACTCCGAAGTGGGTCACCTCAACATCGGCGCCGGCCGCGTGGTCTACCAAGACCTCGTGAAAATCAACAAGTCGATTGCCGACGGCTCTATCCTCAACAACCCCGAAATCAAGTCGGCCTTTGAAACCGCCAAGTCAACCGGCTGCGGCCTCCACCTGATGGGCCTCACCTCCAACGGCGGCGTGCACTCCAGCTTCGACCACCTCTTTGCCCTGCTCGACATTGCCAAGCACTATGGCCTGACCAAGGTCTACGTGCACTGCTTCATGGACGGCCGCGACACCGACCCCCACTCCGGCAAAGGCTTCATCGAAGAGCTCCAAGCCAAATGCGACGCCACAGGCGCTGCAATCGCTTCTATCATCGGTCGTTACTATGCCATGGACCGCGACAAGCGCTGGGAGCGCGTGAAAGAGGCCTACGACCTGCTGGTGGAAGGCACCGGCGCGCAGGCCACCGACATGGCTCAGGCCGTGCAGCAGAGCTACGATGCCGACGTCACCGACGAATTCATCAAGCCTGTCCACAATAGCGCCGTCGACGGCACCATCAAGGCCAACGACGTGGTGATTTTCTTCAACTATCGCAACGACCGCGCCAAAGAACTCACCACAGTGCTCACCCAAAAGGATATGCCCGAAGCCGGCATGCACACCATCCCCGGCCTCCAATACTATTGCATGACCCCCTACGACGCATCATTCACCGGCGTTCACATCCTCTTCGACAAAGAGAACGTGAGCAACACCCTGGGCGAATACGTCTCCTCTAAGGGCCTGCAGCAGCTCCACATTGCCGAAACCGAAAAGTATGCCCACGTCACCTTCTTCTTCAACGGCGGCCGCGAAGCCCCCTACGAAGGCGAAGA
>CAZJWM010000115.1:0-5231 GCA_964549975.1 uncultured Bacteroides sp. | reverse complement strand
GTGGAGATAGGTGAGACCGCGCTGCCAGAGGGCCACGCGAGCCAGGGCGTCGAGTTGGTCGCCGCGGGTGCCTTCGGGGAATACGGCTTGACCCAGAGCAATGTGGCCTTTCATCACCAGAGTGAAGTCTTGGCGCTCTTGCTGAGTGGGGTTGCCCAGGGAGACGGTGCGGGTGATGTCGGTGGTGCCGTCGAGATATTGCGCACCGCTGTCGACCAGCAGCAGGCCTTCGGGGCGAAGGGCCACGGAGGTGGCCGGAGTGGCCGAATAGTGGACTATGGCGCCATGGTCGGCATAGCCGGCAATCATGTCGAAGCTGTCGTCAACGTAGAAGTCGCCTTGCGAGCGATATTTTGTGCCGAGGGCGGCGATGTCGAGTTCGGTGATGGTTTCGCCGGCGGCCAGAGCGCGTTCAATCTCCATGAAGAGTTTCACCAGGGCCACGCCGTCGCGAGCCATTGCGTTGTGCACTCCGGCAATCTGCGTGAGATTCTTCACGGCCTTGGGCAGGGCAATGAGCGAGGGGCCGGTCACGGCATGTTTGCCGATGATGCCGGCCAGAGTGGTCGAGGTCTTGGCGGGTTCGATATAGACTTTGGCGTCGGCAGGGAGCAAGGCCAGGAAGCGCGACACGGAGTCGTAGGGGGCCACGTCGATGCCGTTGGCGGCGAGATAGGCGCGCACTTTTTCGTCAACCTTGGCTTGGTCGGTGAAGATGGTGCCGCCTTCGGCGTTGAGATAGAGGAAGGCAGTGGCCACGGGGTTGTAGGCCACGTCGGAGGAGCGCACGTTGAGCACCCATGCAATTTCGTCGAGGGCCGACACAAACATGGCGTTAGCGCCATGGGAGGCAGCGCCTGCGAGCACGCGTTTCACCTTGGAGGCAGCGCTTTCGCCGGCATATTTTTCGTCGTGGATGAAGATGGCATCCTTGGGCAGAGCGGGACGGTCGGTCCACACTTGGTCGATGGGGGCAAAGCCGGTGTCGATGCTCAGGCCGGCGGGAGCGAGGGCCGACTCCAGGGCGGCGATGGCCGACACGGAGAAGAGCATACCGTCGACGCCCACGGTGCTATCGGCAGCGAGGTTGTCGCAGAGCCAGGTTTCGATGGAGGGTGTGTCGGGCAGACCGTCTTTCATCAGGGTGATGCCGGTGTCGGTGAGCTGACGAGCGGCCTGGATGAAATAGCGCGAATCGGCCCAGAGCAGAGCTTGATCGAGGGTGACTACGAGGGTGCCGGCCGAACCGGTGAAACCGCTCAGCCAACGGCGCACTTGCCAATGGTCAGCCAGATATTCGCTCTGGTGAGGATCGGTCTGCGGAACAATCGTGGCCGCGATTCCGGCCTTCTGCATGGCGCCGCGCAGAGCGTCGATGCGTCCGCTAATAATGGTATTCATAAGTTTTGTTTATGTTATAGGTTTTCTAATTCAGAGAGGTAGGCGGCTGCGGAGGCGTCGCTGGGCATGCGCCAGTCGCCGCGCGGGCTCAGGCACACGGAGCCCACTTTCGGGCCGTCGGGCAGGCAGGAGCGCTTGAATTGCTGGGCAAAGAAGCGGCGCACAAACGTGCGCAGCCAGTGGAGAATCACGTCGTCGGCATACGCGCCGCGGAAGGCGTGACGCGCCAGCAGGTAGATGCGTCGGGGCGATTCGCCGTAGCGCAAGAAGCGATAGAGGAAGAAGTCGTGGAGTTCGTAGGGGCCCACGAGGTCTTCGGTGCGCTGGGCAATGTCGCCGTTGGAGTCGGCGGGGAGGAGTTCGGGCGACACGGGGGTGTCGATGATGTCGCGGAGCACTCTGGTGAGGGCTGCGTCGGTCTCGGCAAAGTGATTCACCAGATGGCGCACCAGCGTTTTGGGCACACCGGCGTTGACGCCATACATGCTCATGTGGTCGCCGTTGTAGGTAGCCCAGCCGAGAGCCAATTCGGAGAGGTCGCCGGTGCCGAGCACCATGCCGCCGCTCTGGTTGGCAATGTCCATGAGTATTTGGGTGCGTTCGCGAGCCTGCGAGTTTTCGTAGGTGACGTCGCGCACTGCCGGGTCGTGGTCGATGTCGGCAAAGTGCTGGTTCACCGCGGCAGCAATGTTGACTTCGCGGATGCTCACGCCCAAGGTCTGCATCAGCTCCATGGCGTTGCCGTAGGTGCGGCCGGTGGTGCCGAAGCCGGGCATGGTCACGCCGATGATGCCGGTGCGCGGCAGCTTCAGGCGGTCGAAGGCTTTGCAGGCCACGAGCAGGGCCAACGTGGAGTCCAATCCGCCGCTGATGCCCACGGTGAGGCTGCGGCAGTGGGTGAAGTCCAAGCGACGAGCCAGGCCCGCTGCTTGGATGTTGATGATTTCGCTGCAACGTTGCTCCAGGGTGGCGGAATCGGAGGGCACGAAGGGATGGGGATTGACGCGGCGGCGCAGGTCGGCCGTTTCGGGGGCGTCGGCCTCAGGGGTGACGTCGATGTAGGTGAAGTTATGGCCGGAGTTTTCGCGAGCGGCACATTCGGCAAAGGTGGTGTGGTGCATGCGGTCGCGGGCAATGGCGGCGATGTCCACGTCGGCGGTCATGCTCACGCCCCGGTCTTGCCAGCGGGGCGAATCGGCCAGAAGGGAGCCGGTTTCGGCGATGATGGCTTTGCCGTCAAACACCAAGTCGGTGCTGCTCTCGCCGAATCCTGCACCGGAGTAGACGTAGCCGCAAAGGCAGCGGGCCGACTGTTGGCGAATCAGTTCGGTGAGGTAGTCGCGTTTGCCTATGAGGTCGTCGGAGGCCGAAAGGTTGACAATCAGCTCGGCGCCGGCCATGGCCAAATGGGTCGACGGGGGCACCGGAGCCCAAAGGTCTTCGCAAATCTCCACGCCGAAGCGCACGCCGTCGACCACGAACACGGTGCTCTCGCCGGCCTTGGCGGGCTGAAACCAGCGGCGTTCGTAGAATTCGTTGTAGTTGGGCAGGTAGGTCTTGCTCACCACGGAGTGAATCTTGCCGGAGGAGACCACGGCAGCGCAGTTGTGGAGCTGTCCGCTGAGGGTGAGCGGCAGGCCCACGACCAACACCGTGGGGAGCTGGGCGGTGGCCTGTGCCAGACGATGGAGCTCGGCAAAGGCGGTGTCAATCAGCGTCTTCGTGTGGAAGAGGTCGCCGCAGGTGTAGGCCGTGATGCTCATTTCGGGGAACACGCAGAGGCGCACACCCTCCCGGGCCAGAGCCGAAGCGTGGCGGATGATGGCGTCGACGTTGGCGGCGCAATCGGCCACGTTGACTCGCGGAGCCACGGCTGCCACTCGCAGAAATCCGGAATTTCTCATTGTTGCTTATCTATTGGATAGCCCCATTAGCCGTCGGGCTAACAGGGCTAATGTCAATTACGTTTTGGTTGGTAAGTGGGAAAGCCCCTACTTAGAAGGGAAGATCGCTGTCGCTTCCGGGCAGATCCACGGGAGCGGCAGGGGCGGCGGGGAAGTCGCCGGGCAGAGGAGCGGGAGCGGCGGGGGCGGCAGGAGCAGCACCCATAGCGGCACCGGGGGCAACCTTTTCAGCCTTCCATGCGCGCACGTCGGTGTACCAACGGCCGTTGAATTCGCGGCTTTCGAGGTCGAACGACACGGTCACGTCGTCGCCCACGGCCAGAGGATATTGGTCAACGCGATCGCCAAAGAAGTTGAACATCACCTTCTTGGGATAGGTTTCCTGTGTTTCGAGCACATACTCGCGTTTTTTCCAAGAGTTGCCGGCCTTTGACACGCCGCTTGCTTCAGGAAGAGCAAGAATGATTTTGCCTGTAATTTCCATATTCTATAGAGTAGTTTTTTTATTGTTTACTTGAGTTTTTCGGCGATGAAGGCGTGCATCTCGGGAGTGTGAGCCTCCACGCTCTGCAGCAGCTTGAACTGAGCCTTGGAGCGCACGAGGTTGTGCTCGGGATACTGAATCTTGTAGTAGGTGTCGCCGTTGATGTAGTCGGCCAGGAAGCGCACGGTCTGCATGTAGGGGAAGAGAGCGGCTGCATAGGGCAGGTTCTCAATCTCAATGGGCAGCAGGAATGAGCGGGCTGTGGAGAGATAGCCCTCGGTGAATGCGCGGAAAATATCCATGTTGAATTCCACGTTGTCGAGGTTCTTGTCGTCTTCCAAGCCGGTGTTGGCGCCGGTGCGCATGAAGTCGCCGAAGTCACTGAAGATAAACGAGGGCATCACGGTGTCGAGGTCGATGACGCAGAGCACTGTCTTGCCATCCTCGTCAAACATCATGTTGTTCACCTTGGTGTCGCAGTGGCAGATGCGCTTGGGCAACTTGCCTTCGCGGTGGAGGCGTTCGGCCTTACACATCTCCTCGGCGCGAGCTTCGAGCTCATCGAGCAGAGGTTGCACCTCCTTGACGCGACCAACGGCATCGGCGGCCACAGCCTCGCGGAGCTGCTTCAGACGGAACTCCATGTTGTGGAAGTCGGGGATAGTCTCGGTGAGAGTCTCGGGAATGTCCACGAGCATGGCCTGGAACTGACCGAAGGCACGACCGGCGTCGCGCGAGCTTTCGGGAGTCACGGCCTCGAAAGTGCGGCTGCGAGGGATGAACACCATCACGCGCCAATAGCTTTCGCCGTCGAAATAATATGTCTTGTCGCTCCCCTTCACGTTGATGAAGTGGAGCACCTTGCGGTCAATGTCTGTTTCGCCGGCGGCTTCGAGCTTGCGTCGAATGTGAGTGGTCACAGCCTGAATGTTGCGCTGAAGGCCCTCCACGTCGGTGAAGATATTGTGATTGATGCGTTGGAGCACATAGTCGGGGGTGTCGTCACCGGCGGTGCGCACCACAAAAGTGTCGTTAATCAGACCATTGCCCAGCGGCTTGCACTCAGCCACTGTGCCTTGCAGATCGAACTGACTCAGAATCGGATTCAAGTCCTTCATGGGGAAATGTATAATGATGATATTGTTTGTTTATAATATGACACAAATTTACGGAAATTTTCCCAATCAACAAAACAAAACCCGATTGAAAATTGAAAATTGAAAATTGATAATTGAAAGTCCTTTTAGTGGAGAGTTTTTAGTTTTCAGTGGAGAGCCAACCAATTAGTCCAATTAGTCCAATTAGTCTAATTAGTCCAATTGGGCCGCTTGGAGCTCCCTCTCCTTCAGGAGAGGGTCGGGGTGAGGCTTTTTATACAAAGAAAAAGGCCGAGGCCCTTGTGGGGGTCTCGGCCGGAGGGGGCGGTTACCTACTCTCCCGCT
>CAZJWM010000114.1:0-5325 GCA_964549975.1 uncultured Bacteroides sp. | reverse complement strand
TTTGTGATTAGAATTCGAGGCGGAAGCCTTTTTGTTTTAGTTCAAAATATTTTTCTTGGTTGAAGCTGTAGAGAAACGCTTGGCGGCGTGGGGTGGGCCAGGCGGTTTCGTCGAGTTGGGTGAGCAGGTCGAAATGAAGCATCTTTTTGGAAAAGTTTCGGCGGTCGAAGTGCACGCCGAGGATTGCCTCGTAGAGCATCTGCAGTTCTTTGATGGTGAATTTTTCAGGGAGCAGATCGAAGCCTATCGGCTGAAAGTGGATGCGCTCGCGCAGACATTCGGTGGCTTTGCGCAAGATGCGGTCGTGGTCGAAGGCAAGCTGAGGGATGTCGTCCATGGCAAACCATTGTGCACGGCGTGCATCGTCGCCGCCCACGACGTCTTGAATCTTCACCAGCGCAAAGTAGGCAATGGTGATCACCCGCTCGCGCGGATCGCGGTGTGGGTCGGTGAACGTGTAAAACTGTTCGATGTAGTTGGCCGTGAGGTTTGTTTCCTCCTTGAGCTCGCGTAGGGCTCCCTCTTCGGCCGTCTCATCCATGTGCATAAAGCCGCCGGGGAGGGCCCACATTCCTTTGTAGGGCTCGCCGCCTCTTTCAATGAGCAGGACTTTCAGCTTGATGCCGTCAAATCCAAAGATCACGCAGTCGGTAGTGACGGCCGGCCGCGGATACTTGTAGGTGAATAATTCTTGTTGCATATCGTTCCGGTGTAATTTTTACGCTGCAAAGTTACATACTATATTTTTATTCTCCAAATATTTTTGCGTAAAAATTACACAAAAATAAATTTTGTCGATAAGAATGGCCGAATTTCGGCTGAAATTTGCCAAAGAGTAAAATAATTATTACATTTGCCGCAACAGAAAACTAACAATAACACAACTAATATTACGATGAAAAAACTATTCTCGCTATGTCTTTGCGCAGTGGGTGTGGTTGCCGCCAATGCCGCATCACCGCTATATTTCAACAGCAAAGATGGTAGTCGGTCGTTTGACTGGTCGCAGCTGACGCGCATCACGTTCCCGGATGGCAACGTGGTGGTGGAGCTGGGATCAGACCAGACCTTGTCGGCCACCGATGCCGACTTCGTGTCAATCAGTTTGCAAGCAGAAGTCGCTCAGTCGTCGATTGAGACAGTTGAAGCCGCTGCCGAGCAAACGAGTGAAATTTTCGACGTGATGGGACGTCGCGTCAGCTCAACTCCGCGCCAAGGCATCTATCTGCAGCGCGTGGGCAATCAAACCGTTAAATTCATGAAGCGATGAAAAAGTGTTTCTCCACCTCACGCGCTCTGCTCATGGCGAGCGTGGCATTGATGGCACTGGGTGCCACCGCTGCCGACTATCTATGGTTTAACCAAGGCGGAGTGGCCAACGGCCTGCTTCAGAGCCAATTCAACAGCATCACGCTGAGCGACGACGGACAGTCGGTGGTGGTGAGCACCAAGAGCGGCGCCACCTACAACGTGGCTCGTGCATCGCTCACCGACGTCACCCCCGGCGCCTACAGCTCCGAGGAGGTACTCATTAAATATACTGCCGACGGCGTGGAAGTGACCAACCCCTATGCCTTTGCCGGCGTGACCATCACCACCGATGGCGGCCACGTGACAGTGAATGCCGACACCACCGACGAAATCGTCTACCGCCTGACCGGCACCACCACCGACGGCTCCTTCAAAATCTATTCAAACTACAAGTTTGAGGCCCAACTCGACGGGGTGAACATCACCAACCCCAACGGCGCCGCCATCAACTCGCAAACCGGCAAAAAGATGACCCTGCGAGTGGTGAAAGGCACCACCAACTATCTCGCCGACGGCTCGAAATACACCAACACCCCCTCCGGCGAAGATGAGAAGGGCACACTCTTCAGCGAAGGTCAAATCGAATTCCGCGCCGGCGGCACACTCCACGTCACCGGCAACTACAAACATGCCATCTGCGTTGACGACTACGTGCAGCTGCGCAACTCCAACGTCATTGTGGACTACGCCAAGAGCGACGCCCTCCACGTGAACGACTACTTCCAGATGGAATCAGGCTCATTCACCGCCAACAACATGGGCGGCGACGGCGTTGACGCCGACGACGAAGGCTATATCGACATTCAAGGCGGCGAAATTCAGCTGACCGTGAGCGGCGACACCAACAAGGGCCTCAAGACCGGCACAGGCGCGCTGACCATCACCGGCGGCACAATCACCATTGCCACCACCGGCGGCGTGGAAGTGTCGAATTACGAGCCATCTTACACCACCGCCATCAAAGCCAAGAGCACTCTGAGCATGAGCGGCGGCACAATCAACATCACCGGCACCGGCGAAGCCAACAAAGGCATCAGCGTTGAAGGCGACGCCACATTCACCGGCGGCAACGTCACCATCAGCGAGGCAGGCAAAGGCGCCACCTACACCCTGGCCGACAAAACCACCGATGCCTACTCATCGACCTGTATCTCAGTGGGCGGCGACCTGAATATGCTCGACGGCACATTCAACCTCTCCACAGCCTCCACAGCCTCTTGCGGCAAGTGCATCAAAGTGGACGGTGCCGGCACATTCGGCACAGCCGATGCCTCATGCGGACTGGACATCACCGCTTCCACCGCAGGCTCACGCCTGAGCATCACCTCTAATAGCGGCACCAGCACCGGCCCCGGCGGATGGGGTGGCGGCAATTGGGGCGGTGGCCGTCCCGACGACAACGGCGGCTATTCCAACCCCAAAGTCATCAAAACCATGGGCAATCTCACGGTGAACGGCGGCCACCTCTCCCTGAAGGGCACCACCGAAGGCGGTGAAGGCCTCGAAAGCAAAGCCACCCTGTTTATCAACGGCGGCGTTGTGGAAACCAACACATACGACGACGGACTGAATGCTGCATCACACATTGCCATCAGCGGCGGCCAAGTCTACTGCTACTCGAGCAACAACGACGGCATTGACTCCAACGGCACAATCACCATCTCCGGCGGCGAAATCGTGGCCCTCGGTAACACAGGTGCAGAATGTGGCATCGACTGCGACAACAACAGCAACTTCACCGTCACCGGCGGCACCTACGTGGCCATTGGCGGCGACTACTACACCCCCTCCAAATCGGGCACAACGCAATATGTCGGCCGACTGAGCACCAGCGTCAACACCTCCACCACCTACACCATGGTAGACTCAAAGGGCAACGTGCTTCTGAGCTTCACCTCGCCGCGCGCCTATAGCGGCAACGTGAACCTGACATTCACAGCGCCCTCGCTCACCACCTCCAAGTCGAGCGTCAAAGTCTACACCGGCGCCACCCTCAGCGGCCAGAGCGAAGCCTTCCACGGCCTCACCACCGGCGGCACCTACTCGGGCGGCACTCTGAAGTCAACGGTGACTACTAACTAAAGTTAAGCGCGTGCAAAAAGCGCAAATTCCGCAAAAATTGCACTGCTGACGCACTGAATTTGACAAAAAGTTCGTAACTTTGCGGCTATGGAAGCCGCTAAAGAAATTACGCTGACCAAAGAACAGCTCTCGGCCCTTCCGGCCGAGAGCTTCTCTTTACCAATTGAAGTGGTTCAAACTCCTGCCACTGCCGTCAAGGCCATCAAATATCTCAAGGAGTGTGAGCTGGTGGGCTTCGACACGGAGACTCGCCCCTCATTTCGCAAAGGAGAGCTTCATTCAGTGGCGCTGATGCAAGTCTCCACAGCCGAACGTTGTTTCTTGTTTCGACTCAACCGCACCGGTCTTACCGACGAAATTGTCGACTTTTTGGAATCTGAAACCCCCAAGAAAATAGGATTGTCGCTCAAAGATGACTATCACGCCATGAACCGCTTGCGCGAAGTGCATCCCCAAGGATTCATCGACCTGCAAGACATGGTGAAAGACTTTGGAATAGGCGAGGGGAGCCTGACCAAAATCTACGCCATCCTCTTCGGGCTGCGCATCTCCAAAGGCCAACGGCTCACCAACTGGGAGGCCGTGGAGCTCACCGATGCGCAAAAGCATTATGCCGCGCTCGACGCCTATGCATGCCTGCGCATCTACAACCATTTGCTTCAACTGAAAAAGAGCGGCGAGAAAATTGTGTGATTTTCTCGCAAAAATTTGTACCTTTGCACTAACGAAATCAAAAACCAATTTTAATATACACTACACTAACCAACCCCACATGAGTAAAGAAAAGAAATTCTTAACCTGTGATGGTAACCAGGCCGCTGCTCACATTGCCTATATGTTCAGCGAAGTGGCCGCTATTTACCCCATCACCCCCTCATCGACCATGGCCGAATATGTGGACGAATGGGCTGCCGCCGGACGTAAAAACATCTTCGGCGAAACAGTTCTCGTTCAGGAAATGCAAAGCGAGGGTGGCGCTGCAGGCGCAGTGCACGGCTCTCTGATGAATGGTGTGCTCACCAACACCTTCACGGCTTCGCAAGGCCTGCTGCTGATGATCCCCAATATGTATAAAATTGCCGGCGAAATGCTGCCCAGCGTATTCCACGTGAGCGCACGCACCATCGCCAGCCACGCCCTGAGCATCTTCGGCGACCACCAAGACGTGATGTCGGTTCGTCAGACCGGCTTCGCCATGCTGGCCGAAGGTTCCGTTCAGGAAGTTATGGATCTGAGCGGTGTGGCTCATCTGTCAGCCATCAAGAGCTCCATCCCCTTCGTTAACTTCTTCGACGGTTTCCGCACCAGCCACGAAATCCAGAAGATTGAAATGATTGAGCAAGACGATCTGGCTCCCATGCTCGACCGCGAAGCTCTCGCCAAATTCCGCAGCCGCGGTCTCTCACCCGAGAAACCCACCGCACGCGGTATGGCCGAAAACTCCGACGTATTCTTCCAGCACCGCGAGGCTTGCAACAGCACCTACGCTGCAGTGCCCGACATCGTGGAAGAATACATGGACAAAATCTCCGCTCTCACCGGCCGCAAATATGGCTTGTTTAACTACTACGGTGCTCCCGATGCCGACCGCGTCATCATCGCCATGGGCTCCGTTTGCCAAGCTGCCGAAGAAGCAATTGACCACCTGCTGAGCAAAGGCGAAAAAGTGGGTATCGTTGAGGTGCACCTCTATCGTCCCTTCTCCGCCAAACACTTCCTGGCTGCCGTGCCCAAAACCGCAAAGCGCATAGCCGTGCTCGACCGCACCAAGGAACCCGGTGCCACCGGCGAACCTCTGTTGCTCGACGTCAAGGAAGTTTACTACGGTCAGCCCGACGCTCCCGAAATCGTGGGCGGTCGCTACGCATTGGCCTCCAAGGACACCACCCCCGCCATGATGCTGTCGGTGTTCGAAAACCTCGCACTGCCCCA
>CAZJWM010000113.1:0-5636 GCA_964549975.1 uncultured Bacteroides sp. | reverse complement strand
CATGGCGGCGATGACGCGCAGTTCGCTCACCATCAAGGATGTGAGCTATCAAAATCTCGGCATCATCCCCGACAGCTTCCGCCGCTTGGGCGTGAAGATTGAGCAGCACGGCGACGACATCTACGTGCCCGCACAAGACAGCTACGTGATTGAAACCGCCCTCGACGGCTCGATTATGACCATCGCCGACGCCCCCTGGCCGGGACTTACGCCCGACCTGCTGAGCGTGATGCTGGTGGTGGCCACACAGTGTCGCGGCAGCGTGCTCATCCATCAGAAGATGTTTGAGAGCCGCCTGTTTTTTGTGGACAACCTCATCGACATGGGTGCCCAGATTATCCTCTGCGACCCACACCGCGCCGTGGTCATAGGCCACGACCACAAGTTTGACCTCCACCCCAACAACATGACCTCGCCCGACATCCGCGCCGGCATAGCTCTGCTGATTGCCGCACTGAGCGCCCCGGGCATCAGCGTCATAGACAACATCCAGCAAATCGACCGCGGATATGAAGACATCGAAGGCCGCCTGAATCAACTCGGCGCCAAAATCATCCGCCAAGACTAACCTCCACCCACCCCGACCGACGATGAGCAATTCAAAGGTGATAGGCCGATATATGTGGCTGCTCAACGCGCTGCGCAGCTGCGGACGCCTCACGCGGCAGCAGCTCGAAGACGCGTGGCTCAAGTCGCACCTCTACGAGGGGCGCCCCTTGCGCCGCCGCACATTCTACGCCGACCGTCTGGCCATCAAGGAGCTCTTTGGCGTGGACATCGTCTACGATTCACGCACTCTGGAATATCACTTGGAGACCCCCTCGGCGGAGATGAGCAATTCGCTGATCAATTGGATTGTGCAGCAGTCGTCGGTCAACCAAACGCTGAGCAGCGCTCTGGAGCTGGCAGACCGCATTGTGGTGGAGGAGGTGCCTTCGGCCCGCGAAAACCTCGCCCCGATTCTCGACGCCATGAAGCAGCAGCGTGTGCTCTCGTTCACGTATCATCCCTTCACGCGCACGCTGCCGAGCCGCGACGTCAAGGTGGAACCGTATATGGTGAAACTCTTCCGCCAACGCTGGTATCTGACCGGGCGCAACCGCGCCGAACGCCGTCTGAAAACCTACGCCCTCGACCGCATCCGCGACCTGCAGGAGCTGACTGAAACGTTTGCCATCGACGCCCAATTCAACGCCGCCGACTATTGCAGCGGCAGCTTCGGCATAGTGGTTGACCGCAGCGAAGTGCGCCGCGTGGAGCTCCGCACCGACACGGTGCAGGCACGCTATCTCCGAGCCCTGCCGCTGCATTCGTCGCAGCAGGAGATGGTGGGCAACGGCTACTCGGTGTTCACCTACCATCTGCGCTTGACCGACGACTTTGTGGCCGAACTGATGCAGCTCGGCCCGGGCGTCACCGTGCTCAACCCCAAGGAGCTGCGCGACCGCCTCTGCGACCGCCTGCGCTCCACTCTGGCTCTCTACGAACCCTCTACCACCACCTCCGAAAATGAATAAACTTCTCCCCATCATAGCCGCAGCGCTGCTCCTGCCGGCAGCCGCCGCTGCCCACACCGCCACGTGGGCCTCAAAAGACCGCCACTATCTCCCCACCGACTCGCTCCCGGCCGCCCTGACCGCCGACACCACCCTGCAAGCCTGGCGCGGTGAAAGAGTGGGCGCATTGGCCCTGATTCAGGCCGACGCCACAGAGGCCATCAGCGCCAAGGCTAAAGGCAAATTCCAATGCTCGGCAGCGCCGATTGACTATGTCATCACCGACAATTTCCGCGCCTGCGGCGTGCACCCCTCTGACCGCACCCCCTATGAGGTGCCCGACATCATCAACTCCGCAGCCGCGGCCGTCCCGGCAAAAGCGGGCCAACTCACCCCGGTGTGGGTCACCGTGGAAGTGCCCCAATCGGCCCGTCCCGGCACCTATGTCCACACCGTGGAGATTGCCGGCGAGCATCTCACCCTGCGCATCCAAGTGCAAGACCGGGCGCTTCCCACGCCCGCCACGCAAGCCTTCCACCTCAACCTCTGGCAGCAGCCCTACGCCGTGAGTCGCTACTACGGCGTGGAGCCCTGGAGCGCCGCCCACTTCGAGCATCTCAAGCCCTACGCCCAAATGCTTGCGCGTGCCGGCCAACGCACCATCTCCACCATCCTCTTCTTTGAGCCATGGGGCGAGCAGAGCAACGACCTCTTCCAGCCGATGGTGCAAACCACGCGCCACGCCGACGGTTCCTGGAGCTACGACTACGGCGTGTTCGACCGCTGGGTGGAGTTTATGGACAGCCACGGCGTGGGCCCGCTCATCGAATGCTTCACCATGATTCCCTGGGAAATGAATTTCCGCTATTTCGACGAAGCAACAGGCGACTATGCGTTTCTGAAAACCACCACCGACGCCGCCGAATATCGCGACCTCTGGAGCAACTTCCTGCGCTCATTCGGCGCACACCTGCGGCAGAAAGGCTGGTTTGACCGCACGGCCATCTCCATGGACGAACGCGCCCTGCCCGACATGCTCAACGCCCTGCAAATCATCCACGACACCGAGCCGCAACTCAAGGTGTCGCTCGCCGGAAACTATCATCCCGAAATCATCGACCAACTCCACACCTGCTCCATCCAACTGGGCGACCCCATCCCCGCCGACGTGATCGAACGCCGCCGCAGCAACGGACAGGTGTCGACGCTCTACACCTGCTGCACCCTCCCGGAGCCCAACCTATTCAGCAACAATGCCCCGGCCGACGCCGCTTGGCTGCCGCTCTACTGCACATCCACCGGCTACGACGGCTATCTCCACTGGAGCTGGATGAACTGGACCGACGACCCCATGCACGACTCCCGCTTCAAACTCTTTGCCCCCGGCGACACATATTTCATCTACCCCGACGGCTGCTCGTCGGTGCGCTTCGAGCGCCTCATCGAGGGCATCCAGCTCAGCGAAAAAGTGCGCCTGCTGCGCCAAGAGTGCATCAACGCAGGCGATGCCGCCTCGCTTGCCCGCCTCGAAGATGCCCTCAACCCCATCCGCTCGCAGCAACTCTCGCGCTACGTCACCACCGCCTCGCAAGTGGCCCGACTCACCGCCGTGGTCAACGAACTATCCCGCAGTAGTAAATAAGTAAAAACGTAAATTAGCAAATACTCCACAACACATGGCAAATCGCAGAAAATCAACATATCGCCGCGCCTCGCGCCAGAAACAATCGCCAGTGCTCACCATAGTGCTCCTGGTGGTTGTGGCCGCCCTCTGCTGGGCCGCCGCAAGCTACGCCGAGCGCTCTCGCACCGCCTCATCCGCGGCCGACAAACAAGCCGTGAGCCGTTGCGACCTGATGCACCCGGTCACCAACCCCGACCTCGCCTCCACAGCCGTGGAATACGACGGCATCTCAATCAGCTTCAACCCCAAACTCCACATCCCCAACTGGGTGAGCTGGGAACTCCTCGCCACCGAACTCGACGGCGACCTCAAACGCGCCGAAGCGTTCACCCAAGACGAAGCCGTCAAAGGCTGCCCCACCACCTACGACTATCGCGGCAGCGGCTACGACCGCGGTCACATGGCCCCCGCCGCCGACATGAAATGGAGCGAAACAGCCATGAACCAATGCTTCATGCTGACCAACATCTGCCCGCAAATTCACGCCCTCAACGGCGGACTCTGGAAAACCCTCGAAGAAAAATGCCGCGTGTGGGCCGCCGCCGACAGCGCCATAGTCATCATCTCAGGCCCCGTCTTGACCCTCCCCATCGACGAATACATCGGCGAAAACAACGTGGCCGTGCCCCGTCAATTCTTCAAAGTGATACTCTCCCCCTACGCCAACCCGCCGCGCGCCATCGGATTCCTCATGGACAACGCCAAACTCTCCGGACGCCTCGCCCAATACGCCGTGAGCGTCGACTCCGTCGAAGCCCTCACCGGCCACAACTTCTTCTCAACGCTGCCCGCCGACGTCGAAGCAGCCGTAGAATCGCAATGCAACTTCAACCAATGGAACAGACTCCACTGACCCTCGACGACACCATCTGCGCCATCGCCACAGCCCCAGGCGTTGGCGGCATAGCCGTGGCCCGCGTCAGCGGCCCCGAAGCCATCGACGTGGTCCAACGCCTCTGGCACGGCAAAAACCTCACCGGCGTCGAAACCCACACCGCCCACCTGGGCAACATCGTCGACCCCGACACCAACGAAACCCTCGACCAAGCCGTGGCCACAGTGTTTCGCGCACCACGCTCATTCACCGGACAAAACGTAGTGGAAATTGCAGTCCACGGCTCACGCTACATCCAACGCCAACTCATCGACCTACTCACCCACCACGGCGCCCGCCTCGCCCAACCCGGCGAATTCACCCGCCGCGCCTTCACCAACGGACGCATGGACCTGGCCGAAGCCGAAGCCGTGGCCGACGTCATCGCCTCAACCTCAAAAGCCGCCCACCGCGTAGCCCTCAACCAAATGCGCGGCGACTACTCACGCCGCCTCAACTCCCTGCGCCAACAGCTCCTCCAACTCTGCGCACTGCTCGAACTCGAACTCGACTTCAGCGAAGAAGACGTCGAATTCGCCCCTCGTGACCAACTCCTCACCCTCGCCCAACAAATCCTCGACGAAGTCAACCGACTCCACAACTCATTCCGCGCCGGACAAGCCATCAAAAACGGCATCCCCGTAGCAATCGTCGGCGCCACCAACGCCGGCAAATCATCCCTGCTCAACGCCCTCACCGGCGACGACCGCGCAATAGTCAGCGACATCCACGGCACCACACGCGACGTAGTCGACGACCTCGTGGAAATCGGCCCCTACACATTCCGCCTGATGGACACCGCCGGCCTGCGCCACAACCCCTCCGACGAAATCGAACGCATAGGCATGCAACGCTCCCTCCGAGCCCTCGCCGCCGCCGAAATCGCCATCTGCGTCATCGACGCCACAAACCCAGCCCCACTGCCCGACCTCCAACAATTCGCCGGCACACTCATCCTCGCCATCAACAAATCAGACCTCGCCCCGGCCCCCGCCATCGCCATCCCCCAAGGAGCCATCACCCTCAACATCTCCGCCCTCACCGGCCTGGGCATCGACACCCTGCGCCAACACCTCATCCAAATCGCCGACACCCAAACCTCCGCCACCGACAACATACTCGTCACCAACGCACGCCACGCCGAAGCCCTCCACCTCGCCGCCCAATCCACCTCGCGCGCCATACAAGCCATGGCCGACGGCATCCCCGCCGACCTCGTCGCACAAGACCTCCGCGAAACCATCCACCACCTCGCCGCCATCACCGACCCCATCACCACCCCCGCCCTCCTCTCCCACATCTTCTCCCACTTCTGCATCGGAAAGTAGGCGGTGATTACCACCGATTACGAAAGATTATAACTGATTAGTAAGGCGCTCATTTTGAGTGCCTTATTTTGTTGCCTAATCCAAGTGTTTTGTTCGCTAATATTCAATTTTACTCGATTTTCACTCCATTTTTGTACCTCATTTGTTACACAACCACAATCTTGCGAACTCGCCCCGCAAGGTAGTGGACTGTTTTTGTCAACAGTTGTCTATGATTGACGATGGTTGACAAAATCGGAGAAATGAGTGGCGAA
>CAZJWM010000112.1:0-5678 GCA_964549975.1 uncultured Bacteroides sp. | reverse complement strand
GGCTTCACGGCCCTACGTTGCGCGGCTATGAAATCGGCAATCGGACGCTTGCCCAATGCCCACAGAAATTCCTCAAAGTCCATGGGATACATGTTGATGCGCACCTCCTCGCTGGGAATCACTATGTCGGCCACGTTGTGGTTGATGCTCACCAGCGAACCGGTTTCGATATAGTCGTAGCGGCCGTCGGCCACGAGATACTTGATGGCCGCACGTGCCTTGGGATAGACCTGCACCTCGTCGAACACAATCACCGATTTGCGCCGATGCAATTTCACTCCGGTGTAGATAGACAAACGCTCGAAAAAGGTGTCCAAGTCAGTAAGATAGCGCTCAAACAGTTCAACAATCGGCTCGCTCACATTGTTGAAGTCGATCACCACGCTCGATTTGTATTCCCTCTTTGCAAAGTCGGCCACAATCCAGCTCTTGCCAATACGTCGCGCCCCATCGACGAGCAGCGCCGACCGCCCGTTCCAACGCTCCTTCCATTTGAGCATCTGAGTGTAAATCTTTCGTTCCATTTCAGCGTTTTTTTGACACCTCAAAGTTACATCTTTTTCGCCGATTTTGCAAGCAAAAATCGCCTAAAATTTCACACCGCTGATTTTCAACGCATTGAATATCGAAAATACACGTTTTCGCCACATCTCCGCGGCTCCCCGATACACGTTTTCGCCACATCTCCGCTGCTCCCCGATACACGTTTTCGCCACATCTCCGCGGCGAGGCCGAGGCGTTTTCACAGAGTTTAAGGATTGGATTTTGCGGGTTGAGGATTTTTCCGTATATTTGCATGTTGGAAACAAACTGTTTCTTTTATACGACTAATTTTCTCAAATCATTAATCATTTCATAATTTTATTATCGTCTCACTATGAGATCTAATATCATCAACGGAATGTTGCTGGCAGCCCTGGTTGCAGCAGCTTCGCCTGAGTCGCTCCTGGCTCAGACAGACTTGCCCGCAGCGCAAGTCGGGTTGGTGGCATTCGGCAGTCAGAACATCAAGCTCTCTGACAGCGAAGCTACACAAATGGTCATCCCCACTCAAGCGCGCTACGACTACGCCGTCAGCCAAGCCGAGTGGCTCAAACCCTCTGTGGAAAAAGGTCAGCTCGTGCTCAACGCCGATGCTAACCCCTACTCCGGCTCACGCACAGCCAAGCTGAGCGTGCGTTCCTCTCAAGGCGTCACCACCACTCTGACCGTCACTCAGCCCGGTCTCAACTTCGGTGAACTCGCCCAAGCAGCCCTCGAGGCTTATCGTGTACGTCCTACCAAAGCCACCGGCACCAAAGCCCAAAGCGGCTACGGCGCCGAACTCACCATCGACGACAACACCTCCACAATGTATCACAGCAGCTGGACAGGCTTCACCCCCAACGGCTCAGACTGCCCCTCGCTGTTCTACACCTTCGACAAAACCGACATCGGAGCATTCACCTACGTGCCCCGTCAAGACGGCTCTGTCAACGGCAACTTCGGCAACGTGCGCATCTACATCCGCAACTCCGAGATGAGCTCCTACACCGACGACTACTCTTTTGACTACGACTTCGGCCAGTCTTCATCGACCACCACAGTCGAAATCCCCGAAAAGTTTCAAAAAGACATCGTCAGCATCAAGATGACAATCTTCGACGGCGCCGCCGACAACGGCAGCTGCTTCGCATCTTGCGCTGAAATGAAATTCTACAAACCCGGTGCTCCCATCGGCACATCCTACGGCTCCGACTACGACGTCTTTGCCGACCACGTGCTCACCGGCCTGAAATCCGGCGTCACCCAAGCCGACATCGACAAGATGAGCGACCCCTTCCTCAAAACCCTCGCTCAACGCATGCTCAACGGCACCTACAGCTCCGCCGGCCGTGTTAACACCTACATCGCCGAAGACGACATCTACGAGCTGGCCACCTCTTGGCACTGCGAAGGCAAAACCTACGACAAACAGCCCGGCGCAACCGGCATCTACGTTTCCCCCGGCAAATACGTTGTCATGGTGGAAGGCATCCCCGAATCGCTCGGCTCAATCCAACTCCGCCTTGTGGGCTGGAGCGACCCCGACTTCGTAAAAGGCTCAACCGACTCCGACGGCAACGAAATCAAGAGCTATGCCGAACGCCACTACCTCACGGTGCAAAACGGCCTTAACGTCATCTCCATCGACGACAGCTGGCGTCCCGGTCTGCTCTACGTCTGCAACTTCAACACCGAAGGCGCCCACAACAACACCGGCGACGTCACCGTACACGTGGTGGCCGGCGCCGTCAACGGCTACATCTCCAACACCATGACCAACGAACAGATTGCCACCGTGCTCGACAATGCCGTCTACGACTGCATGGACGTCGTCGGTCAGAAAGTTCACTCCGTGTGGGAAACCGCCGCTCTGAAGCAATACTCCAGCGGCCAATGGGTGCGCTACATCAACGCCCTCGACCTGCTCATCATTTGGGAACACCGCATCCTCGGCTTCTACAAATATGACCGCGTGCCCCGCAACAAAACCCTCGCATTCGTCAACTACGACTACTACATGTATCAAGGTGGCGAAGGCGTGGCCTTCAAATACGACACACAATCGCGCACCTGCTCCGCCGACAACATCATCAGCAACGACGAAGACGTGGTGTGGGGTCTCTCCCACGAATGGGGTCACCAACACCAGATGTTCCCCTACTTCCGCTGGGGCGGCCTGGGCGAAGTGTCCAACAATATGAACTCGCTCTACAACATCCACCACATGGGCTACGGCGACCGTCTGAAAGGCGGCATGACCGACGCTCGCACCCTCTTCGTTGAAGGCAAATACGACGCCTGGCAGACCGAAGAGCCCGACAACGTGACCTACGAATACAACGGTTCTCAAATCCCCATGCACGCCTTCACCGGCAAACGCCGTCTGGCCATCGCCAACGCAAAAGGCGTTGAAGAACACAACAACGCCGGCGACTGGGTGCAAGGCGCTTGGGACTGGTGCCCATCAATCAAGAGCTGGCTCGCAACCCAAAGCTACGAAATCCCCGGCATCGAAGACGTTGACCGCGCTGTTTCTATCCACGAAGCCGACGTCAACACCACCCTCGTGCCCTTCTGGATGCTCCACTGCTACTTCTCCGAGCCCCAAACCACCGACATCCGTCCCGACTCCGGCGACTACCTCCCCGACTACACCCCCGACCTCTATGAAGCCCTCCGCCAGACCGACTACGCCGGCACCGGCTCCACCATCGAGAAATCCTATGGTTGGGACAAATACGAAATGATCGCCGCCGCTCAAGACTACAACTCCAACGGTGCATACGAGGCCTTCGTTGCCGCCTACCCCTCATCCTGCTGGGTGACCAACAAATACATCACGGCAAGCAACAACCCCTATCAAAACACCGTGCCCTTCATCCTCAACTTCGTGCGCAAATCATCGCTGCTGAGCGGCTACAACCTCTTCCCCTTCTTCGAAAAGATGGGCTTCCTCCGCACAATCGGTATGCAAATCGGCGACTACGGCAACTACCACTACGCCCTCACCCCCGAAATGAAAGCCGAATTCAAGGCCGACATGCAGGCCCTCAACCTCAAAGAGTGCACCGACGACATGCTCAACCGCATCATCAACTGCGCTCTGCCCAAGTATGATCGCCCCAACGTGCCCAACGACCGCATCGTCACCGCCGATGATTTCTAATCCCCACCTAAGTCAATTCTCAAGATGAAAAATATCTTTTCAATCATAGCTCTCTGCGCCTCATCAGCCATGCTGATGAGCGCCGCAGCTGCCGACATCACCTCGGCCGACGCCCTGAGCAACAACAAAGCCTACACCCTGAAACGTTCGGCCTCAACCACCGCCACCTCCGGCGCAATCTACCGCGACGGCGCCGCAGTGAAAGTGGGCGGCACCGTCGCCTCCGGCGACGACGCCCTCTGGTCGATCCACTACTCCTCCGCCGAAAAAGCCTACTTCCTCTACAACCTCGGAGCAGGCCAATTCGTCAGCGGTAAAGACAACGTGGCCATCCTCTCCACCACCCCCGCCGACCTCCAGCTCATCTACCTGGACAACGCCGGCGCTTGGGTGCTCGACTGCGGCGGCTACTTCCTCGGCTTCGACAGCAGCTGGGACGGCAAAGCCCTCTTCACCGACGACTACACCGCCTCAACTGCCAAGGCCCAAGGCTTCCCCTTCAGCATCACTGAATCAACCTCACGCACCATCTCTGCCGACGAATCTGCCGCCATCGACGCCAAAATCGCCGAAGGCCGCAAAGACGCCCTGGCCGTCTACCAAGACTTCATCGACAAGGCCGAAGCTATGGCTGCCGAAACCGGCTGGACAAAATACTACTGCGGCCTCTACGACCTCACCGCGCTGAAAGAAGCCCTGGCAAACGCCGACAAATACACCCTCTCCGAAATCGAAGAGATCTACAAAGAGACCCTGCTCTCTCGCCTGCCCAAAGCCGGCCACTACTATCGCTTGAAAAACTTCGGCCGCCCCACCTCCGGCTCCAAATGGAACGTGGTGGGCGTCAACACCTCAAGCCAGCCCATCGCCTACAAAGGCTCCACTGCCGAAGTGGGCAAAGAAAGCTCTGGCATGACCGAAAGCCTCTGCCTCTTCACCGTGGAACCCATCGGTGCTGACCCCTATCAGCTCAACTTCCGCTGGGCTGCCACCGGCGAATATCTTGCATCCAACGGTTCAAGCGGCACTCGCCTCGAGCTCTCCACCAAAGAATCTGCCGCCACTATTCGCATCACCCCCAAGAGCGACTTCTCGCGCATCTTCACATTCTCACTGCCCGACTACAACGACACCTGGGTTACCGCCGGCGGCGACTACGTGATGACCGCCTACGCCTACGAGGAAGACTACGAACAGTGGTATATCGAAGAGGTGAAATACATCTTCGTCAACGTCGACGCCAACGGCTTCGCTTCGCTGCAGCTCCCCTGCCCCATCGAAATGCTCGACTACACCGAAGCCTACTTCCCCATCGACGAATACGAAGGCAAAGTCTACCTGAAGAAGTTTGGCAACAACATCGTGCCCGCCAACACTCCCTTCATCCTCCACTGCACCGACGCCGAGAAGACCCGTCTGGCTATGCCCGTTTCTGAAGTGGCTCCCACCCACAACACCGCCAACCACATGGCCGGCACCAACGTGGCCACCACCGCTTCAGCCCGCCACGTCTTCAACAACGGCACATTCGTTGCAACCAAATCCGGCGCCGTCACCTCCAACTCCGCTTGGCTCGTGAGCAGCGCCACCGGTGACATCCCCACCACCTACGACGAAAGCCCCAACTACGCCACCATCGACGAAATCCTCGCCGGCGAAGTTGACACCGACGCCGAGTGGTATGACCTGCAAGGTCGCCGCGTGCTCAAACCCGTGCCCGGCACCCTCTACATCAACTCCCTCACCCACCGCGTCACCCGCATCAAATAAGCCCTAAAACTCAACCCACTCAAAGCCCCGGCCGACCTCGCGTCTGCCGGGGCTTTCTTTGAATTGAAAATTGAAAATTGAAAATTGAAAGTCTTTTAGTGGAGAGTAACCTGATGGCGCTGCCATGCTCAAAAGCTAAGAGAACGATACGCATCATCGTTGGTGGCCCGGCAGCGGCGCCGGGGGCGCCGAGTGTGCCAGCCCGGAGGGCTGTTCG
>CAZJWM010000111.1:0-6000 GCA_964549975.1 uncultured Bacteroides sp. | reverse complement strand
CGATGGTTCACAAACTTTAACTAACTTTAACTTCGCCCCATCATTTCACCGACACATTCCGCGGGAGCCAAAATCATAGGCTAAAATGCAGTGCGTGATTAAGCGACGATACTACTCTATTAATTAGCTGATTAGATGGGGCGATTGCACGTTTCCTACCAATTTGAAATGGCGAATTTGCACGTTTCCTACCAATTTTTTGGGGCCGATTTGCACGTTTCCTACCATTTTGAGACCGCGTGGAGGGGGTCACTCGTAGCGCATGGTGGTGGCCGGGGAGATGCGCGATATGATCAGGGCGGGGAGCATCACCACGAGCCAGCTCAGCAGCATCACGCCGAGGTTGACGCCCACGATGGCCGCGAGCGAAAACTGCACGGGCACGTGGTCAACGTAGTAGTTCACGGGGTCGAGCGGAATGATGTGTGTGAAATATTGCAACGCCATCAGCCCCAAGCCAACGGCGTTGCCAATGGCCAGGCCGCGCCACACCAGGCGTTGCGACATGAGCATGAACGTGCGGCGCACTTGCGCATTTGCGGCACCCATGGCCTTGAGCAGGCCGATGGTTTGCACTCGCTCGAGGATGATGATAAAGAGCGAGCTGATGAGGGTGAAGGCAGCCACGGCGCCCATCAGCGCCAGAATCACCACCACGTTGGTGTCCAGCAGGTCGAGCCAGGCGAAAAACATGGCGGAGGTGTTGGTGATGGGGTCAACGCTGTAGGCCTGCGTGGTGAGGCCGTGATAGTAGGCCTGAAGGAGTTGGTCGTTGATTTGCGCGGCCACGTGAGGGGCCTGCACGGGGCCCACGCCGCGGATGCCGAGACTCTGGCATTGGCCTGCGGGCATTTGGCTCATGGTGCGCGCCAGCGAGTCGGAGCAGTACACCACCGAGCGGTCGTGTTCCTCGATGGGCGATTGATAGATGGCGGTGACGGCAAGACGGCGCACACGCATACGCTCTCCGGCCACGAAATAGGCGGGGATGGTGTCGCCCACGCCCAGCTGCATCACGGAGGCAATGTGGGCCGACAGGGCAATGGAGTTGGCGCTGTCGGGGTGGACATATTCGCTGTTGGCGCGGAAGGTGGCGCCGAGGAAGTCGGTGGGGGTTTTCAGCACGCCGCTCACCATGTTGTGGGGCACGACGACGGCTCCGGCGGGCAGAGCCACGAGGCTGTCGAAGAGCGCCGGCGAAATCGGCTCCTGACGCGAGGCGGTGCGGGTGTAGGCGGTGACGGTGATGTCGTCGTCGATGGAGCAAACGGCCTGACTCACCTCCTGCTTGAAGCCAAGAAGCACGGCTATGGAGAGCAGCATCACGGCCACGGCCACGGCAATGCCGGCCACGGCCACGGCCACCGAGGGCGACTGCCTCCGATGCTCCTCGCTGCGCCACTGCAGGCGGCGAGCCACAAACCATTCAAACCGATGCTGACGTTTACTCACTGTAGCTATTGATGATTTCCGAGATTTTCAGCGCATCCTCAGGCGAGGTGCAGCGACTGATGGGCAGACTCACCACTTGCGCGGCCAAGCGTTCGGCCACGGGCAGCGACACATCGGCGCACTCCTCAGCGTAGCATGGCTGACGGTGGAGCGCCACGGGATAGTGCACACCGGTCTCCACGCCGTGGGCCAGCAGATAGTTGCGGAATCGGTCGCGCCGGGCGGTGCGTACCACAAACTGATGCCACACATGCCCCTCGGCCCACCCGGGCAACTCCACGGCCGGATTGCTGATGGCGCCGAGATAGGTGCGAGCCAGAGCGCGGCGCAGGGCGTTTTCTTCGTCGAGATGGCGCAGCTTCACTCGGAGCATCGCCGCCTGCAGGGAGTCGAGGCGCGAATTGACGCCGCGCAGCGGATTGAAATAGTGTTCGTGGGCCGATGAGCCGTAGTTGGCCAGCGAGCGCACGGCTGCGGCCACATCGGCGTCGTTGGTGGTGACGGCGCCGGCGTCGCCAAGGGCACCGACGTTTTTGGTGGGATAGAAACTCATGCCGGCGGCATGGCCCAGCGAGCCGGTGTGGCGGCCCGCGGCGTCGGTGGCACCGATGGCTTGCGCATTATCCTCAATCACAATGAATTGTCGGCGTATTTCGGCCGGAATTTCGGCCACGCGGCCATAGAGATGCACGGGCATCACGGCGCGAGTGTGCGGGCTCAGCGGCAGGCGCTCCCAGTCGATGTTGGAGGTGGCGGGGTCTACGTCGGCAAAGCGCACGCGCAGGCCCGATTCGCTCACGGCCAGCGCACTGGCTATGAATGAATTGGCGGGCACAATCACCTCGTCGCCGCCGTGGAGTCGGCCCAGCTCCATGTAGGCGCGCAGCGTCAGACGCAGGGCGTCGAGACCGTTGGCCACGCCCACGGCATATTTCACGCCCAAGGCCGCGGCCAGTTCGCTTTCAAAGGCGTCTACCTCGGGGCCGCCAACGTAGCGTCCGGAGGTGATCACGGCCGTGGCGGCGGCAATGAGCTCTTCGCGATAGGGGCGATTCACTTCGCCCAGGTCGAGCATCGTATAATGGTGGTGGGGAGCTGTCATCGTTTGCAGGCTGTGAGTTTTAGAAATTCGTCGTAGGAGCGCACATAGTCGTCTTCGCTGAAGAGCTCCGAGGTGAGCACCAGACACACCGACCCCGACGAGAAATTGTCGATTTCGCGCCAAAGGCCCGGGGGCACGTAAAGGCCGCGATAGGGGCGGTTGAGGAAAAACGTGCGGCTGCGCACTCCGTCGTTGAGCGTCACCTCAAACGAGCCGCTGGCGGCCACAATCAGCGAGGCATTCTCCACGTGGGCATGGCCGCCGCGCGACGAGTCGCCGGGGATGTCGTAGAGATAGTAGACGCGTTTGATGTCGAAGGGCAGCGGGCTTTGCGGCGTGTTTTCACACACCGAGAGCGAGCCGTTGGGGTGAATCACACGCGGCAGCTCCATCACCCGACAGAGGTCAACGCTGCTTGAGGCGAAGATATTCTTCATAGTCTTCAATATAGTCGGCGGGGGAGTAGACGGTGCTGCTCAGCACCATCGCCACCGAGTTGGTTGAGAAATTTTCCATGGAGCGCCAGGTCATGGGCGGCACGTAGAGCCCGTAGTAGCCGCGGGCCAGATGGTAGGTGGCTTCGGGAGTGACCACATCGAAGGAGCCACTCACGGCCACAATCAGTTCACGAGCGTGCCGAAAGGCATGGGCGTAGCGCTCCATACCTCCCGGCACGTCATAAATCCAATATGTTCGGGCAATGTCGAACGGACAGCAGTCGGCGCCGTTTTGGATGAACGACAGATTGCCACGACAGTCCTCTATGCGAGGGATTTGCAGTATTTCAGGTTTGTCACTATGCATTCTTCAGGGGGTCGACCACGGCGGCAATGCGGGCGAAGATTTCGTCGATTGTGCCGGTGCCGTCAATGGCGTGATAGAGCTTGCAGCCCGTGTAGAATTCCTTCAGCGGGCTGGTCTGCGAGTGATACACCTCCAGGCGCTTGGCGATGGTCGCGGGGTTGTCGTCGCTGCGGCCCGAGGTGGCGCCGCGCTTGATCATGCGCTCCATGAGCTGATCTTCGGGCACTTCCAGGCCCACCACGGCGTGAACGCCCGTGCCGCGCTTTTGCAGAATCTTCTCCAGGGCTTCGGCCTGAGGGATGGTGCGGGGAAAGCCGTCGAAGATCACGCCCTCAACGTCGGTGCCCAGCTTGTCGAGGTGGGCATCGAGGATGCTGAGCATCAGGTCGTCGGGGATGAGCTGGCCGCGCGAGATGTAGCTGTCGGCGAGTTTGCCCAGTTCGGAGCCTTCGGCAATGTGGCTGCGCAACAGGTCGCCGGTGGAGATATGTTGCAGACCGTAGTGGTTGATGAGGTTTTCGCTTTGAGTGCCTTTGCCGCTACCGGGGGCACCGAAAATGACGATATTAAACATGATTCGTTGTCGGTTGATTGGTGAAATATTAAGTGTCGGCCCTCGCCGCAGCGAGGGCGAAGCGTGAAGTTTTGCTTATTTTTGGCTTTGCTTGAGGGCTTCGGTGGCCTCCTCGTCGAGCTGATAGATGTCTTTGAGGTTGCGGGCCTTGCCGTCGATGTCGAGGCCGAAGCCGATGATAAATTTCTTGGGAATGGAGAAAGCCACATAGTCGGGCTTTACGTCACACACCAGCGCCTCGGGCTTAAACAGCAGCGTGGCCAAACGGATGGTGGCGGGATTCTTGGCGCGGAGCTCACGCAGGAACTTGTCCATGGTGCGGCCGGTGTCTACAATGTCTTCCACCACTATGACGTGGCGGCCCTCAATGTTCTCCTGAAGATCTAACAGCGTGCGCACATTGCCCGTGGAGCAGAGACCGCCTTCGTAGCTCACGAAGCGCACAAAGGTGATTTCCGCGTCGGTGCGAATTTCGCGAAACAGGTCGGCGGCAAAAGGCATGGCGCCATTGAGCACGCACACGATCAGAGGACACTTGCCCTCAAACTCGCGGGTGATTTCCTGCCCGATGCGTTTGATTTCAGTAGTTATCTGTTCAGCAGTGATGTAGGGGCGAAACGAGAGCCCGTTGTAGATGACGTTGTTCATTGCGGGTGCGGATTGTTTATTAACTGCAAAGTTACCAATAATTATTGACTTATGCGCCATCTCCCCCGAAAAATTCCGGCCACCCGCCTCAAAATGGCAATATGCAGCATGGTTAAGTGCGGCGATGCATCGGAGATGCAGGTTATTTCTAACCTCGGCTTGCCGCAGGCTAGCCGGGGGCCATGATGAGCCCTTACAATCCTACCTTGAAGAGGTTGTCACCAGTGCGGCTCTGGTGGCATGCTCTCTGGACAAGCGCCTGACATTCAGTCTTGTATCTCCTGCTAGGCCGCTGTACGTACAGGATGGGACTTTAGGATAATCAGCCTCTCCGAGGCATCGCATCAGTTTGATTTACAGCAGAATTAGTATGCAGCATTTTGATGCTGTTGCCCTGGAAAAATTCCTTGTTGGCTGACGGCCTGGAGGAGAGGGTTAGGACTTTTGCAAATAGGATTGGACTTCGTCGATGGAAAGGCCGTAGATTGCGGCAATCTGCTCGGCGCTCATGCCGCTCGCACTCATCGCCTTGATGGCCTTGATTCGCTCTTCTTCGCGGCCTTCGGCACGACCTTGTTTGAGGCCTTCGGCGATGCCGTCGTAGCGGTAGGCTTTGAGGACGCTTTTTTCATACATGATGTTCTCCATGTCGCGGACGTATTCGTCGCGTTCGCTCTTGTCCATGGCGAGGAAGCGCAGCTTTTGGCGAGCTTCTTCGAGGCCCGGGGCCTCGGTGCCGGGGCGAATATTGCCGGTTTTGAGGTAGTCAATCCAGTCTTCCAGGGGCGTGGTGGCCACGCGGTTGAACTCGTTCACGCGGATGATGTAGTATTCCGGGAACACCTCCTGGGGGGTGCGCATTTTGATGACTCCCTCCTCCTTGGCGGAGATGCTCAGTTCGTCGTTGGTGTGCACGCCCACAAAGTGCGTTGTGCCGTGATAGAGGTAGTCGCTGCCGCGGCCAAGGTCGAAGTAGATGATGCTGATGGAGTAGATTTTCTTCACCTTTGAGTATTCCTCGCCCAGAGCGATGTGTTCGGTGATGGCTTTCGACACTCCGTAGAGCAGCCGCTCCAGATAGTAATATTGGCGCGTGAGCTGAATCTCCACGATGATAATCTCATCTTTGGAGTTTTTGGCCTTGATGTCCACGCGGTTATATTTGTCGTCGGCGGTGTTTTGGTTTGCCTCGCTTTCCAGGAGTTCGACGATGGTGATTTTTTCGCCGAGCAACACGGTGATCAAGCCCTCGAGCACGCCGAAGTTGGCTTTGTCGCGGAGCATACGTTTAGCGGCCCAGTCAAATCTCACGAATTTGTTGGGCTCGTCGGGCGGGAAGTTTGCAGTCTGCTGATTCATAGTCGGGGAGAGGGTTAGGACTTTTGCAAATAGGATTGGACTTCGTCGATGGAAAGGCCGT
>CAZJWM010000110.1:3128-6077 GCA_964549975.1 uncultured Bacteroides sp. | reverse complement strand
ATTGAAAATTGATAATTGAAAATTGAAAGTTCTTTGAGTTTTCAGTTTTCAGTTTCTCAGCGCGGCAACCGCATCAAAACGCTGCATACTAATTCCGCTGTAAATCAAGCTGATGCGATGCCTCGGAGAGGCTGGTTATCCCATAACCCCATCTTGGCCGCATAGCGGCCTAGGTGGGGTGCACAATGCTGATACACAGCAACTTGCTCGGAGAGCAAGTCACCAGAGCCGCACTGGTGACAACCTCTTCGAGTTTTTTCTGCGCGCCGACTGATGCGCCGAGAGGTGCATATTCAGTGTTAACCATAATATGCGCCTCCCGGCGCATTCGCCGCCGCGGCCCTCTCACCTTTTATCTTTTACCCCTTGCCTCTTGCTCTCGCCCCTCCTCGCTCGTCCCTCGTCCCTCGTCCCTCGCCCCTCTTACCCCTTACCTCTTACCTCACAAAAAAAACCGAAGAGCGGCTTCGCAGCTGCTCCCCGGCAAATAATAAACCAATCATTATCACATTTCTTTCTACGGGAAAAACATCTTTGCTATGTACCTCTTAAACACGCCGACTCTAAAAAAGTTCGCAAATTGCGCTTTTTTTATGGAAATTTTGCATTTCTGAGTTTTTTTGCGTAAGTTTGCGGCATCTACTCAACACACCAAAGATAGGTTATTTACTTTTTTCGCAGACACATATTCATTATATAAAAACCAACGTATAAGCGTATGACCAAATCTACCCTTACCGCCTTGGGTGCATTGCTCCTTTGCTCCATGAGCACACAAGCCCAGCACTCCAACTACGGCCCGTTTGCAACGGCCTTTTCGGCTTCAACCTCTGAAGCCCGTGCTTACTACCGCATCATCAGCGACCGCGCAGCCGACGGCGGTAGCTCCGATGCCCCCGTGTCGGTGACAAGCCCCTGCTTGACCATCGCCGACAACGACTATCGCCAAATCACCTACGACACCGACGAGCGTCTCCAATATTGGGAGTTCGAGGCCGTGGGCGACGGCAGCTACTACGTGCGCAATGCCGTGACCGGCGAATATTGGAATGCCGGCACCGCCCCCAACAAGAATGGCTACGGCGTATGCGCCGTCACGGAAATCACCTCCGCGCAGCCCTACTTCATCATCGACCTGGCCAACCAAAACCTGGGCAGCTCCTCATTTGAGGCCGGCAGCTTCGGTTTCAGCACCACGGCCTACGAGAGTCTCTCTGCCACCGACCGCACGTTTATCGACGCTGCAAACTATGGCGACTACTCCGAATTCAACGACTACACGCAGAAAAACTTCACCATCTGCGCCAACGAATGGTATCCCTGGGGCGGTGGTAACTCCAACAACGGCTCCGTCTACTATTTCGCTGAAGCCGACGCCGAAACCGTCACCGCGGCCTACAATGACTACTACGGCATCGAAGGCCCCGACCCCGAGCCCGAACCCGAACCGGAGCCCGAACCTAACCCCGAGCCCGACCCCATCCTGGAAACGTTCATCCCCGTGGTGACTCCCGGTGCCGGCCGCGTTGAAGCCCTCACCACCATCACCATCGCCCTACCCGCCGACGAGCGCTATGCCGCCGCTGCTCTGGCCGAAAGCTTCACCGACGCCATCACCCTCACCCGCGCCGAAGTGGAAGAGCCGATCTACACTTGGGGCATCGACGATGTGACCGCCGCCGAAACCTACGACGCCGACGGCAACACCACGTGGAACCTGGCCGTGGAAATCACTGCCCCCGCCACCTACACCCTCACCATCCCCGCAGGCCTCTTCATTGCCTACGACGAAACCTACACCACCAAGTTGGCCGCCAACGGTGAAATCACCGTAGAATGGATCCTGGCCGAAGACGCCATGCTCCAAGAAGTGACCGACTCCGCCGCTGCCAAGGCCGCCACCACCTACGACCTGCTCGGCCGCCGCGTCACCGCTCCCCGCGCCGCCGGCCTCTACATCGTCGACGGCCGCCTCATCCGCCGCTAACCAACCCAACACACTGCTGATGCCCCGGCGGGGCATATTTCGGTTAACCGGGCACAGAGGGAGCCATAGGCGACCGTGTGCCCGGTTGAAAAGCCGGACAAATGTGTGCCGATAGGTACACATTGTGGTGCCAGGTCCGACAGGTTTTTCAGCAAAAGTGTAGGAAAAACTCAAAAAAGACAACAAATTGTTTGCATTGTGCAGAATAATTTGTACATTTGCCGCAATTAACCTATTTTTCTATTTTTAATTCATTATTAATTCTTAGTTATTATGACTAAATCTACTATCGCTCTCTCCCTGCTCCTCGCCGTTGCAGGGACTTCGTGGGCAAGTGATCATAGTGACTACGCTCCTTTTGCCACTGAGGTGAAGACCTCCACCGACACCGAGCAACACTATTATCGCATCGCCAGCGACCGCGGTGCCGACAACACGGCCACGTACCACTCACCGTGGCTCTCCGTGTACAGCGGCTCCTCATTCGTTTCGTATGACACCAGCGACGACGTTGAAAACCAAGTTTGGTCGTTTGAAGCTGCCGACGACAATGGCGGCGTTTACATCAAACACTACCAGACCGGCAAGTATTGGAACAGCAACAAGGCTGTCCAAGTAGCCGATAAAGAAGATGCCGCCATCTACTATCTGGTTGACCTCACCAAAAACCTAATCGACGGCTTTGCCTTCACATTTGTTGACGGCAGCTTCGGCATTAGCTCAGTTGCCGGCAGTACCACCTCAACATTCGTAGACGCCGGCAATCGTTCAACCGAAACCGATGGCACATGCTACGGCATCCTCTACAACGAATGGAATCCTTGGGACGATGCTCGCCTGTGGGGTTCAACAGACGTTAACTCCAACAACGGTTCGGTTTACTACTTCCAGGAATTCGACATCGCTTCAATCGAGCAAACCAAGCTTGACGACGCTAAGAGCGCTGCCACCTCAACCATCGA
>CAZJWM010000110.1:1430-3028 GCA_964549975.1 uncultured Bacteroides sp. | reverse complement strand
CAATCGAGCAAACCAAGCTTGACGACGCTAAGAGCGCTGCCACCTCAACCATCGACGCTCTGATTGCCAACATCCCCGGCGCAGACACCGCCCTGGCAGGCTACAAGAGCCAAATTGAGGCCCTCACCACTTCCGATGACTACACCACCGCCATCGCCAACATTAATGCCGAAGTGGAAAAGGCTGTGGCCACCATCCTCAACAACCTCGATGGCAAGACTGTCACCCTGAAGAATATCCGTCGCGCCAATAACGGCAAGCCTGCTTATCTGGCTCCCTACACTTCCACCAAGACCGACAGCGAAGGTAACACCACCACCTATGAAACCTTCAACACTCAGGAAGAAGTCGACAGCAGCGCCATCTTCAAGTTTGTAAAACAAGAAGGCGACAACACCTACTTCCTCTACAACCCCTCAACTAAGACCTATATCGGCGACCTCGACGACACCACTCTGCAAACCACAGAGCCCGGCGACGACAGCAAGTATATTGCCACCACCGTTAGCGGTCAGCTCGCCTTGCAATGGGCCTCAGACACTCAATATGGTCTGAACCTCGATCCCAGCTCAAGCTGCCTGACTTGGTGGAGCTACACCGACGCCGGTTCCGTTTGGAGCGCACAGCTCGCTGACTACGAAGAGCCCGCTGCTGAGGCCGCTCACGTGTCAATCACATTCACCGGTGCCGAAGATGGTAAAGCCAAACTCATCTCCAGCATCCAAGTTGCCTTGCCCGAAGGCACCGAGCCTACCGGCGTTAATCCCATCTTCACCTTCACCGACCCCGATGGCAGAATCGTGAAGAAAGTTAATGCAGATGGCTTCTCATTCAACGAAAACAACGTTATGACAGTTGGCTTTGGTGAATACTATCTGGCCGGCACCTACACCGCCATCATCCACGAAGGCTCGCTGAAGGCCGGTTCACAGCCCATCGCTGCCGACACCGCCACTGTGGAAGGCACCATGCCCACATTCCGCGCTTCAGTTACCCCTGCCAGCGGCAATGTTGAAGCTGTCGAAGGTGTAACCATCGCAGCCCCCGAAGGCGCTGAAGGCACTTTCTATTTCAACGAATTCACCGCCCCCGAGCTGTCTATCACCAAGAATGGCGAAGCTGTCTACACTTGCAAGATCGACGACCCCATGGGCGACGATTGGGATTATGATAACGACCGAGCCACTCTCGCCAATCCTAAGTTCACCGACGAAGCTCGCTATGCTATGGTAATTCCTGTGGGTTCGTTCACACTCGTCAACGACAACTACGAGGTACTCGCAATCAACGAAACTCAGGTGATCAACTGGGTTATCGCCGGCGCTAACAAGGACAACGTCACTCTGACCACCTCCCCCGCCGCCAACGACACCATCACCACCACCTCCGCCATCAACATCTACGAACACTCCGACTATTCGTTCCCCAAAGCTGACGGCGAAGGCACTATCACCATCACCAAGGACGGCGCCGAAGAGCCCATCGCTTCCTTCACCGCCGCTCAAGTTGAAGAGAACCACTCCATCGACAATGACGACACCGAAGAATATGGCTGGTCACTGCCCGTGAACATCACCGAAGCCGGCGACTACACCATC
>CAZJWM010000110.1:0-1330 GCA_964549975.1 uncultured Bacteroides sp. | reverse complement strand
CCGATGGTCTGCGCGACATCACCGTCAACGGTGAACAACAAGACATCTACGACCTGCAAGGTCGCAAGGTGAGCGTTGCTCGCCACGGTCAAGTTTACATCATCGGTGGCCGCAAGGTCCTGGTGAAGTAAGCCACACCCGGTAATCGACACTCCGAGCGCCGCCCTCCCCGGGCGGCGCTCTTTGTGTCTCTAATTGAAAATTCTTGACTGCGTCAAGCGACTTCGTCGATGAGAAAATTGATAATTGAAAGTTATTTTAGTTTTAAGTTTTTAAGTTCTTAGTTCTTAGTTTTCCGCTGACAGCGCGGTCGAGCGACGACTGGTGCGCCGAGAGGCGCATATTCAGTGTTCCCTCTGTGCCCGGAACCATAATATGCGCCTCCCGGCGCATTCGCCGCCGCGGCCCTCTCCTTGACGTAGACTGTAGGAATTTAGCAGCGCGCCGCCGGCGCGCTCTCGCCCATACACTTGGACTCGTGGGCACTCCGCGCTCGCCCCGTCGCTCCTCACCTCGTCCCTCGTCCCTCCTCGCTCGTTCCTCGTCCCTCGTCCCTCGTCCCTCGTCCCTCGTCCCTCGTCCCTCGTCCCTGCGGAAATAAAATTTCTAATCGTTTGGTAGATTGCGAAAAAAGTTGTAACTTTGTGCCGTTTTTGGATTACTACAAACATGATTAACGTAACTTTTCCTGATGGCAGCGTCAAGCAATTTGACGAAGGCATCACTCCATTGCAAATAGCTGAATCAATCAGCTCTCGGCTGGCACAAGACGTGCTGGCCTCGAGCGTTAACGGCCAGCCCTGGGACCTGACTCGCGCCCTGGAAGGCGACGCCGAGATTCGCCTCTATAAGTGGGACGACGAGGAGGGCAAGCACGCTTTCTGGCACTCCAGCGCCCACCTTCTGGCCGAAGCCCTGCAGGAACTGTTTCCCGGCGTGAAGTTTGGCATTGGCCCGGCCGTGGAAAACGGTTTCTACTACGATATCGACCCCAACGGCAACACCATCACCGACGCCGACTTTCCCCGCATTGAGCAGAAAATGCTCGAACTGGCCCGCCGCAAGGAGGCCATCGTGCGTGCCGACATCAGCAAGGCCGACGCCCTGAAGATGTTTGGCGACCGTGGCGAGGTCTACAAATGCGAACTCATCTCCGAGCTCGAAGACGGCCACATCACCACCTACACTCAAGGCTCCTTCACCGACCTCTGTCGCGGCCCGCACTTGCCCAACACCGGCGCCATCAAGGCCGCCAAGGTGATGAGCCTGGCCGGCGCCTACTGGCGCGGCGACGAGAAGCGTCAGCAGCTGGTGCGCGTCTATGGCATCA
>CAZJWM010000109.1:0-6093 GCA_964549975.1 uncultured Bacteroides sp. | reverse complement strand
GAAATCGGCCCAAAATATTATTGTTGGAGAGCGCTATTCAGTATCATCTGCATTAGATACACTATCTTTTGAACTTCATTTTGAAGCGATTCCTCAATCGGCTAAAAATATTGATTTTAGAAATGGAGCTAAAACTTGGATTATCGGTATAGATCTTGTTGGGACATCGTCAAGGGATTCAGGAGTGCCGACGGAGCTTTTGAATCCTGATTTAGATGTGCCGATGCCGACAGATACGGTATTGGATGGAACGAGCGTAATTAGAATTCACGCATTGGGCTTGCGGAAGTGGATGCCCCGCACAGGAAAGCTGTATGTTTCTGACGATTGCGGCAAGCAGAAAACGTATGACGTGAAGTTGGATGAAGCAGGAGAAGCACTCCTAACCATAGAATTATGCAACACAGCGGATTTATTATTTTGCCTTGATAATGAAGCGTTAGCTGTGACTTGGGCCATCCCTGGGGAGTCAATAGATGTATATATCCGGCCGGTTGATTGCTATTATTCATTGCAATCTCCTAATCATCTTTCCCCAATTTACACGAATGGACGGTATGCGGCTTATACGCAGGCCATGTCTTCTAAGGAGTGTATAGATTTCGGGCAAGACATAATTAATTGTGACTCCTTATTTGTAGGCATAGCGACGGAGGAACAGTTTCAGGCTCGCTTGGCTCAGTTGGATAGTATATTGTCTGAGGAGATTAACATAAGCACATGGCCTCGATTGATAAAAGAAATTAATGAGTATCAATTAACTCGCGATAAACTGTATCAGACTCGTCTCTGGAGAAAATCACATGATTAAGCGACCACGGCCTACTATAGAACACAATATCCGGCCGTAAGAAGGTGCATGGCAAGAGTGCGCCGGCGCAGCTAACTGAGTGCCTGTAATGTCTACCTCTCGGCAGACATGCCATAGGATGATACCACCCCCGACATGCGCTTCGCTTTGTCGGGGGTTAACACTGAATATGCGCCTCTCGGCGCATCAGCTTCCATCTCACACATGTCTGATTATCAAATAAATGTGCTTGTATTATCTCTGCGCATTTTTGATGCGTGCTCGGTTATTCCATGCTTAAATCGCCAGCCATTGGCTGGCGATTTGCAAGGGGATGATATTTAATTGATTAATCTTATTTCTGAGAGCGATATTTGCTCATCGCCACGGGCAATCTGGGGTGGGGATTAGCGGGAGCGGGAGATGACGTAGTCGATCAGGGAGATGAGGGCGTCGCGCACGGACGATTGGGGGAAGACGTCGAGGGCTTCGACGGCTTTGGCGCGGAGCCGTTGCATGGTCTTTTGGGCGTATTGGATGCCGCCGTTGTCGATGGCGTATTGGGTGAGGCGGCCGATTTCGTCGGCCGAGAGTTGCTCTTTGCGGCTGAGGGCGAGCATTTCGTCGTGGAGCGGGGCGTCTTGGCGGAGCAGGACGCTGAGCAGGGGGAGGGTGATTTTGCCTTCGGCCAGGTCGCTGCCGGTGGGTTTGCCAATTTGTTGTTCGGAGGTGACGTAGTCGAAGATGTCGTCGGTGATTTGGAAGCAGAGGCCGAGTTGGAGGGCGTAGGTTTTGACGGCTTCCATTCGCGGGTCGGTGAGGCTGACGCCTTCGGCTATGGCGCCCATTTTGGCGCAGGAGACGAAGAGCGAGGCGGTCTTGCGGGCGATGGTTTGCATGTAGGCTTCTTCGCTGAGGCGGTGGAAGCGAGCGTTGTAGATTTGGTCCATTTCGCCCACGGAGAGGAGTCGGCCCAGGCCGGCGAGTTCGCTGATGACGTCGATGAGGCCGGTTTCGGTGGCCAGTCGCAGGGATGTGGATGTGAAGTAGTCGCCCACCAACACGGCGATGTGGCCGCCCCAGATGCCGTTGAGCGTGGGGCGGGCGCGGCGTGTGTCGCTTTCGTCGATGACGTCGTCGTGGATGAGTGAGGCGTTGTGGAGCATCTCCACGGCGGCGCCGGCGGAGATGACTTGTTGGTTGATGGGGCCGAATAGTTTGGCACACAGCAGCAACACCATGGGGCGGATTTGTTTGCCTCGCGAGGAGAGGTAGTCGGCCGTGATGCGGTTGAGCATCTCGTTAGGTGAGGTGAGGCTCACCATGATACGGTCGTTGAGTTGGCGCAGTTCGTCGTCGATGGTTTGGCGAATCAGGCGGATGTCTGTGGTGGCTGATGTGGTCATAATCGGGCTGGGGTGGGGTTGGTAAGGACTTAGTCTAAGAGGGAGGCGATGACGGGAATCGACTCAAAGTGGGTTTGGTCGGGGCGAATGGGGGTGACGGTGACGTAGTTGCGTTCGAGCCAGTAGTTGTCGCCGGTGGGGTCATCGGGGGCAAAGTTGACGTATTGGCCGGTGAGCCAGTAGAATTTGCGGCCGTGGGGGTCTTCAAATTGTTGGTATTCTTCGGTCCAGCGGCCGTCGCTGCATTTGGTCACTTTGATGCCCTGCGGGGTGCAATCTTTGGGCATGTTGACGTTGAGGCACACTCCCGTGGGGAGGCCTTTGGCGATGACGGCGGAGATGATGCGGGTGACGAAGGGGGTGGTTTGGCTGAAGTCGGCCTCGGGGTTGTGGCTCAGCAGGGAGAAGCCAATGGCGGGGATTCCAATCATGCAAGCTTCCATAGCGGCACCCATGGTGCCGCTATAGATGTTTGAGTTGCCTGAGTTTGAACCGTGGTTCACCCCTGAGAGCATCAGGTGGGGCATGGCGCCGTCGGCAAAGAGGGCGTGGATGCCGAGCTTCACGCAGTCGACGGGGGTGCCGGTGACGGAATACATCTTTGCGCCGTTGTGGTCGGGGTGGTTGATGAGCCTGATGGGGCGATCAACCGTGATGGCGCTGCTCATGCCGGAGCAGCCGCCGGCGGGGGCCACGGCCACGATTTGGGCGTCGGGGGCCACCAGGCGCATGCAGTCGATGAGATGGCGCAGGCCGCGGGCGGCGATGCCGTCGTCGTTGCTGATGAGGATTCGCAGAGGGGTGGATTGTTGCGGTTCAGACATTTGTTGATTGGAGGGGATAGGTGGATTTATACGAGATGCTTGATGAGGGTGTCGCGGTCGCCGGGGAGGAGGTCGATCACGGGCACTTCAATCATGGTGTAGGCGCCGGGGCGCTGACGCATGGAGGCACGGGCCACGCCCACGAGGATTTGGGCCGTGAGGGCGGGGTTGTTGATGGCCATGTTGAATTCCAGACGTTGCGAGGGTGTGCGGCCGGAGGTGCCTTTGCGGGTCATGTTGACGCCGTGGCCCATGTCGCGGACGGCGTCAACGCTTTCCACTTGGATTACGTGGGTTTCGTCGGATGCGAAATAGGGGTCGGCTTTCACTGCGGCGGCCACGTCTTCGAGTTTGTAGCCGGGCAGGAGCTCAACGTAGACCATGCGGCGGTGGATGCCGGTGCCCAGAGGGATGGTCATGGAGATGGCGTCTTTCACGCCCTCTTTGGAGCGAACGCAGACGCTGTGGCCCATGCTCATGCCGGGGCCGAAGTTGGTGTAGGTCACGCCTTTGGGGGCGGCGGCTTCCATCAGGGTGCGCACCACGGAGTCGCTTCCGGGGTCCCAGCCTGCGGAGATGATGGCCACTGAGCCGTGTTCTTTGGCCACTGCGTCGAGTCTGTGGCGCAGGTCGAGGATGGAGGTGTGGATGTCGTAGGAGTCTACGGTGTTGATGCCGGCGGCAAGGAGCTTGGCGGCATGTTCTTCCACGTGGCGGGTTGGGGTGCAGAGGATGGCCACGTCAACTTCGCCGAGTTGGGCGATGTCGGTGACCACCTTCACGTCGCGCAGGGCTTGAGGGGTCTCGCCGGCGGTGGAGCGACGCACCACGCCGACGAGCTCAAAGTCGGGGGCTTCGAGCACGGAGTCGAGCACGTAGCGGCCGATGTTGCCGAAACCCACTATAGCAGCTTTAATCATACTATCGAAAATTTAGGGGGGATGAACGTTAGAGTTTTTCGACGATGGCGCGGGTGTCGCGAGCAATCATCATCTCTTCGTCGGTGGGGACCACCACCACTTTCACCTTGGAGGCGGCAGTGGAGATGACGGCTTCGTCGCCGCGGACGGTGTCGTTGACAGCGGTGTCGATTTCCACGCCCATGAATTTCAGGGGAGCGCAGACGCTGGTGCGCACGTCGGTTTGGTTTTCGCCAACGCCGCCGGTGAAGACGATGATGTCCACGCCGCCCATTTCGGCAGCGTAGGCGCCGATGTATTTGGTGATGCGGTTTTCATACATGTCAAGGGTCATCTTGGCGCGCTGATCGCCCTTTTGCACGGCGGCTTCGATTTCGCGCATGTCGCTGGAGATGCCGCTCACGCCCATCATGCCGCTCTCTTTGTTGAAGATTTTCTGCAGGTCGGCGGCCGAGAGGTTGTGGCGTTCCATCAGGTAGGTGATTGCGCCGGGGTCGACGTCGCCCACGCGGGTGCCCATCATGAGGCCTTCGGTGGGGGTGAGGCCCATGGAGGTGTCAACTGACTTGCCGCCGCAGATGGCGGTGATGGAGCCGCCGTTGCCCACGTGGCAGGTGATGATTTTCTGGGTGGTGATGTCCACGCCCAGGATTTCACACACGCGCTGACTCACGTAGCGGTGGCTGGTGCCGTGGAAGCCGTAGCGGCGCACTCCGTCTTCTTCGTAGAATTTGTAGGGGAGGGCATACATGTAGGCTTTGGCAGGCATGGTCTGGTGGAATGCGGTGTCGAACACGCCCACTTGGGGTTTGCCGGGCATGAGGGCTTCGACGGCTTCCACGCCGGTCATGTTGGCGGGGTTGTGAAGCGGAGCCAGGGGATAGCATTCGCGCACCATGGCTTTGACCTCTTCGGTGATGAGCACGGAGTCGCTAAACTTGGTGCCGCCATGCACCAGACGGTGGCCCACGGCGTCGATTTCGCTAAGGTCGGCGATGCAGCCGTAGGTGGCGTCGGTGAGGGTGTGGAGCACGGCTTGCACGGCGCCGTTGTGGTTCACCAGGCCGAGCTCTTGGATTTTCTTGGAGCCGTCGGCGATTTTGAATTTGATGAAACCGTCGGGGAGGCCGATTTTTTCGACGCCGCCTTCGGCCATCACGGTTTCGGTGTTGGTGTCGATGAGTTTATATTTGACGGAACTGCTGCCGCAGTTCAACACGAGTATCTTCATTTTGTTTTCTTTGGGGGGATTAGTCTTTGATGGCCTGATTGCAGGTCATGATGATGGTTTTGTAGATGTCTTCAGGGAAGCAACCGCGGCTTAGGTCGTTGACGGGAGCAGCGAGGCCTTGGAGCACGGGGCCCACGGCTTGGACGCCGCCGAGGCGTTGCACGAGCTTGTAGGCGATGTTGCCCACTTCGAGCGAGGGGAATACCAACACGTTTGCGCGGCCGTTGATCACCGATTCGGGGGCTTTGCTGTGGGCCACCGAGGGAACTATGGCAGCGTCGGCTTGGAGTTCGCCGTCGATGATGAGTTTGGGGTCGAGTTCGTGGGCAATCTTAGTGGCTTCCACCACCTTGTCGACGCGTTCATGCTTGGCGCTGCCTTTGGTGGAGAAGCTGAGCATGGCCACACGGGGCTCGATGCCGGCAATGTTGCGGGCGGTTTGGGCCGAAGCCACGGCTATTTGAGCCAGCTGACGGGCGTCGGGGTCGGGCACCACGGCGCAGTCGGCAAACACCAGGATGCCGTCGGTGCCGAATGAGCTGCCTTCGGGCAGGAGCATGAGGAATGCGCCGCTCACCACGTCGATGCCGGGGGCGGTTTTGATCACGGTGAAGGCTGCGCGGAGCACGTTGCCGGTGGTGTTTTGGGCACCGGCCACCATGCAGTCGGCGTCGCCGGCTTTAATCATCAAGCAACCCAGATAGAGGGGATTGGCCGAGGTGAGTCGGGCCTCGTCCATGGTGATGCCTTTGTTTTTGCGCAGGGCATAGAAGATGGGGGCGTAGCGGTCGATGACGGCTTCGTCGCGAGGGTTGATGATAGTGGCTTGTGCAATGTTGGTAAGCTTAAGTTCCTGAGCCAGACGTGCTATTTCTGTGGGGTCGCCAACGAGTGTCACTTTGGCGATGCCGTCGGCAATGAT
>CAZJWM010000108.1:0-6264 GCA_964549975.1 uncultured Bacteroides sp. | reverse complement strand
GGCCGCATGCGGCCAAGATGGGGTTTTAGGATAACCAGCCTCTCCGAGGCATCGCCGCCCCCCACTGATTTTTCTATTCACAAATTTGTGAATTTCGAAAACTATATATAACTTTGCGGCAAAATAAATGACTGATATGATTAGACTTAGCGACGTTGAGCCGTCGATGATTGCCAACAATCTGAGGCCTTTTGAGCCAACTCACCCCGGAGCGTTGATTCGCGACGAGTTGGAGGAACGCGAAATGACGCAGGCAAAACTTGCCGAGCAGATTGGCATGTCGCCATCGTTGCTCAATGAGGTGATTAACGGCAAACGTGCGGTTAACACCGAATTGGCTCTGCTTCTGGAGGCGGCGCTCGGCATCGCTGCCCACATTTGGCTGGATTTGCAGTCCAACTACAATATGCACGTGGCCAAGAGCGACGCCTCGTTTATGCGCCGGCTGGCCAACATACGTCGGGTGGTGGCCGCCGTGTAGGCGTCACTTTGATGAAACTATAGCAAAAGCGCCCCGGGGCTTGTGGCCGGCCGGGGCGCTTTTGGGTATGAAGAGAAAACGTGTTATTTGCGGATGAGTTTGCCGCCGATGATGTAGAGACCGGGTGTGGTGGGACGGTTGATGCGGCGGCCTTGGAGGTCGTAGCAGGTGGCGTCGGTGGCAGCGGTGCTATCAGCGGTGAGTTCGCTCAGACGAGTGGTGGCGGCTTGGATGTCGTCGCCCACGGTGGTCAGGCGGAAGCGACCTTCGTAGGAGCTGCTGGCAAACAGGTTGGTGGTGCGGTTGATGGCGGTGGTGCTTTCGTCGTTGGAGAGCACTACGTAGCGCTGAACTGCGTCACTCCAGATGTTGAACGTGCCGTCGGGGGCGTTGTCGGCGCGGAACACCAGAGCGGTGGAAGTGTTGGTGCCGTTGGTGGCAGTGAATGTGGTGGCCACGGTGCCTTGCACTTCGGGAGCACGCTGAGCGTCGGTTTCCTCGGTGGTGGGCTCAACGGGTGAGTAGCCGGTCAGCGAGAAGGTGCCTGCGGTTTCGTCCCATTCGCAATACCAGTTGGCGGCGTTGGGGGCGTCGAGTTCGTCGAAGGTGGCTTGAGTCATGGCTTCAACGGTGGTGCCGTTGTGCACGATATATTTCACGTGGTCGGGGTGAACGCTCACCAGGGTGTAGACGAAGCCTTGTTTGGGCTGCTGGCGGTTGGCCGGGTTGGTGGTGAAGGCGTTGTAGAGGGCCTGGATGGATTCGGCCTTGGCGGTGTTGTTGAGAGTCTCGTCGGCGTTGATTTGGGCAATGGAGTCTTCGAGGGCCTTGATAGCTTCTTCGGTGTAGTAGCCCACTTCAGCTTTGGCGTCTTTGGTTTCGAGGTCGTCTTTGATGGCGCCGATTTCGTTTTCAACTTCGGCTTTCACGGAGGCGAGATAGTTGTCGACAATCAGCTTGGCAGCGGCGATTTCATCGTCGGTGGCGTCGCGCACGGGGCTGAACGTCATGGGCACGCCGCCGTCGTTAACGGCGAAGTAGGTGATGATGGGGCCGTTGTAGGAGTTGGACACGGACATGTAGTTGCCGGCGCTGCGGAGCACTACGTTGCCATAGCTGAAGCCGGAGCCTGTGCCATATTGGCTGTCGGCGGCATCGAGAATTTCGATGGCGGTGGGGTTGGCGGTGTAGCCCCAGGTGTTGCCGAATGAGCCGCTGGCGGTGGAGTAGATGAATTTGCCGTTGTTGGGGCAGTAGATGAAGGTGTAGTCGCCGTCAACGTAGGTCATCCATTCTTCGAGTTTTACGTCGGAGCAAGCGGTCTTGCCGGTGCTCCAGATGAAGTCTGAATCGGCGTTATACCAGAGGGTGCCGCGGCCGGTGGAGCTGCTGATGGTGAACACTTTTCCGTGGGGAGCGGTGGTGCCTGAGTGGGTGGGGGTGGCGGCTGCCAGGGCTTCGCGCAGGGCGTCGGCGGCAGTGTCGTAGTCGGAGTTCACGGCCTTGGCCACTTCGATGGCGGCTTTATAAGCCACGGCATATTCGGAGGTGGTGGATTCGTAGCCGGGGATGTTGTCTTTGAAGATGGTGGGGAAGGCCTCTTCGGCTTCGGCGATTGCGGCTTCGAGCACTTTCTTCAGGATGTCTGACTGGCCGGTGATGGCGTCGACGGCGGCTTTCAGGGCCTCGTAGGCGGCCTTGGTGTCGTTGGCCATGATGTCGGCATTAGCAGCTTGAGCGCCGCTGATGGCAGAGTCGAGAGTTGAAACCATTTCGTCGGTGACGTCGCTCATGTCGGGGTTGCGATATTGACCGTAGAGCTGCACTTCGGAGTAGTTGAAGCAGGGGTGGGTGACGTCATCGCCGCCGGTTTTGCCGGAGGTGCCGTCGATTTCGCGCACTTCAAACTTCAGAGCGTCGTAGGCCTGATCCATTGTGAAGGTCACGTCGCCGGAGGCTTGAGCCAGGCCGTTGGCAGTGGTCAGTTCGGTGTAGCTCTCCGACCAAGTGATGTTGCCATCGTCACCCTTGGTGCCGCCATAGACGTAGATGATAGAGGGGCGGTTGATGGTCTTGTTTTGACGACCAACGTAGGAGAAGGTGAAGGTGGTGCACTGTTGAGTGTTCTCGAAGGTGAACATCAGGTTGTGATAGCAAGTGTCGGCGGTGCCGTGCCAGTCGGAGTGCCAAATCGTGGAGGTGTCGTCGTCGATGAGGTTGCCGGTGTTGGTGCCTTCAGAGGAGTCGGAGTTGTCCGACGTGATCTGCGACGAGGCGGTGAGCAGCTTGCCGGTGCTCAGGTAGATTTGGTTGCGGATCTCTTGCGCTTGAGTCAGCAGCGAGGGAATCTGCTGAGCATAAGAATAGCGTTCCTTCGCCAGAGTCTGGCGCTCCTCGTCGGTCACGTCGTAGGTGGTGCCGTTGTAAGTGAAGCCGGTGCCGGTCAGTGCTTCGTAGAACTGATAGGGGTGGCCGGCTGCGGCAGCGCCCCAGAGGGCCATGATGTATTGGCCGTCATTGCCGTTCCAAGCGTATGTGTTGGCATCGTGGCAGCTGAAGTGATCTTCAGACCATGTAAACGTGTGATAAGTGGGATCGGTTGCTGCAGTGATATAGCTCGTGTTTGTGGTCACTGCGGGGATGTAACCGCCCGAGCCGAGGTTGCGCACCGAGAACGATTCGGCGTCGGCGTTCTTGCCAAACACCCAGCCATAGTAGTTGGGGGCGATGGCGTCGGTCACTTTGCCGTTTTCGTCGGTGGTGATGGCCCACTCCGAGGCACTTTCCATGTGCGTGCCGTAGATGTAGCCACCGATGGCGGTGTTGCAGCGCAGAGCACGGCGGTCGTTGCTGGAGCTTTCGTAGAAGCTGTCGTAGATGAGGTAGATGCCACCATCTTTGAACGAGCTTGCGTCGGTCACTTGAGTGCCTGCACCTTTGATCATGGTGAAGAACTCAGGTTCCTCGGCTTGCACTGTGGCGGTTGCGCAGATGCCCATGAGCAGGAGCGCACCAAGGTGTAAATTAGTTTTCATGTAAGTTTTTTTGTGGTATAATGTTTATTGGTTTGATAAATAGCCTAATGAGTGTAAAACCCAAACGATGAGTCAAAGTTACCAATTTTTCCAACACTTTCCGCCGGTTTTAACAAAATTTAACTACGAAAAAAATAAAAGCGCCCGCCAAGCGTGGGGCTTGGCGGGCGAGTGGATGCAGGGGGTGAAGGGGTGTGCTTAGGCGAGGAAGCCGAGGAGCACACCGGCGGCTACGGCGGAGCCGATCACGCCGGCCACGTTCGGGCCCATGGCGTGCATGAGTAGGTAGTTCGACGGATCGTATTCCAGGCCGAGGTTGTTGGAGATGCGGGCGCTCATGGGCACGGCGCTGACGCCGGCGTTGCCGATGAGCGGGTTGATCTTCTTGGATTTGGGCAACACCAGGTTGAACAGCTTGACGAAGAGCACGCCGCTGGAGCTTGCGATGACGAAGGCCATGAAGCCCAGAGCGAAGATGCCAAGGGTTTGCGGCGTGAGGAACTGTGAGGCCTGAGTGGAGGCGCCCACGGTCATGCCCAGCAGGATGGTGACGATGTCGGTCAGGGCGTTGCTGGCGGTTTTGGCCAGACGGTTGGTCACGCCACATTCGCGCAGCAGGTTGCCGAAGAAGAGCATACCCAACAGGGGAAGACCTGAAGGAACGACAAAACAGGTGAGAATCATGCCGACAATCGGGAAGATAATTTTCTCGTTTTGCGACACGGCACGCGCCGGTTTCATGCGGATCAGGCGTTCTTTCTTTGTGGTGAACAAGCGCATCAACGGGGGTTGAATCACGGGGACAAGTGCCATGTAAGAGTATGCTGACACGGCGATGGCGCCCATGAGGTTGGGGGCGAGTTTTGATGAAAGGAAGATTGCGGTCGGGCCGTCAGCGCCACCGATGATGGCGATAGCACCGGCTTGGTCGGGGGTGAATCCGAGGGCAAGAGCCACCATATACGCACCGAAGATACCAAACTGGGCGGCGGCACCGATCAACATCAGCTTTGGATTGGCAATCAACGCCGAGAAGTCGGTCATCGCGCCGATTCCGAGGAAGATCAGCGGGGGATACCAACCGGCGCTCACGCCGTTATAGAGGATGTTGAGGACCGAACCTTCTTCATAGATGCCAATCTCAAGACCGGCTTCGGTGTTGAAAGGTATGTTACCAATCAAGATACCAAATCCGATGGGAACAAGGAGCATGGGCTCAAAGTTCTTTTTGATGGCAAGCCAAATGAAGAATAGGCCGACGGCGAGCATGACAAAGTTGCCAATCTCGGCGTTAGCAAAACCTGTGAGTTCCCAGAACTCTTTCAGGTATTTTGATATGAATTCACTATTCATGGTTTGTGAATCAGTGTGGAAATGGGGTTATTCGATTGTGATTAGGGCATTGCCTTCGAGAACTGAGTCTCCGGCGTTGACATTGATTGAAGCGACGCGTCCGTCACGTCCGGCGTGGATGGCATTTTCCATCTTCATAGCCTCGAGGACGAGGACGGTGTCGGCGGCCTTAACCGTGTCTCCGACTTTCACGGGGATAGAGAGGACAACGCCGGGCAGGGGTGCGCACACGTTGTATGCGCCTGACTTGGTGGCGGCTTTGGCGATCACTTTTTCTCCGGTGGCGGTGCGAGGTGCAGCGGCGGGACGGGGTGCCGAAACGACTTTGACAGCGGCGGCGGCTTTCTTTTCGAGCTCTACTTTATAGGGCGTGCCGTTCACTTCAACTTGGGCGATGTTATCTTCGATGTCACCAACAGCGACGGTGTAGGTGTTACCGTTGATTTTATATTTATATTCTTTCATTTTATGGGATGTTTTTTGATGGTGATTGTGTTAGCGGCGGGGCACTTCGCGGAGTCCGTAGATCTTAGAGCTCCAGGGTGAGTAGGCGCGTTTAACTTTGTTGATTGTCAAGATGGTGTTCTCGGTGTCGTGTGCGTTCAGGTGTTCGTGGAGCGCCATGACGATGGCGGCGATTTCCTCGCCTGAGTCGTGCTCGGTGTGGAGCACTTCTTCACGTCCGACTTTTCCTTGAGCACGCGCTTTGTTGAAGCGTGAAACGCGTTTTCCGATAAGGCCGATTCCATAGAATGCAAGACAGAGCACAAGGAGTGCGGAGAACACGATTGACATCGCCATCAGTGTGATAGCGAAGCCGTGGCTGTCGTTTTCGCCAAAGTCGCGAATCTTGGGGTTTGAGCCTTTGATGACGTTGGCTGAGCCGGGAGTGACAGCGCCGTTTGAGCCGTCACGCACAATCCATTGGCCTTTTCCGTCAACCGAGCGAGCCAAAGAGGCGTCGGCGGGGAGCGTGGCGGGGATTGTCACTGAGTCGATCAGTGTTTTGGCATCGGCGTCATAGATTGCCACCCAATTATCTTTCCCGGCCTCGAGTTTGAACGAGGTGTGGAATGTTCCCTTGTCGCCTTGGCCGTCAGCCCAGAATACCAGGTGTTGACGTTTTCCCATTTTTGTCTTCTCGTCACCCAGGGGCACGGGATACTTGGTGGGGTTGGCGGGATCGTCGGTCAGGTAGACGCTCGAGATTTGGAGCGGAGCGAAGTTTGAGTTGAAGAGCTCGATCCACGCTGTTCTTTGACCATAGTCATCGACGGCTGAGGTCTCGTTGACAATCATCACCTCGTTGATGCGCAGTGATTTTCGTCCTTGAGCGTAGCCGCCTAAAGCGACGACAACCAACGCTAACAAGAGCAGTGATATTTTCTTTTTCAT
>CAZJWM010000107.1:0-6306 GCA_964549975.1 uncultured Bacteroides sp. | reverse complement strand
ACCGGCGCCCGCACCGACGACTGGATTCCCTTTGCCGACTCCGCCTACGTGGCCACCCCCAACGATGACTATCGCTGCGACCTGATGCTCTCGCTGGAAAACTACAACCGCTTCATCTATGAAGACACCGTGGAGATTGGCCGCGGCACCGTCAACCCCCTGCGCTGGCTCGACTACTCGCTGGCCGGAAGCATGGTCACCGACGAACGCTTCCTGCCTCAACCCGAGATGCAGCTCCGCGACACTCGCGGCGACGTGAACCTCACCTTCCCCGTGGGCAAAGCCACCCTCGACATGAGTCTGGGCGACAACCAAGCCGAAATGGACCGCCTGTTGGCACAGCTGCGCATGGTGGAGGAAGACCCCGACGCCGCAGTGAAGAGCCTCAAAGTGATCGGCACCGCCTCGCCCGAAGGCTCCCACGCCACCAACCTGCGCCTATCCAACGCCCGCTTGCAGTCGGCCATGAGCTATATCCTCAACTCCGTGAGCGAAAACACCCGCGCCGCCGAAACCTCCACAGAAGCCTCCGTCCACACCTGGGAAGACGTGGCCGCGCTGATGCGCGCCGACTCACTCATCGACCAAGCCGACCGCATCATGGAGATAGTCCAAGCCCACCCCTCAAGCCCCGACGCTCAATATGCCAAGGTGAAGGCCCTACCCTTCTATCGCTCAACCATACTCACCACCTATCTGCCGCGCCTGCGCACCGTGAGCTACGAATTCATCACCTCGCGCTATCGCTTCCTCACCGACGACGAAATCGCCGAAATCTATAAGCAACACCCCGAGCGCCTGTCGCGCAACGAGATGTGGCGCCTCTACAACCTCGCCCCCGACGACACCACCCGCGCCGCCATCTGCCGCAAAGCCGTGGAGCTCGACCCCAAATTCGTGGTTGCCGCCACCGACCTCTCCTATCTCGAAATGAAACTCGGCCACCCCGACGAGGAGATTCTCGCCCCCTATCTCGCCTCTAAAATGGCCATTCCCCACGAAACGCGCCTCAACCAAGCCCTGGCCCTGCAGGCCGCCGGCCAATACACCCGCGCCGACTCGCTGATGCAGCTCGTGCCCGACGAACCGCAATTCCACAAAGCCAAAATCTACGTGGCTGCCACCAACGGCCGCTATCTCGACTATATGCAGGAGATTTCCGAAGATTCGCCCATCAACGAGGTGGTGCTCCTGCTGGCCGTCAAATCCAACCAAATGGCATGGCACAAAGCCCAACAGCTCGGCAACTCCGCCCGCGAGGAATATGTCAAAGCCATCGCCGCCAACCGTCTCGACCTCGTGGGCGAGGCCATTATGCACTTCGACAATGCCATGGAACTCGACCCCTCGCTCATTGAGGTGGCCAAAATTGATGGCGACGTGCTCGACTTAGTTAACGAAGAAGAATAGCAAATGATCCGCAACATCATACGTCACATCTCCGCCGCTGCGGCCATCCTCGCCTCCGCCGCCCCGGCCGCCAACGCCTCGGCCCTTCAGGCCACCGACTCGCTTGCGCGCGACTGGCGCGAGCACACCCAATTCAACGCTCTCGACTATCGCCTGCAGCGCCCGGCTGCGCGGCGCGCATTCCCCGACTCCGTGGGCGGCTATGGCCACCATCGCTATCTCACCATCGACGGCGCCCCCACTTGGCTTGGCAACCCCGCCGGACTGGCCGCCCACGACAAAGCCGGATGGCGCGCCACCCTCTCCGGCGGCGACTGGTTTACCCCCGCCCACGGTCTGCGCCTGGGCCTCGAACTCGGCCAACATCGCGTCGTCACCGGCGACCGCACCCTCTTTGCCGGTGTGGCCCTCGACTATACCCTCAACTTCACCGGACTGCTCCGCGGCTCCACCGACCACTCCCCCGTGGAATTTATCGGCACCGCCGGCCCCGAAGTGCAACTCGTGCGCGCCAACCAAACCTACAACTGGGCCTACGGCGCTCGCGTGGGCCTGCAAGTGCGCTGGAACGTCACCCCCTGCACATTCATCTACGTGGAGCCCCGAATGGGCCTCTACAACGACGGCATTGACCGCACCGTGGGCTGGAAACGTGTCGACTGGCAAGGCTCCATCGCCCTGGGCATAGGCTATCGCGTCAACTCCTGGCACATACAATTCCACCACTCCACCGACGCCCCCTTCCACAATCGCTCATTCACCGACAACATGTGGATAGGCGCCGCCGGAGGCCTCGCCACCCCCGGCACCAACCACACCAAGCACCACATTGGCGGCCACCTCGGCGGCCAAGGCTCCATCTTCATTGGCAAATGGTTTTCCGGACTCTCCGGCTGGCGTCTGGGTCTGAACGTGGGCAACTTCTACTCCCCATCGCATCTGAATCGCGACTTCGTGTTAGCCGACCTCGACTATCTCTTCAACCCCATCAACGCCCTGGGCGGATATAGGCAAAATCCCAAGTTTGACACCAACTTCATCCTGGGCGTGAGCGCCGGATCGTCAAACCTCAAACGCCACCGCGTGAGCGCCGGCGTGGCCGTTGGCATCCAAGAGGTGTGGAACGTCAACGACGCCTTTGCCATCTTCCTCGAACCCAAACTGCGCATGATGACCCGCAACTTCAACTACGGCGCCAAGGTCTCCACCGACCGCCAACTCGAACCATTCATCACCCTGAGCCTCGGCTTCGTCTACAAAATCGGCGGCGCCAAAGAGCGCATCGACGTGATGACCGCCCACTATGCCGACCCCGACGTCTATCGCACGTCGCATCGCTGGTTTGTCAACATCCAGGGCGGCTGCTTCACGCGCCACAAACACTGGGCCGGCAACGGCGTAGTGACCGGCACCTCCGTGGGCCGCTGGATCTCGCCCGTCATGGCTTGGCGCCTGGGCGGCGACCTTGAATATTGCACCTTGGCTCCGCGCATGGCCCAATGGCAACTCAACGCCGACTTGATGCTCTCGCTGACCAACCTCACCATGGACTACGACCCGCAGCGACTGCTCAACGTGGGCGTGTTTGCCGGCGTGGAAGGTGGCGTGGCAGTGTATCGCTCCACCTCCTATGGTCGAATCCACGGCGTGGCCGGTGTGCGCGGCGGCGTCCACCTCGAAGCTCGCTTGAGCTCGCGCGTGGGCCTCTTCGTCGAGCCCCAAATCCACGTATGGCGCGCACCCGGCTACCTATCCTCGCAGCCCCTCTACTGCCCCGAGCTCCGCGCCACCGCCGGCCTCTCCTACAAATTCTAACCACAGGGCGAAATTGCAATTTTCAATTGTTTTTCGTATCTTTGTGGCCGTTAAACCGACCTATAAGTCAAATTTAAACCCTAAAAATATATATGAAACTTCTCGAAGGCAAAACCGCCATCATCACCGGCGCTGCCCGCGGCATCGGCAAGGCCCTGGCCCTGCGCTTCGCCGCTGAAGGTGCAAACATCGCTTTCACCGACCTGGTGATCGACGAAAACGGCCAAGCCACCGAACAAGAAATCGCCGCCCTCGGCGTCAAAGTTAAAGCATACGCAAGCAACGCTGCCGACTACGAGCAAACCCAAGCCGTGGTGAAGCAAATCGCCGAAGACTTCGGCTCAATCGACATTCTGGTCAACAACGCAGGCATCACCAAAGACGGTCTGATGATGCGCATGACCGAGGCCCAATGGGATGCCGTGATCAACGTCAACCTCAAGAGCGCCTTCAACTTCATCAAGGCTTCGCTGCCCGTGATGATGAAGCAGCGCAGCGGCTCCATCATCAACATGGCCTCGGTAGTGGGCGTACACGGCAACGCCGGCCAAGCCAACTACGCATCCTCTAAGGCCGGCCTGATTGCCCTGGCCAAGTCTATCGCTCAAGAAGTGGGCAGCCGCGGCATCCGCGCCAACGCCATCGCCCCCGGCTTCATCGAAACGGCCATGACCGCAGCTCTGCCCGAAGCCGTGCGCGAAGAGTGGTGCAAGAAGATCCCCTTGCGTCGCGGCGGCAAGCCCGAGGATATCGCCAACGTGGCCGTGTTCCTCGCCTCCGACATGAGCAGCTACGTCAGCGGCCAAGTCATCCAAGTGGATGGCGGCATGAACATGTAAGCCGCGCTATCAGGCTAAAGCGCTTATAATATAATGTGGTGTTGACCGTCACCCCATCCTGTGGGGAGAGCGTCAACACCACATTCCCCACCTAATCCCCTCTCTAAACCCATTTCTCCACCCCTATGCTCCAATACAACACCATGCAGCCTCGCCTGCCCATGCCCGAATACGGCCGCCACATTCAGCAGATGGTTGACTATTGTCTCACCATCGAGGACCGCGAAGAGCGCAATCAGTGTGCTCGCGCTATCCTCAAAACCCTCTGCGCCCTCTTCCCGCAGCAGAAAGTCAGCCCCGAATGGCGTCTGAAGCTTTGGGACCACCTGGCCATCATGTCGGACTTCAAGCTCGACATAGACTATCCCGTGGAGATTGCTCAGGAGCAAGAACTGCGCTCGCGTCCGCGTCCGCTGCCCATCCCGCAGCAGCGCATCCGCTTCCGCCAATACGGCCAGATGGTGCCCCAGATGATCAACACGGCCCTCAGCCTCAGCCCCGACGACCCCGATCGCGACGACTTCATCCTGCTGATTGCCAACCACATGAAGAAGCAGATGCTCGCCGTCAACCCCGACGCCGCCGAAGATCGCCGCATCTTCAAAGACCTGGCCACCCTCTCCGACGGCCAAATCCTGCTGACGGCCGAAAACACCCGTCTGTGTGAATTCGTCGACGCCTCGGCCGCAGCCCCCGCCGCCGCTTCCGGCAAGAAAAAGAAAAAGCGCAACCGATAAACCACCCAGTCTACCCCCACCCACCACTTCTTATGCTATTGCCCGATGTGAATCGATGCCCCGTGGGCACAGTGATCAAGCCTCATGGCATCCACGGCGAACTCAACGTGGCCGTGGAGTCGGATCTCTTCCCCACCTCCCCCGGCCAACCGCTGATTGTGGAAATCAACGGCTTGGACGTGCCCTTTTTTGTAGCCGCAGTGCGCTCACGCGGCCCCGAGAGCGTGTTGCTCAGTCTCGACGAAATCCACTCCGACGCCGAAGCCGCACGCCTCACCGGCCAAACGCTCTACGTCTACGCCTCGGCCTCCGGCGACGCCCTCACCGCCAACTTCGACGAAGATGAGCTCACGGCCGACCTGCTGGTGGGCTACACCATCACCGACGACGGCCACCACGTGGGCCGCATTGCCGACGTGCAAGAACTGGCCGCCGACAACTGGTGTTTCGTCTTGGGCGACGGACGGCTCATTCCCGTGGCCGACGACCTGATTCTCAACATCGACCATCAGGAGCGCATCGTGGAGATGTCGCTCCCCGCCGGATTGCTCGACCTCAACTAATCCCCGACATTTTGTCAGTTGCGACTGACACGGCCGGGCCATGGCACACTTTATGCTTCGTCTTTGATTAGAAATTAACAAACAAACTCTCATCAAAAACGAAACTACAATGACAATCAAACCGCTGGCCGATCGCGTGGTCATCAAGCCCACCCCGGCAGAAGAAGTGACGATGCACGGCATCATCATCCCCGACTCCGCTAAGGAGAAACCCCTCGAAGGCGTCATCACAGCTGTTGGCACCGGCACCAAAGACGAAGAGATGGTGCTCACCGTGGGCAACAAAGTGCTCTATGGCAAATATGCCGGCACCGAAGTGGAGCTCGACGGCGACAAATTCCTCATCATGCGCCAAAGCGACGTGCTTGCCATCGTTGAATAATACCCCCGAAACATCTCACTCAACCCCCATAAAATCCAGATAAAGTTATGGCTAAAGAAATCAAATTCGATATAAAGGCTCGCGAAGAGCTCAAACATGGCGTTGACGCTCTGGCCGACGCCGTGAAGGTGACACTCGGCCCAAAAGGTCGCAACGTGATCATTGAAAAGAAATTCGGCGCTCCCCACATCACCAAAGACGGCGTGAGCGTGGCTCGCGAAATCGAGCTGGAATGCCCGTTCCAAAACATGGGCGCTCAGCTGGTGAAGGAAGTGGCCTCTAAGACCGCCGACGATGCCGGCGACGGCACCACCACCGCCACAGTTCTGGCCCAGTCGATCATCACCGTGGGTCTGAAAAACGTGGCTGCCGGTGCCAACCCCATGGACCTGAAGCGCGGCATCGACAAGGCCGTGGCCATGGTGGTGGAAAGCATCAAAGGCCAAAGCGAAGAGGTGGGCGACGACTTCAAGAAAATCGAAGACGTGGCTCGCATCTCGGCCAACAACGATGAGAAGATTGGCGCACTGATTGCCGAGGCCATGCGCATCGTCAAGAAA
>CAZJWM010000106.1:0-6364 GCA_964549975.1 uncultured Bacteroides sp. | reverse complement strand
GAGTAGGTAACCGCCCCCTCCGGCCGAGACCCCCACAAGGGCCTCGGCTTTTTTTTATCTAAAAGCCTCACCCCGACCCTCCCCTAAAGGGAAGGGAGGTCCATGCGGCCCAATTGGTTGGCTCTTCACTGAAAACTCTCAACTAAAAGGACTTTCAACTTTCAATTTTCAATTTTCAATTATAGACCGATGTTTTGGATTGTAGCGGCATTTTTGTCGGCGGCCCTGCTGGGCTTTTATGATGCGGTGAAGAAGCATGCTCTCAGGGGCAATGCCGTGGTGCCCGTGTTGTGGCTCAACACGGCGCTCTGCGCGGCGTTTTTCCTGCCGCCTATAGTGATGTCGGCTGCCGGGATTATAGGCCCGGAGAGCGCGGCCTACGTGCCTGCGTGGGATTGGGCCACGCAGCGCTATGTGGTGGTGAAAGCCGCCATTGTGTTGAGCTCGTGGATTTGCGGCTATTACGCCATGAAGCATCTGCCGCTGACCATCGTTGGCCCCATCAACGCCACTCGCCCCGTGATGGTGATTCTCGGTGCATTGCTGATTTTTGGCGAGAGGCTGAATCTCTGGCAGTGGGCCGGTGTGTTGCTCTCGGTGGTGTCGTTCTTTCTGCTGAGCCGCGCCGGACGCCGTGAGGGCATCAGTTTTGGCTCGAATCGTTGGATCTATCTCTTAGTTGCTGCTGCACTGCTTGGCGCTGCCAGCGGCCTCTACGACAAGTTTATCATGTCGCCGCAGAGTGCCGGCGGACTCGGCTTGAACAAGTTGGCCGTGCAGGGGTGGTGCAATCTCTATCAGTGTCTGCTGATGGGGATGGTGGCCCTGGCGCTGCGTCGGGCCTCGACCACGCCGTTTCGTTGGCGTTGGAGCATTGTGTTTATAAGCGTGTTCTTGACGTTGGCTGATTTGGCCTACTTCTATGCCCTGAGTCAGCCGGATGCCATGATTTCGGTGGTGAGCATGGTGCGCCGCGGCAGTGTGGTGGTGTCGTTTGCTTGCGGGGCGTTGCTTTTTGGCGAGAAGAATTTGCGGGCCAAGGCCGTGGATTTGCTGCTGGTGTTGCTCGGCATGGTGTGCCTCTACGTGGGCACGGTCTGAGAGCGCGCACGCATATACGTAAAGAGGAGTCGGGCTCTATGGGCGTAGAGCAACCCGACTCCTCATGAACTTGCAATGTGTAGTTACAGGACTATTAGATCAAAATTTTTCGTTGATAATCCATTGGCCCGTGCGCGTGTTGCCTTGGCGCGTGAGGGTGCCTTCCTGGCGCATCCGAATCAGGTGTTTTTCGATGCATTTGGCGGAGAAGCCCACCTTGGTGGCGAGCTGAGTGGCGCTCATTGTGGGGTCTTCGCGCAGCAGGAATAGGATTTTGTCGCGAGTTTTGATTGGTTTGTAGTGCATCGGATCATTCTTGCGTGGCGTGGTGTTGGCAATGAATGCTTCGATGTCGTTGCGTATGTGGGCAGTGTTGATATAGTCCATGTATTGGCGGAATGCGCCATGGTTGTTGCCGTGGTGAGCCGACTGGATAGCTGCCACGTAGGATTTGACCTCTTCGGCTGAGATTCGCGAGGGGAGTAGATGAAATTCATATTCCACCCAGTTCATCACCAGTCGGGCCATCATGTCGTTGCCGTTGGGCCAGGGGCTGATGTCGATCATTCGCGAGTGGGTGTCGTAGGCCAGCTCGTAGGCTTCGGTCATTGTCATGGCGCGGGCTTGCGAGCGATGCGTGTTGATGGCGGCGCATAGGTCCTTGAGGTCGGCCACGATGCGTTTGGCGTCGCTGAAGGGACGGCCGTCTTGCGGCACCGGCAGGTTGTAGGTGCGGAACCGTCCGCCGTTGAAGCCGAATGCGGGGTCCATGGTCAGTTGGGCCACCTCTTCGATTGTGGCAGGGGTGATTTCCGAACACCAGTTAACGTGTTGAATCATGCGCTCATAGGCGTGGTTCAACGACAGAGCCAACTGCACCACCATATCGTCGGCTGTCGATGCTAAATGGGAGTTGCCGGTGTTGTCGATTCGACGAGCCACCTCCAATTCAGCAGAGCGAGCCACCAGAGCCGTCAGATAGGTTCTGTCGTGATTGGGCGTTCGATGGATGCCCAATTCGTCGCGATAGCGCTGTAATTGCTTAATCAGTTCCATGTGATTAGGTTTTTCCTGTGTTGGTGATCTGTAAGTTTACGCTTGTGAGATAGACTTATTTCCCATCAAACATCTGTTTGATGGAGCCGATGGAACTAAGTATGCCCGACGCTTCGTAGGGGATGTAGACCGTTTTGGCATCCTTGCCGGATGTCATTTCGCGGAGCGTGTCGATGTATTTTTGCGCGAGCATGTAGGTGGCGGGGTTTGTGTTGGAAGCTGCCACAGCTTCGGCCACACGGCGGATGGCTTCGGCTTCGGCCTCGGCTTGGAGCACTTTGGCCTGGGCGAGACCTTCGGCGCGGAGGATTTCGGCCCGTTTGACGGCCTCGGCGCGGTTGATCTGCGAAGCTTTTTCGCCTTCAGAGCGGAGAATCACCGATTGCTTTTCGCCTTCGGCGTTGAGGATTTCGGCGCGGCGATTGCGTTCGGCTTGCATTTGTTTCTCCATGGCCACGCGCACGGTTTCCGGGGGCGTGATGTCTTGGAGTTCGACGCGGTTCACCTTGACGCCCCACTTGTTGGTGGCATCGTCGAGGATGGTTTGCAGGCGGGAGTTGATGGTGTCGCGCGAGGTGAGCGTTTCATCGAGTTCGAGTTCACCGATGACGTTGCGGAGCGACGTCTGGGTGAGCTTTTCGATGGCGTTGGGCAGATTGTCTATTTCGTAGACCGATTTCTTGGGGTCGACGATTTGGAAATAGAGAAGGGCGTTGATTTCGGTGGTCACGTTGTCGCGCGTGATCACTTGCTGGGAGGGGAAGTCGTAGACTTGTTCGCGCAGGTCTATGACGGTGGTCGACTGCATGCGCACGCGGGTGTATCCGCGCATGTCTTGCTCGACGCGGCGAGTGTAGATCACCTTGGCGCGGTCGATGAACGGAATCACCAGGTTAAGTCCGGGCGCCAGCACGCTGTGGAAGCGGCCCAGGCGTTCGATGACTCTCGTTTCGCTCTGGGGGACCACGATGATACTTTTGGCGAGGATGACGAGCACCGCCACCACCAGAATGCATGAAAATACGAGTAATGCAGACATAACAGTTGAGAGGGGGGGGAGAATTGAGTGAGAGTTTATAGATTAATTTGTTTCACTTGCAGAATGATGCTGTCGTAGCCGATGATTTCCACTTGGGCGCCCGGATTGATGGTGGCGCCGTCGGGGCAGACGGCTTGCCAGTTGTCGCCGTCAACCTTCACTCGGCCGGGCGTCGTGGCCCCTTGGATGCGTTGGCTCACGACGGCTGTGCGTCCCATCAGGGCCCCCATGCCGGAGGCTTTTGCGGCTTTTTCGCGAGAGGAGCGTCGCCAGCGTCGCGCCAGGGGGAGCAACACGGCGGCGGTGATGAGCGTGAGCACGCTCATGGCTATGATTTGCACGGCCATGGAGCCGCCACACCAGTAGGAAAGGATACCCGCAAGACAACCCACCGCCAGGCATAGGAACACCAGCCAGTCGGTAAGCACCTCGATGATGAGGCAGCAAATCAATGGTATGAGCCATAGTATTGCAGTATCCATAATCGTGTCAGCGTGTAGATATATATGTTTGTTAAATTTCGTCCAAATTAGGGTATTGGTAAGAGATTCGCTGCAAATATACACTCTTCCACAGCAATTTCCAAATTAATGTAAAAATCCGTCGCAAATTGGAAAAAATGTTGCACAAATATGGGGGTGATGCCCACATTCGGGGGGTGAAACAGCTCAGAAGTTGTCGTCGAGGTGACGTCGCGAGGGTGGGGGCGTGGTCGTGGATTTGCGGTTGGCGCGAGCGGAGCGTTTGGCGGCGGAGGTGGGGTGTTTAGTGGCGGAGGATGGGGTGGTGTCGGTGGGGGTGATCTCCGAGGCGAGGGAGGGTGTTTCCGTGGGCGCGGGAGCAGGGGCCGGGGTGTGGCTGCAGCGCACTGCGGCAATGATGCCGAGCGTCACCGCAAGCAGCACCGCCAGCACCATCAGCCCAAGGCGTTCGCCCGATGTGAAGCGTCGGCTCATATCAGCGAGGAGACGAGCACCATCAGAATCAACACCGGGGCCATATAGCGGATACACCAGAGCACGATGCGATAGAAGCGAGTGCCGAATGTGCCGTAGTTGGTGAGTTCGTCGTTGAGCAGATTTTTAGGCGCCACCCAGCCCACAAAGATGCAGAGGCCCAGGGCAGCCACGGGCAGCATGATGTTGGCCGTCACGTAGTCGAGCAGGCTGAACATGTTCATGTCGAACAGGCGCAGATGGTCGAGGGCGCCCATCGACAGGGCGCAGAGGCTGCTCAGCACCAGCAGCGGCACCATCAGAGTGAAGCAGGCGCGAGTGCGCGACCAGTGCATGCGGTCCATCAGCGAGCGGATGCTCACCTCGGCGATGGAGATGGTGGATGTGAGGGCCGCAATGGTTAGCAGCATGAAGAAGAGCGACGACCAGACGCGAGTGCCGGGAATCTGCTGGAACACCTCCGGCAGGGTGACAAACACCAGGCCCGTGCCGCCGAGCTCCTCGCCCTGCAGGCCAAAGGATGTGATGGCCGGGAAGACGATGATGCCCATCAACACGGCCACCAACAGATCCAGCGAGCTGATGGTCACGGCCGTGCGCATCATCTTGGTGCTTGCCGGGAAATAGGAGGCGTAGGTGATGAGTATGCCCATGCCCAGGCTCAGCGAGAAGAAGGCTTGGCCCAAGGCCTTGAGACAGGTGCCGGGCGTGAGTTTTGAGAAGTCGGGGTAGAGGAAATAGCGCAGGCCCTCCTGCGAGTTTTCGAGCATCAGCGACACGGCGCAAAACACCACCAGCAGCACAAATAGCAGAGGCATCAGGATGTTGCTCAGCCGCTCAATCCCTTTGGTGACGCCGGCCAGCAGTATGCCCAAGTTGATGAGAATCACCACTATGGTGTTAATCAGCGGGCCGCTGTTGCCTTGGGTGAATTGCTGCATTCTCGCATGGAATTGCGAATTGGCCATGGCCGCGGAGACGCCCTCTATGGGCTCATAGAGTTCGCCTGTGATCGACTGCCAGGTGTATTCAAAGGTCCATCCGGCCACCACCATATAGAATATCAGAATCAGAAACGACGTGAGCACACTCAGCGCGCCCACAGTCCACCACGGGGCACGCCCCGGCGAGAGTTTGCGGAAGGCGCCGATGGCGTCGGTGTGGGTGGCACGCCCCAGCGAAAATTCTGCCAGCATCACGGGGATGCCGAGCAGACACACGCAGAGCACGTAGACCAGCAGGAAGGCTGCGCCGCCGCCGGCTTGCGCTTCCGCCGGGAAGCGCCATATGTTGCCGAGCCCCACGGCGGAACCCACCGTGGCAGCTATAAGTCCGATTTTTGAGCGAAATTCAGTTTGTGAAGACATATCGAAATACAGTGTTTTCTATGTAAGCCCCACAAAGTTACGCAAAAATATTGCGGAAAACAAAAAAATCTCTAAAAATGTGCAATATTTGTAGATTAGTGTCGAATTTTTCGCTATATTTGTGGCTGTCAATAAGACGCATCACCTGAAATCAAACGAAACACATGGACTATTATGTTATCGTAAACGGCCAACAACAAGGCCCCATGACTCGCGAACAACTGCGCGAGATGAATATCTCTTCGGAAACACTCGTGTGGTATGACGGCTTGAAGGAGTGGACTCCCGCCGGCCAAGCCCCCGAGACGGCCGACCTATGCTCCGGTCAGCAGACCACACCTCCGCCCTTCTCGGGTCAGACCGTGCCGCCGCCTCCCACACCCACTCCCCGTCCGGCAGCCGCTCCGCAGCAGCAATCCGCGCCCGACACCTATCTCGTGTGGGCCATCCTTGCCACAATCTTCTGCTGTCTGCCCTTCGGCATCGTGGCCATCGTCAAGTCGACGGGCGTGAACAATGCCCTGTCGCGCGGCGACTATGCTGCCGCTCAAGAGGCCTCCAAAGACGCCAAGAAATGGTGCATAATCGCCGCCATCGTCGGCGTGGCCGGCAGCCTGCTCTACATCCTGATGTTTGCAATCATTGGAGGCGCCGCCGCTCTTGGCTACTAAACTAATTCCGGCGCTTGCGGCGGCCGTTGTCGTTGCTGCCGCAGCGCTGCTCTATCTCTACGACCCCTCCACCGCGGGCTTCTATCCGCGCTGCCCGGCGAAAATGCTCACCGGCTGGGACTGCCCCGGCTGCGGCTCCCTGCGCGCCCTCCACGCGCTGCTCCACGGCCGAGA
>CAZJWM010000105.1:0-6471 GCA_964549975.1 uncultured Bacteroides sp. | reverse complement strand
ACCGCAAGAGCTTTCGCACTTGCGGTTGTTTTGCTTTAAGTCACCTATGGAAGTTATATACGAAGACAATCACATCATTGTGGTCAACAAAGCGGCAGGCGAAATTGTCCAGGCCGACAAAACCGGCGACACTCCGCTGGTGGATATTGTGCGCCAATATATCAAGGAGAAATACGCCAAGCCGGGCAACGTGTTCTGCGGAGTGGTCCACCGTCTGGATCGCCCTGTGGCCGGATTGGTTGTGTTCGCCAAAACCTCCAAGGCGCTTTCGCGCATGAATGAGCTGTTTCGCACGGGCGGCGTGGACAAAACCTATTGGGCCATCACCCGGTTTATGCCCAAAGACCATGAGGCGCGTTTGGTGCACCATATCACCACGGTGGAGCGCACCAACAAAAGCACCGCTCACGCCGAGCCGCGCCGCGACTCCAAGGAGGCTCGGTTGAGCTATCGTCTGCTCGGCTCGAGCGACCGCTATCATCTGCTTGAGGTGAAACTCGAAACGGGCCGCAAACACCAGATTCGCGTTCAGTTGGCAGCTATAGGTTGCCCGGTGAGAGGCGATTTGAAGTATGGCGACAAGCGCAGCAACCCCGACGGATCGATTTCGCTGATGGCTCGCCACATTGAGTTTGTGCACCCAGTCAGCGGTAAACTTATTTCTCTCACAGCTCCGGTGCCCGCCGGTGATCCGCTTTGGGCAGCGATGGAGCAAATAGCCAATTCTAAAGAACAATGAAGATAGTGTTTTTCGGCACACCTGAATTTGCCGTAGAAAGTCTTGATGCCATCATAAAAGCCGGCCATGAAGTGGCCGCAGTGGTCACTGCCACCGACAAACCTGCCGGTCGCGGCCACAAACTTTTGCCCTCGGCCGTGAAACAATATGCCCTGGAGCATGGCTTGGAGGTGTTGCAACCTGCCAAGTTGCGCGACCCGGAATTTCTGGCACGTTTGCGCGAAATTGCCGCCGACATTTTTGTGGTGATTGCCTTCCGCATGATGCCGCAAGAGGTGTGGGCAATGCCGCCGAAGGGCACGTTCAATCTCCATGCCTCGCTGTTGCCGCGCTATCGCGGTGCCGCCCCGATTAATCGCGCCGTGATGAACGGCGACAAAGTGACCGGAGTGACCACCTTTATGCTTCAACACGAGATTGACACCGGCGACATCCTCCGCCAGGAGTCAATTGAGATTGGCGATGACGAAAACGTTGGCTCCGTCCACGATCGCCTGATGACGTTGGGCGCACGTGTCACTGTGGAGACTCTTGCTGAAATTGAGGCCGGCACTGCCACCACACGCAAGCAGTTCGACGAGGAAGCCACTCCGGCGCCCAAAATCTTCAAAGAAGATTGCCGAATTGACCCGAGTAAGACAGCCGAAGAGGTGCGCAACCACATTCGCGGCCTTTCGCCCTACCCCTGCGCATGGACCGATACGCTTTGCTCCACAACGATGAAAGTCATTGAGGCGCGTCGACACGAAGGCGCTCAGCTCCCGGGTCATCTCTATCTGCAGTGCGCCGACGGAGTGCTCGAGTTGACCGTAGTTCAGCCGCAAGGCAAACGAGCCATGCCGGCCGTTGACTACCTGCGCGGGCTTCGCTCATAAAGTTAAATACAGTTAATAAATAATTCTTGGCACGCTCTTTGCAACGAATAGAGTTAGAAACCGAATTAGATACACACTATGGAAAGAGAACTGTCGCAACAATTCAAAGACGTGGTGGGAGGGGCAATTGCCCTCGCTCGTAAGTTTGAGAGTCCCACCGTGCAGCCGCAACATTTGTTGCTCTCGCTGTTAGTCACCCCCGGCACGGAATGTGGCGAGGTGCTTAACCGCGCAACGCAGATTGACGACTTCAGCAACCGCGCCATAGCGATGCTCGAAGAATCTATATCACAAGTGCCGGCCGACGCCACCGAAGGCGCCGAACCGCGTCCCACCGTGCTCACCGGACGTTTAATCAAAGTGAGCATGCTCGAAGCGCGTATGCTCAAGAGCGATGTGGTGACCCCCATGCACTTGATGCTCGCCATCTTCCACAACACGGAGGCTTGCAACATCGAGCCGATCCACCGTATATGTGACCACGGCGTGAACTATCCATCAATATATCGCATCGCCTCGGCAAACAGCACGTTGCCCACTGCCGGTGCCGATTTTGCCGAAGAGGACGATGATGACGAATTGCCCGAACGTCAGACGCCCCGCTCCGGCTCGCAAGCCGACGGCGCACGTCAGTCAGGTCAGACAGGAGCTAAGCGTAGCTCGGCCAACGACACCCCAACCCTCGATAAGTTTGGCAATGACATGACACGCGCCGCCGAGCAGGGCCGTTTGGACCCTGTGGTTGGCCGTGAAGTGGAGATTGAACGCGTAGCCCAAATATTGAGCCGTCGCAAAAAGAACAATCCCGTGTTGATCGGTGAACCCGGTGTGGGTAAATCGGCCATCGTAGAGGGCTTGGCTCTGCGCATCGTTGAGCGCAAAGTGAGCCGTGTGCTCTTTGGCAAGCGCGTGATTTCGCTTGACATGAGCAGCGTGGTGGCCGGCACGAAATATCGCGGTCAATTCGAGGAACGAATCAAAGCCATACTTGCCGAACTGAAGAAAAACAAAGATATTATCCTCTTCATCGACGAACTGCACACCATCGTTGGCGCCGGCAATGCCTCCGGCACGATGGACGCTGCGAATATGCTGAAGCCCGCGCTGGCTCGCGGCGAAATTCAGTGCATCGGAGCAACCACTCTCGACGAGTTCCGCAACAGCATCGAGAAAGACGGAGCTCTGGAACGCCGTTTCCAAAAGGTGATGGTGGAAGCCACTTCTCCGGAGGAAACCCTGACGATCCTCAACAACATCAAGGATAAGTATGAGGAGCATCACAACGTGACCTACACTCCCGAGGCCCTTGAAGCTTGCGTGAAGCTCACGCAGCGCTATATCAGCGACCGCACTTTCCCCGACAAGGCTATCGACGCAATGGACGAGGCCGGTTCGCGCGTGCACATTGCCAACATCAATGTGCCGGCGGAAATTGAAGCTATTGAGGAGCAGGTTCACCAAGCCGAACAAAGCAAAATTGCTGCCGTGAAGGCTCAGAATTTCGAGCAAGCTGCTTCGTGGCGTGACCAAGAACAGACTCTGCGTAACAATCTGGCCGAGGCTCAGCGCCGATGGGAAGAGCAGCTACGCACGGAGCGTGTGCCCGTGGATGCCGATAAAGTGGCAGAGGTTGTGGCAATGATGACCGGGGTGCCGGTGCAACGCATCGCTCAGGCCGAAGGCAAACGTCTTCAGGAGATGGGCAAAGTGCTCCAGCAGTCGATCATCGGTCAGGATAGCGCCATCGACAAGATGGTGAAGGCCATCCGCCGCAATCGTGTGGGCTTAAAGGACCCCAACAAGCCGATTGGCACGTTTATGTTCCTTGGTCCAACCGGCGTGGGCAAAACGCATCTGGCCAAGAAATTGGCGGAATATCTCTTCGACTCGGCCGACACGCTGATTCGCGTTGACATGAGTGAATATATGGAGAAGTTTGCCGTGAGCCGACTGGTTGGTGCACCTCCGGGATATGTAGGCTATGAAGAGGGCGGTCAGTTGACTGAGAAGGTGCGTCGTCACCCCTACTCCGTCGTCCTTCTCGACGAAATCGAAAAGGCTCACCCCGACGTGTTCAACCTGTTGCTGCAGGTGATGGATGAGGGCCGTCTAACCGACTCTCTCGGCCGCAAAATCGACTTCAAGAACACCATCATAATCATGACGTCGAACATCGGCACACGTCAGCTGAAGGACTTCGGCGCCGGCGTTGGCTTCAACACCCGTGAACTCGACAAAGACTACACTCACGGCGTGCTTCAGAAGGCCCTCAATAAGGCTTTTGCTCCGGAGTTCTTGAACCGTATCGACGACATTATCATGTTTGATGCGCTCGACCGCGATGCCATCTTCAAGATTATCGACATTGAGTTGAGCGGATTCTACAAGCGTTGCAACGAGTTGGGCATGACTTTGGAAATCTCCGAAGCCGCCAAAAACTTCATTGCCGACAAGGGCTACGATGCGCAATATGGCGCACGTCCGCTCAAAAGAGCCATCCAGAAGTATCTGGAAGACCCGTTGGCAGAGATGATAATTAATTCGGAAGCTGCCGAGGGTAGCATCATCCGCGTTGACTACAATCAAGGCGATGATGCAGTGACGGTTACGTCAGCTTAGCAGCAAGTGTCGAAATGTGCGTAATGATGTGCGGCCGTGCACTCTTTCAGGCCGCCATCCACTATGAAATGCCGGTTGGCCATCGAGGCTATGACCGGCATTTCGTGTGATACGAGGATTATTGTAGTGGTCTTCGACAATTCTCGAATCAGGTCATAGAGGCTTTTCTCAAACATTTTGTCGAGATAGGAGAGCGGTTCATCGAGCACCAACACTTCCGGGCTACTGATGATGGCGCGGCCAAGCAGTGCGCGTTGGAGTTGACCGCCGGAGAGTGCACCGATTGCAGAGTCCAATCGACTCTCCAGGCCGACCTGCTGAGCGGTGAGTTTGACTTGCCGCTCAATCTCCGCCTTGTTGGTGTGTTTGGCGCCAAGCAGTCCGGATGAAATCACTTCGCGCACGGTGATTGGGAAGCGCGAGTCAATGCTGTTTTTCTGTGGTAGATAGCCTATTTTGGGCGCAGGATTTGCATAGGTGATGCTGCCCGTTGTAGGTTTCAACAACAGCAGAATCAGGCGCAAGAGCGTAGTTTTGCCGCCGCCGTTAGGGCCGGTGATGGCAATGAAGTCGCCGCGGCTCACTGTGAGATTCACGTTGGAGAGCACCTCGCGGTCGCCGCGCGTGATGCCAACGTTGGTTAACGTGATAAGTTCACTGCCCGGCGATGGCACGTGCTGTGAGCAGCATTTGTGATGCCCAGTCATAATCTAAGGGGTTTATGGTGACCACTCGCAGAGAGGCTTCGCCATGGCGGGCCACGACGTTGGCTTGCGATGAGTCAAAGTCTTTCTGAATGAAGAAAACGTGTGCTCCGGTTACGGCCGCGCGGTCAACCAGGCGACGCGTTGCGCTGACAGAGCTCTCTTTGCCTTCGGCGGATAGGGGCAGCTGATGCAGCCCATAGTCGCGGGCAAAGTAGCTGAGCGACGGATGCCAGATGAGAAATGATTCGCCGGCGCAGGGCGCGAGAATCTCTTTCACGGCTTGGTCTACGGAGTCGATACGTTGAATAAGTTTAGCGAGGTTATCTGCGTAGATGTCGGCGTTATCGGGGTCGATGGCGCAAACGGTGCGGGCCATGTTGCGGGCCATGATTTTGGCATTTTGAGCCGAACTCCACACGTGAGGATCGGCCACGTGGTTGTGGCTGTGGCCGTCGCAGTTATGCGAGTCGTAAATCAGACTGATTGAGTCGGAAGTTACGCTAATTTGTAAATCGGGATTGTTGGCTTTCACGCGCTCCACCACCGAGGATTCAAATCCCAGATTGCCCACACAGAAATAGGCCGCCGAGCGTTGCAGTGAGGCTATGTGCGACACCGTGGGCTCGTAGCTTTCAGGGTTGGCTCCGTTGCTCAGCAGTGTGTTCACCTTGAAATTATCGCCCACAATCTGGCGGAGCATCCAGCGCTGAGGCTCAATGCTCACGGTCAACGTGGCCACGTCGGCACCTTCGGCTGAGCGGCCGCTGCAGGCGGTGAAAAAAGTCACTGCTGCGGCCGACATGGTCAGTCGCAGCAGTGCTTTACGTAGATTATTCAAATTCAATGAGGTTGGCCTCCAAGCCTACCACCTGACCGGGTTGCACGAGCACGCGCTTAACCTTGCCGGCTTTTTCGGCGGTTACTTCATTTTCCATCTTCATTGCTTCGTAGACAAGAAGCACCTGGCCGGGAGTCACGTCCTGACCGGGCTGAACGTTGATGGAGATGATGGTGCCACCCATGGGAGCCTTCAGTGTGGGGCCGGTGACGGGTTCCACTGCAGCTGCAGGAGCAGCAGCGGGAGCAGAAGCTGCTTCAGCGGCTTTCTTTTCGGCCTGAGCGGCATCGTATTCTTCCTGACGACGTTTGCGCAGGAAGCCGGTGGCAACAGCGGGAAGGAGCTCCAACAGGAGATATTCTTCGTCGTTGGATGCCAGTTTCACGCCACCAAATTCGGGGAGCACGGGGTTTTCGGGCTTCTTATATTTGGATGTGTCGTAGGGAGTCTCAACGGGTGAACCGGTGATCTTGGCGCGGAAGTCAGGATCAACGGGCACGGGAGTTTTGCCATATTCGCCCTTAACCAGCGAGATGAATTGCATCGAAGCGTTGGAGTAGTCGGGCTGACCTTTTTTGCGGTCGAGAGCCACGCTCACAGCCTGCGAACCAACAATCTGAGATGTGGGGGTTACCAAGGGAATCAGACCGGCGTCGCGGCGCACCTTGGGAATCAGGCGCATAGCGTCGTCGA
>CAZJWM010000104.1:0-6966 GCA_964549975.1 uncultured Bacteroides sp. | reverse complement strand
GGGGAGGGTTGCGTGGGTGGGAAAGATTTCGTAAATTTGTGGTGTATGAAAAAGCTCTTCCTGCTCGACGCCTATGCGCTGATTTATCGCGCTTATTACGGCTTGATTCGCACCCCGCGCGTCACCTCCTCCGGACTCAACACGTCCGCTATCTTCGGCTTTGTCAACACGTTGGACGACGTGTTGCGCAAAGAGCAACCTACCCACTTGGCCGTGTGTTTCGACCCCGTGGGCGGCCACACCTTTCGCCATGAGATGTTTGCCGACTATAAGGCCGGTCGCGACAAGCAGCCCGAAGACATCACTCTCTCCATCCCTTACATCAAGCGCATCCTCGGGGCCATGCACATCCCCGTGGTGGAGATTCCGACGTATGAGGCCGACGACGTGATAGGCACGCTCTCGCATCGCGCCGAGGAGCAGGGTTTTCTGACCTATATGATGACGCCCGACAAGGACTACGGGCAGCTGGTCACCGACCGCGTGTTGATGTATCGTCCGGCCACCAAAGGTCAAGGTTTTGAGGTGCGCGGTCCGCAGCAGGTGTGCGAGCGCTATGGCATTCAAAACCCGCTGCAGGTCATCGACTTGCTCGCCCTCGAGGGCGACGCCTCCGACAACATTCCCGGTTGCCCCGGCGTGGGCGAAAAGACCGCCGTGAAGCTCATCAACGAGTTTGGCTCGGTGGAGCAACTTCTGGCCTCCACAGCCTCGCTTAAGGGCGCACTGAAGCTCAAGGTTGAGGCCAATCGCGAGCAGATTGTCATGTCGAAAGACTTGGCCACAATCCGCACCGACATCCCTCTGGAGGTGGGCCCCGACGACTTCGTGCGCCAAGCCCCCGACGTGGAGGCGCTCAAGGCCATCTATCAGGAATTGGAATTCAAATCGTTCGTGCTCCGTCTGAACGACTCTGCGGCCACACCGCCGTCGGCCTCAGCCCCTGCTGCCGCTCCGGCCCCATCGGCCGAGCCCTCGCTATTCGACTTTGCCGAGCCGCAGGCAGCCGAAACAAGTGCCACCCTGGAGAGCAGCGGTGCCGACTATTCATCGACCACCATCGACGAAATCATCGCCGAGGCCCGTCGCAGCAAGCTCGTGGGCCTGGCCACCTACGCCGTGGGCCCCGAGGCCATGACGGCCCGCTGGATGGGCGTGGCGCTGAGCAGTGCTCGCGGCCGCGCCGCCTACGCCGAAGTCGACCCCTTCGGTTCCACAGCCCGACAGCTCCAAGAACTCTTTGCCGACGAGAGCGTGACCATTGTGAGCCACGACGTCAAGCGCGACATGCTCCTGCTGCGCCGCAACGGCGTGGAGTGGAACGCCCATTGGTTTGACACCTCAGTGGCTCACTATCTGCTGCAACCCGAGCAGCGCCACAACCTTGCCGACGTGGCCCGCTGGTGTCTCAACTATCAGACCGTGGACTACGACACCGCCGCCACTCGCGTCAAAAAGCAGGAGGCCGTGGATGCGCAATTGGCGCCCACGCTCTTCTGCGAATATGCCGACCTGACGCTCCGTCTGCACGACGAGTTGCGCCAGCGTCTCCGCTCTGAAGGCATCAAAGATGAGCTGCTCACTCTGGAGCAAGACCTCGTCAAGGTGTTGGCCGACATGGAGTGGGTGGGCGTGCGCATCGACTGCAATATCCTCGGCGAACTCGGCTCGCGCCTCAGTGCACGCGCCGAAGCCATGGAGCAAGAGGTCTACGCCATAGCCGGCCACAGCTTCAACATCGGTTCCCCCTCGCAAGTGGGGCAAGTGCTCTTCGGCGAACTGCAAATCGACACCAAAGTGAAGCGCACCAAAAGCGGCAATTTCTCCACCACCGAAGAGGTGCTCGAAAAACATCGCCACACCCACCGCATCGTAGACCTCATCCTTCAAATTCGCGGTCTGCGCAAACTCCTGGCCACCTACATCAACGCTCTGCCCGGCCTGATCAACCCCACCACCGGCAAAATCCACACCACCTACAACCAAACCGTCACCGCCACCGGACGCCTCAGCTCCAACAATCCCAACCTGCAAAACATCCCCGTGCGCAGCGACGACGGCCGCGAAGTGCGCCGCGCCTTTGTGCCCGACCCCGGCTGCGTGATGCTCTCCGCCGACTATTCGCAAATCGAACTCCGACTGATGGCCGACATCAGCGGCGACCCCGACATGATTGAAGCCTTCGCCGAAGGCAAAGACATACACCAAGCCACAGCCGCCAAAATCTACCATAAGCCCCTCGACGAAGTGACCGACACCGAACGCCGCAACGCCAAAACCGCCAACTTCGGCATCATCTACGGCATCTCCGCCTTCGGTCTGAGCGAACGCCTGGGCATATCGCGCCAAGAAGCCCGCCAACTCATCGACGGCTACTTCCTCACCTATCCGCGCATCAAGCAATACATGGAAGAAACCGTGGAACGCGCGCGCCGCGACGGCTACGTCACCACCGTGATGGGCCGCCGACGCATGCTCCCCGACATCAACTCCCGCTCGGCCGTGGTGCGCGGCTATGCCGAACGCAACGCCATCAACGCCCCGCTGCAAGGCTCCGCCGCCGACATCATCAAAGTGGCCATGGTGCGCATCCACCGCGCCATGCGCCAAGCCTCGCTACGCTCCACCATGCTCCTGCAAGTGCACGACGAACTCATCTTCAACGTAGTCCCCGACGAGCTTCCTCGCCTGCAGCAAATCGTCGTCACCGAAATGGAAGGCGCCTACCACGGCCGCGTCACCCTCACCGTCAGCGCCGGCGTCGCCTCCAACTGGCTCAACGCCCACTAACCCTCGCGCTCGCAAATAAATTTGCTCTTTTCCAAAACATTCCCTATCTTTGTCGGAGCAAACATCTCTCAACTCCACTCAACCATGCGACGCCAAAATATCGTCAATCAGATCAGCGCCACCATGCGCAAGCAATTTCCGCAAGCCGTCACCGACTCGCTCTACAGCATCGAACTCCAACACGGCGTGTGCATCTCCTACATTGTGCGCCAACCCAAAATCTGGCACCAACACCAAACCCCCTTCACCGTCAACGTAGCCAAAGAAGGCATCCAACTATGACCGAAAGTTTATGAGAAAGAGTTTTGGCTTTGTGGTGCTTGGCATGTGCATTTTGGCGCCATGTTCTTGCCTCGGCAAAAAGCATATTGCGGAAGACTCTGCCCCCATCGGTCCATCTAAAACGACAAGCCGTTTTCTCATGGTCGACACCATCACAACCGAGTCTGACGGCTGGACTCTCTCGGAGGTAACTCTTGGGGTATTTCTTCATCCAAAGAAGAAATTCTATCCAAATCTAAAAGCAGAGGGGCCATTCACTTTTCAAGCCGATTGGCTTAGAATCAGCTACAACGACCATCGTCTCATTCTTTCTGCCTCCGACACCTTGCCTGCATCAAGCGTAGTTACTGACGATGATTCAATTTTCATGATTCAACTAACCAAAGGCTCCGAAGTGCGAGAAATCACCGGCGACCAACTCGCTGCGCCTCCGCCGCCAAGCTGTACGCCAAATCCGTCTAAAAGAGCCCTAACATTTGGCTCTGATGGTGGGCGTGACACAATCTCGTGCACAAGAAGGTCAGCTGTCATTAAAGTGGTTTTCAAAGAGCCATGGGATTATGTAGATGGAGTGCTGGAAAAGGGAACTGCCTTTTACGGATGGATTACTATCAGCAAACTCGATGGCGAACTATGGGAGGTATCTGCAGCGCCAAACTATAGCGATGAACCTCGAAAATGTTATATACTTTTTGAACGCGGGAACACTTTCGGCACAGTATACGTCACTCAATCCGGCAGATAGGCGACTAACCTTTGGGTAAATTATTTGCATAGTTTTGGTTAAACGAGGGAAAATGCTTAATTTTGCGCTATGAAGACGTCAAAACTTATTCGTGCATCGTTGCTGGCAGCCGCTTTCGCCGCCGGCGCCATCTCCTTGCAAGCCGCTCTGAATCTGCCCGTCACCACGGTCAACGGCGTGAAATACTATTACTATGAGGTGCAACCCAAAGAGTCGCTCTACTCGCTCACTCACAAACTGGGAGTGACGCGTGCAGAGATTGTGCGCTGCAATCCGTCGGTGGTCGACGGTCTGAAGGCCAAGCAGCGGCTCTATTTCCCTTACGACGAATTTTCAGGCGAAACCACAGCCGAAACCGCCGCCACGACAGTGAGCCGGGAGGATGTGACGCTGCAGTCGAAGCCCGTGGTGCCCGAAAAGGTGAACCTCACCACAGGGCAGGAGTCGGTGCCCGCCGCGCTGCTCACCCCGGCCGTGAAAATCGAGCCCGTGGTGGAGACCACGCCGCCGGCTGCCGCCGAGGCCGATGACGCAGACGAACTCAACATTGCCGTGATGCTCCCGTTCATGTTGCAAAAGGAGTCGATCACGCGCCAAGCCGACAACTACACCGAATTCTATCGCGGAATGCTCATGGCCGTCGACACCCTCGCCGCCTCCGTTGACTTTCCCATCAAGCTCTATGCCTACGACACCGAAGGCTCCGAAGCCCGCGTCAAGGAGCTGATGCAACGCCCCGAGATGCAGGAGATGACCTACATCATTGCCCCCGACGACTCGGCCTGCGTGGAGCAGATTGCGCTGGTGGCCGATTCGCTGCCCAACGCCACGGTGGTGAGCCTCTTCTCCGTGCACAACAATGCCTTCCTGCGCCACGAATCGGTGATTCAGGCCAACATCCCCAGCGACCGGATGTATAGCCGCGCCATCGACGCCTTCATCAGCAAATATGGCGACTATACGCCGGTGATTCTCAACGCCACCGACGCCAAAGCCGACAAACAGCAATTCACCCGCGAGCTCACCGACCGCCTTATTAGCAAAGGCATCCCATACGTGCAAGTCGACTTCGAGGGCACATTCAACCCCAAGGCCGACAACATGAGTTTCTACACCCCCGACAAGCCCTGCGTGTTCATCCCCACATCGGCTTCGCGCGAGGTGCTCACCAAGATTGCCTCCGGCCTGCAGCAACTCAAAACGGAAGCCGACGCCGAGAGCAACGTCAAGCTCTTTGGCTACCCCGACTGGATTATCCTCACCGGTTCGTTGGCCGACAAGCTCTACGCCATCGACACCACCATCTATTCGCGCTTTGCTCTCGACAAAAACAGCATCGCCGCGCAGAGCCTGCTCGACCGCTATAAAGAGATTTATGGCCGCTCGGTCAACAACGCCGCGCCCACCTACGGAGTGCTTGGCTTCGACACCGGTCGCTGGCTCATCAACGCCATGAACAGCGGACTCGACACCGACTTCGCCGGCCTGCAAAACAACTTCTCCATAGCCTACACCGACAGCGAAAACTCCACCGGCAGCTTCAACGACTCGCTGCTGCTGGTGCGCTTCGACACCACTCACCAACTCGTAGTCACCCCGGTGAAATGAAACTGCGCACCCTGCTCATAGCCGCAGCAATGGCCTGGCTCACCGTCCTCGGAGCCACCGCCCAGCGCACCTATTCGCCCAACTTCTCGGTGGGCGTCAAAGGCGGCATCACCGAAGGGATGATGGGGTGGTCGCCCACGGTGCGCCAAGGCCTGCGCCAAGGCCTCACCTTCGGCGTGATGGCGCGCTACACCGAAGAGCGCACCTTCGGCCTGATTGCAGAACTCAACTTCACCCAACGCGGCTGGCAAGAAAACTACCCCTTCAACCCCGAGTTTTCCTATGGCCGCACATTCTCCTACATCCAATTGCCGCTGCTGACCCATATATATTTTGGCTCGCAGCGCTTCAAAGGCTTCGTGAACCTCGGCCCCGAAGTGGGCTACATGTTTGCCTCGTCGATTAGCTCCAACTTCAACTATGGCGACCTTGCCTCGGTTGACGGCTACCCCTCCAACCGACGCACCGAACAACTCACCCTCCCCATACACTCACGCTTCGACTATGGCATTGCCGCAGGCCTCGGCGGCGAATTTTTCTTCAACAAACGCCACTCCATCATGCTCGAGGCTCGCTACTACTTTGGTCTGGCCAACGTCTTCTCCGCAAAACGCGGCGACACCTTCGGCGCATCGCGCACCATGGCCATCGAAGCCACCGTGGGCTACTTCTTCCGCATCAAATAACTTGTCAAATAATGTCAAATAGGCTCCGGCCTGTTGCTAAATTCGCTGCAATTTTGTAATTTTGCACTGAATATAACTCATATCATTTTACATCACCACTTTATATGATTCAATTCTTCCGGAAAGACTCCGCCACAATCTACGCGGTGGAGACCGACCACCGCCTCTCGGCGGAGGAAAACGAGAAACTCTCTTGGCTCTTCAGCGGAGCCAAACCCCTCGATGACTCCACCCTGCAAGGCACGTTCGTGGGCCCTCGTCGCGAAATGATCACTCCCTGGAGCACTAACGCAGTGGAGATTACTCAAAACATGGGCCTCTCCGGCATAAAACGCATCGAGGAATTCACGTCGCAAACGTCAGATGAACCCGCCCACGACAAGATGCTCCAACGCGTGTATCACGGTCTGGACAACACCATCTTCAACATCGACGCAACTCCCGCACCCATAGTCTACATTGACGACATTCACGCCTACAACCTCGCCGAAGGTCTGGCACTGAGCCCCGAAGAGGAAGCCTATCTGAGCCAACTCTCGCAGAAGCTCGGTCGCCCGCTGACCGACAGTGAGGTTTTTGGTTTCTCACAAGTCAACTCCGAACACTGCCGCCACAAAATCTTCAACGGCAGCTTCGTCATCGACGGCAAGGAGATGCCCTCCTCGCTCTTCAAACTCATCAAAAAAACCTCGCAAGAACACCCCGGCAAACTCGTCAGCGCCTACAAAGACAACGTGGCCTTTGTGGAAGGCCCCGTCATCGACCAATTTGCCCCGGTCAACCCCGAACGCCCCGACTACTTTGAGGTGCGCCCCATCGAATCGGTGCTTTCGCTGAAAGCCGAAACCCACAACT
>CAZJWM010000103.1:0-7013 GCA_964549975.1 uncultured Bacteroides sp. | reverse complement strand
GAGGAGGTGGCGGAGGAGTTCGAGGAGGGTGGCCAGGAGGTAGGTGGCCAGGCAGAGGAGGGCGGTCAGGGCCAGGGCGGTGGCGGGGTCGTTGGTGCGGCAGATGGTGCGCACGGTGGTGAGGAAGTATGGTTGGAAAAGGTAGTAGTTGCAGTGGAGCAGGTAGACGGCAAAGGCGGCGCCTCCGAGCCAATTGATCAGGCGGTTGGGGCGCATCTTCAGCGAGGCAAAGACGAAAAACAGGCCCACCGACGCCGCCACCACCAAGGGGTTAACATAGGAGATGGTGTCGAGCACCCAGCCGCGAAGGGTGACGAACACCATCAGGGCCAAGTTGAGGATGGTGGCGCCGAGATAGAGCCCCCACCCTGCCCCTGACGACAGGCGCACGCCGTAGAGACGCATATAGCGCGCCAGCAGGTAGAGCGCGGAGAGCGAGAAGCAGCTATAGCCGGCCTCGATGAAGTCGGCCGCGCAGGTCCAGCCATAGGTGAATTGGAATAGGAAGAGCGCTATCAGCAAGGCGCGGAAGCGGCCGCGCGAAGCGGTTTCCACGAAAGCGTTGAGCACCGGGGAGATGATGTAGAGCGCGCCGTAGGCCATCACGAACCAGAGCGGCGAGGCCAGGCCCACCACCCTCTTCAAGCCGAGCAGCGTGACGGATTCGCGGCCGATAGCGAGGGCCCAGAGCCAGCCCACAAGGCCGAAGAAGAGCACTTGCGAGCAGAAGGCCACGGCGCCGCGGCGACTCCAACGGATGCCGAACCAGCCGGAAATCAACACAAAGGAGTTGACCGCCACGATGCAGAGCCCCTCAAGGAGCATACGCCCCAGTGTGAGGTCGGGCGCAGCCACGAGTTGCTCGCGTGTGGGCACGCCTAACGATGCATAGTTGGCATGCAGGGCCAAGACCATAAACATGGCGACTATGCGCAAAAGCTCAAAATTGCTTTGGCGCACAGTCGCCTTCAGTTGTTTCTTGTTGTTCAATTATTCTACGTTGACTAATTCGCCTGATTGTGCGGTGAATTTTCCGGCGAGGGTGCCGGCCAGATTCAGTGCGTATTCCGCGCCTGCGGTGAATTGCGGGGAGCTCACCAGCAGGGTGGCGTCTTCATAGGCCACGGGCGCGGTGGCCGTGAGCGAGGTACCCTCCACGGCTATGATGGCGTTTTCCACCACGTGCAGACCGGTCCACTGTGCGGCCGACTGCGTGAACAGGCAGTTGGCTGCCGTGGCTGCGTCGCCAACGCCGAGGGCAATGACGTCGCCGCCGCTAATCTTGAGCAGAGCTGTCTTGTCGAAGGCAATGCCGGGAGCGCCGCCGCCAAAGGCGCGGATGGTGCCGCCGGCGATGGTGATGGTGCCGCGCGTGGAGATGCCGGCACGTGCGGCAGCGTAGGCAAAGATTTCGCCGCCGGAGATGTTGATGGCGGTGGTGGCGCTCAAGGCATCCTCCGATGCGTAGAGGTTGACCGTGCCGCCGCTGATGGTGACGCTCTTTTTGGCATCGAGGGCGTCGCAGCCCGATTCGCCGCCGATGGATGCAGCGTTGACCGTGCCGCCGGTGATGGTTATCGAGCCGTCGCATTTGATGGCCTTGGCCACGGAGGTGAGCTCCGTGCTATAGGCATAGCGGCCGCCGGTGGTCCACACGTCGACCGAGCCGCCGGAGATGCGCAGGTCGCCGCTCACGTTCAGGCCCTTGGAGCCGATGCCGGAGTCGGCCAACTGCAGCGAGCCGCCGGAGATGGTCATGCCCGTGGTGGTGGAGATGGCGGCTGCTGCCGAGGTGTCGGCGTCGGTTTCGTCGTAGATGGCGTCACCGGAGGTGCGCACCACCACCCGACCGCCGGTCATCGTCACGCCCAGGTCGGTTTTGATGCCCTTTCCGGCAGCGGCTGCGGTGGTGAGATGCAGATAGCCGCCAAGAAGTTGCACACCGATGCCATCCTTGGAGTCGCCCTTCACGTGGATGGCATTTTTGGCGGTCTCAGTCACCACGATGGTTGCGCCGGGGCGCACCACAAGGCAGCCGTCGGTGGCCAAACCGTGGCGATTGTGTCCGGCCACGGAGAGCACGCCCTCACCGCTCACCACCACGTTGCCTTCGCTGAAGAAGCAGCCCTTGCGGTCTTCGTCTTGCGAGGCGAGATAGTAGGGTTCGGTGGTGTAGGTCGCGGCATCGGAGAGAGAGTTGACGGTGCCGGAAGCGAGGTTGAGGAACACGCGCTTCTTACACTGATTGTTGATGGCGGCACCCTTTTGCGAGGCGATGTGCACGCCGTTGAGGTTGAGTTTGAATTTCTTTTCGCCGTAGATTTTCAGCGCACCGTTGTCGGTGGCGCCGCTCACGTTGATTTCCACTTCCGAGGCTTTGCCCGAGAGCATATCCACGGTGACGTAGGCGCCGTCGGCGCGCACTTTCACGGCGGCCGATGTGGAGCTCACTTGAGCCTGCTCGCCGTCGAAGCTCACGGTCACGGTCGTGCTCCACGTGTTGGCCTCATGATAGATGTCGGTGTCGGAGCCGGGAATATCGGCGGCGGCATCAGTGGCGGTGGCGCCGTCCCAGTCGGCAATGTCGCAAACAAACGACGGGGTGGCAATATGCCCTTCACCAAGCAGCAGACCGGAGTTGCCGTCATCGTCGTCGCTGTCGAAGTTGTCTATGATGCGCTCTTCGTCGCAGGCGCAGAGCGCACAAAGCGCGGCTGCGGCCACTGCGGCATGAAATATTTTCATAATCGTTGGTGTTAGAATTTAAATGAGTAGCCAATGCCGATAACGTGGCCGGAGACCTCATCGTCGTCGGATTTGTCGATATAGCGGTAGCTCAGGCCCACGCTGTGATGTTTGTTGAAGCGGTAGTCGCATCCGGCAGTGTAGCGCCACTGCGTAGCCCGCATTCCGTCGGCCAAGTCGTTGTAGACCTCGCAGGAGACGTAGGGCGTGAAGGGACACTTCTTGCGGATGTTGTATTCCACCTGCAGGCGCGAGCGCAGGGCGTGGCGCGACTTGCCCGACACCCATTCGTGGCCGTGAGGCGTCACGCCGTCGCTGAGAAATTTGTCGACGTTTTTGGCCGTGCGATAGGTGTATTGATAGCGTTCGCGCAGCGACAAGCCCACGTGGCCCACGGAGTAGCTGCCGGTCACGGCGAAGTAGCCGCGATGTTTCGGCTGCCAGTAGGAGTCGACGATTTTGCCGGTGCGCGTGGTGCGCTGCTCTTCATGTTGGATGATGAAGCTATAGCCCAGCGAGAGTTTCAGCGGTTTCAGCACTTTGTAGTCTACCGAGGCACCGGCCGCCCAACGGGCCGTGCCGTCAACGCCGTCGGTGGTGCGATGTTCCAGCTCCACCGAGGCACTGAGTCCGCGGCAGAGTCGCTTCGAGGCTTCGGCCTCGGTCCACAGGCTCTGTGCAGACACAGCGGCGCTGCCGGCCAGAGCCGACAGTGCCGCCACAATTAACTTTTTACGTATGGTCATAGTTGTCCTTTGGGGAGTTTCATCATGTGGTTGACGCTGTTGCCGTCGCGCTCGTTGTCGTCGCGATAGAAGACTTTGAGCATCACGGTGTCGCGCAAGAAGTCCACGGCGCCGATTTCCACCTTCACCACCTCAAAACCGAGGCGTTTCTTCAGGTCGGCAAGCAGCTCCTCGCGGCGTTCGGGCACAATCAGCTCGATGCGTTCGTAGAGCACGAGTTTTTCCGACAGGTGAGTCAGCCAGGGGAGGTTTTCAAACAGATGGATTGCGCCCACGAAGATCAGGTTGGTGAGCACCAATTCGGCGTAGCTCAGCGTGGTGGCCAAGGCGTTGATCACCGACAGGGCAATAATGCAAAACAGGTAGGTCATCTCGCGCACCGACATCGACTCCGTCCTATATCGGATGATGCCGAAGATGGCAAACAGGCCCAGGGCCAAGCCCACCTTGATTTTCACGCTCGCAAGCAGATAAATCAAGAAGAAGATGCTCACGCTGATCAGGGCAAACGTGAAATAGTAGTCCTTTCGTTGGCTCTTGGGATAGTAGAGCTTGTGGATGATAAACCACATTATCAACGAGTTGAAGATAAAGCGCACCAGCAGTTCGCACAGGTCGCCACCGTCAAACAGCGGGGTGCCAAAAAGTTGCAGAGAGTCGGCATGGCCGGCGGCCTGATGCACGGCATCAGCCACTGCACCGGGATCGGTGCCTTCAAGTTCTTCCATTTGTGTATCTAATGATTGGATTAATGTTGATTTCATTGTGATGGTATATATCTTTAATGAGTATTGTTTCGGATGATCACGCGATTGTGTTTGCGCAGGTTCAACAGGCGCGGCTTGAAGCGGTTGTTTTTGAGCGTGGGGTCGGTCAGCGCCATCCCCATGCAATATTTGCTGAAACTGCCTTGGGTGACGCGCAGGTCGCGGAGATAGCCCAGGAGCTGCGACGCGCTGTTGCCGTCGCGCTTGAGCTCAATGACCACCACGTCGGGCAGGTCGCAATATTCGTCGGTCACGAAGTTGTGGAAACGCAGGTTGGTGTCGATGGTCACACGCTCGGTCATTGCGCGGTTCACCAGCGTGATGCGATTGAAATTGTTCTCAATGCGTCGGCGCAGCGCCGAGGTTTGAAACATCGAATTTTGGGCGATAAACTCGTCGGCGCCGGCGGCCTCAATCGAGGAACACTCGATGCGCCGTTTGTCGGTGCGACCCTTGTTGTTTTTGCGCTTCACCTCCAAAAACGACGTGCCCGAAGCGTAGCGGCGCAGGCGGATTTTCTGGCGGCGCTTCTTGCCGTGGAGATGCGCCATATACATGGCATACTGCTCCGTGTCGAAATATAGGGTGTAGTATGGCATATTTCGGCAGCCGTCGATCACCTGCACGCGATATTCGGCGCCGGCGGCCTCCAGCAGTTGGTCCAAGACGTGGGCCGTTGTGACGTATTTTGTGTCGATGCGGTTCATCAACCTCACAGCCTTCATCTCTTCCAGGGTAATGGTGCCATAGTCATTCAGGGCATCTGTCATTTAAGAGGATGTTTTGTAGAAAAGTTTTGTTGTGGTATGGATTTCAGCGGCAAATATAATAATTTATCGGGAATTTTCCACCATTTCCCCGACAAAAAAACTGCGGCGCCGTGGGGCGCCGCAGTTTTTTTGCTGTTATTGACAATTAATGCTTAAGCTTAAGCATTGTATTTTTTGACAATGATGGTGGCGTTGTGACCGCCGAAACCGAACACGTTGCTCAGAGCGGCACGCACGGTGCGCTTCTGGGGCACGTTGAAGGTGTAGTTGAGTTCGGGGTTCACGGCTTCGTCTTCGTCGCCTTCTTCGTGGTTGATTGTCGGGGGAACGATGTCGTTTTCAACCGACTTGACGCAGAAGATAGCTTCAACTGCGCCGGTGGCACCGAGCAGGTGGCCAGTCATCGACTTAGTGGAGCTGATGTTGAGCTTCTTGGCATGTTCGCCAAACACACCGCAGATGGCCTTGATTTCGCTGACGTCGCCCACGGGAGTGGAGGTGCCGTGTGCATTGACGTAGTCGATGTCTTCGGGCTGCAGGCCTGCGTCTTCCAGAGCGTTGCGCATGGAGAGCATGGCGCCCAAGCCTTCGGGGTGAGTGGCTGTGAGGTGATATGCATCGGCACTCATGCCGCCACCCACGATTTCAGCGTAGATTTTGGCACCGCGAGCCTTGGCGTGTTCGAGTTCTTCGAGCACCAACACACCGGAACCTTCGCCCATGACGAAGCCGTCGCGCGACTTGCTGAAGGGGCGAGATGCCTTGGTGGGATCGTCGTTGCGTGTGCTCAGAGCGTGCATGGAGTTGAAGCCACCCACGCCGGCGGGGAAGATGGCAGCTTCGGCGCCACCGGTGAGGATAGCGTCGGCCTTGCCCAGACGAATCAGGTTGAAGGCATCGATGATGGCGTGGTTGCTGGAAGCACACGCGCTGACCGTGCCGTAGTTGGGGCCATGGAAACCATAGTCCATAGAGATTTGACCGGCAGCAATGTCGGCAATCATTTTGGGGATGAAGAAGGGATTGAATTTCGGGCCCATTTCATCCTTGGTTACTGCATAGTAGCCTGCTTCTTCTTCGAAGGTGTGCAGACCGCCAATGCCGGCGGAAACAATCACGCCTACGCGGTTTTTGTTGATATCTTCGCTGTCGATTTTCGAATCGTTGACAGCTTCGCGGGCTGCCACCAGGGCATATTGTGCATAAAGGTCGAGCTGACGCAAACGTTTGCGATCAAAAGCTTCTTCACCTTTGAAGTTCTTAACCTCGCAAGCAAACTGAGTCTTGAATTTTTCAGCATCGAAATGGGTGATGGGGCCCGCGCCGCTTTCGCCGCGGAGAGCAGCCTGCCAAGTCGACTCGACGTCATTGCCTAAGGGGGTGATGGCACCCATGCCGGTGACTACAACTCGTTTTAATTCCATGTGGTGGTTAAAATATATATTGTGAGTGAGATTTTTCTATCTACGTTAATGTCTTTATTCAGGGTCGATTTTTGGAATCGTGGTGGGAGGAGATTGAGGCGAGAGGTAAATAAGGTGAGGAGAGCGGAGAATGAGAGAATTGTCAGAAAAGCTGGGTTGTGGGGCCCGTCTTTCCGCTGACAGCTATCATTAATCTGTAGGCTATCAGAGGTAGATTAGGCCTGGTTTGCCTGGATGTAAGCGATGGCGTCGCCAACGGTGGCAATCTTTTCGGCTTGGTCGTCGGGGATTTGGATGCCGAATTCTTTTTCGAACTCCATGATGAGTTCTACGGTGTCAAGGCTGTCTGCACCGAGGTCAGCAGTGAACGATGCGGTTTCGGTGATTTCGTTTTCGTTTACGCCGAGTTTCTCGACGATAATTGCTTTTACGCGATCTGCAATTTCTGCCATAGTTAAAATTATTAATTATTAGATGTTTGTTCAAAAGTTGGTGCAAAGTAACGAATTTTTACTGACATACGGAAATTTTTCCGTATTAAAATTCTATAACCCACCATTT
>CAZJWM010000102.1:0-7256 GCA_964549975.1 uncultured Bacteroides sp. | reverse complement strand
CGGAGGTGGATGTGGCGGATGCCCTGATACTGCGGGAGGTCGCCGCCTACGGGGTCCATCGAAACGACATATTTGGGATAGTTGTCTTTGATGGCTTGCAGATTGCCGAATTCGCGACGAATGGTTTCGTCTGAGCCGAGAAGATAGGTGGCCTGCACGTAGATGGTTTGATCGCCGCGCGTGGCCACAAAGTCGATTTCGGCGGCGCGCAATATGCCAACGGTCACCTTGAAGCCTTGCGCCAGCAGGTGCAAATAAATCACGTTTTCAATCACCTTTTCTATGCTTCCGCGCAGATTGAACCCACACAGCAGATTGCGCAGGCCGTGGTCGGAGAAATAATACTTATGGTTCTGCTCAAACAAGCGCTTGCCGTGGATGTCGTAGCGCCACACCGGGTTGACAATATACGCGTTGCAGAGATATTTGAGATACGTTGCCACCAATGCCTCCGATGTTTTGGTGCCCTGCGAGGTCATGGTGTTGGCTATGTTGCGAATTGACACGAGTTTGCCGATGGTGTCGGCCACGAAATGGGCAAGGTTTTCGATGAACGTGACGTTGCGAATCTCTTCGCGGCTCACCACGTCGCGCAGCATCACGGTGTTGTAGACGGCCTGCAGATAGTCGTGGAGCTGCAATTCGTCGTTGATGTCGTAGCGACACAGGCCCGGCAAGCCGCCCACGCGCAAGTAGGCCAACAGACTCTCGTTAGAATCCTGCAACTTGTGAAACTGCAAAAATTCGCTATATGTGAGGCTATAGATGGGTATCTCCACGTAGCGCCCGGCCAGACGTGTGCTCAGCTCCGAGGAAAAGACGTAGGCATTGCTGCCGGTGGCAATGATTTGGCAGCGATCTTCGGCCTGTAGGCTGCGCAGCGCGTTCTCGTAGTCGGCAATGTCTTGCACTTCATCGATGAGCAGATAGTTGCGCCCGCCCGCGGGCAGGCGCTCGGCCACGTAGGCGTAGAGTGCATCGGCGTTGGTGATGTCGCTGAAAGCGTAGAGTTCCTTGCTGATATAGAGCACGTTGGCCGACTCCACATTGGCCGTGAGCCACTGCCGGACCAGCCGCAACATAAAGCTCTTGCCCACGCGGCGTTGGCCCACGAGAATAATCATCGCCCCCCTATCCAGCAGAGAGATGATGTGATTGAGATAAATCGGGCGGTTAATGAGTTCCATCGTCTTGAATTTTGTGCAAAAATACAAACTATAGTTCATATTTGCAACAAAAATTGCAAAAATCCGAACTATACTTCATATTTCCGCACCGGTGCCTCAACAGTAAGCCCTCCCCTTGAGGGGAGGGTTTGGGAGAGGCCCTTGGGAGAGGCTTTATACGTGCATCAAATCGCGGTAGATGTCGAGGGCGGCGCGGATTTGCTCTTCGGTGGCCGTGCAGTCGATCTCGACGGCGCCGGGGCGATGGAGCAGCGTGAAGTTGATGTGGGCGGCGTCGACATTTTTCTTGTCGTGGTGCATCAGCTGCAGCAGGGCGTCGTAGTCGCTGCAGGTCAGCGTGGGCAGGGGGCCATAGCTTTCGCCAAGCAGCGCGGCGTAGTCGTAGAGGTGGCGCGAGGGCATGTCGAGAATCATGTGGGAGAGCACCATCTCCACGAGTAATCCGTGGGCCACGGCCACACCATGGGCCACGGGTTGGCCCAGCTGCATGGCGCGCGACTCAAAGGCGTGGCCGGCCGTGTGACCCAGGTTGAGCGCTCGGCGTATGCCCTGTTCGCGGGGATCTTCGGCCACTATGCGCTCCTTCACCTTCACGCTCTCTTGAAGCAGTGGCAGAAGGGCGTCGAGCGGCGCCGCGGCGATGTCGTAGTCGAGCAAGCGGCCATAGACGTCGGCCGACGAAATCAGCCCGTGTTTGAGCATCTCGGCAAAACCGCTCAGCAGCTCCTGCCGCGGCAGCGTGGCGAAAAAGCGCGTGGAGATGACCACGGCGTCGGCCGGAGCGAAGGCGCCTATTTCATTCTTATAGCCAAGGAAATTTATGCCGGTTTTGCCGCCAACGGCAGCGTCGACGGCGCCGAGGAGTGTGGTGGGCACATTGATGAAGCGCACACCGCGCTTAAACGTGGCGGCGGCGAAACCGCCCAAGTCGGTGACCATGCCGCCGCCCAGGTTGACCACCACGGCGCGGCGCGTGGCTCCGCCTTCGGTCATGGTGCGCCAGATGGTCTCCACGGCCTCGAGGCTCTTGTGGGTATCTGAGGGGAGAATCTCTATCACGTGGACATGGCTCAGCGCCGTCAGCGCGTGGGCGTGGAGGATGGGGCGCGTATTGCTGTCGGCCACCACCCAAAGGCTCTGCGGCTGCATCTGCTCAATCAGCTGGGCCAATGCCTCATTCACTTCGTTCGTAAAAATCAATTTCTGCGACATATCGAATTCGTAGTTTTCCCACAAATTTACAACTTTTTTTGCACCCTACCAAGCCGCTGCGTCGCCGTGAGCTCGTAGGCGTTGTAGGCGGTGAGGCAGGTCACGGCGGCGGCCACGGCACAGAGCATCAGCTGCAGGTCGGTCTCCGGGGCTATGGCCGAGAGCCACCCACGCAGATGGGGCAAAAGCAGCGCCAAGAGGCAGCCCATCAGGCAGCCCACGGCGGCAGCCACGGCCACGGCCCGACGGTTGCGGCGTTGAAGCTCGGCGCTATGCTCCTTGACCATCTCCACGGCCTGCATGCGCAAGCGCAACTTCAGCATAAATGCATCGTCGTCGGCCTCCGGCCGCGGCGGCTGAAAGTCGGCAAAGAGTTGACGGATTTTATCATCGTCTTCCATATAAAGAAAGCGTGTTATTTGTTTGACAATAAGGCACGAAGGTGTTGACGGCCACGCATAAGGTGTTGCTTCACGGCATCGGCCGTTGCCTCTACAATTTCGGCAATCTCCTTGATGGAATAGCCCTCCATGTAGAAGAGCAACACCGAGGTGCGCTCTCGCCGCGAAAGCTTGTCCAAGGCCGCATAAAGCGCTTGATAGCGAAAGGCGGCGTCGGCCGACGAATCAGTGGCAGCCACCTGCGAGGCCTCGGCTTCGTCGGAAAACTCATGGCTGCTGCGACGGCTGTTGAGAAACGTGGTGTAGCCGATGCGGAAAATCCAGGCGCGAAATTTCTGCTCATCGCGAAAGCTCTCGCACGTGAGATACGCCTTGATATACGACTCCTGGGCCACGTCGTCGGCAAGCTGCGTGTCGCCGCAGCAGAGGGCAGTCAGGAAACGCCTGAACGCTCCCTGATTGCTCTTGACGTGGGCTATGAATTGCTCGCGAGTCATCTCTGCGACGGGCCTACTTCTCCACGTGGCGACGGCTCACAAAGTAAACCACCAGATAGCCAAGGCCAATGGCCAGAAAAGCGGCGGCCAAGAGGTAGGCCGTGGCGTAGATTCTCGTGTTGGGCTGGGTGGACATATATGCGCCGTAGATCAGCGACGCCACGCCCAAGAAACTGAAAATGCAGCCGCACAACAGGCGCTGATAGAGCACCTCGCGGGCCGATTTGCGGGGCCGCTGCAGCGACTCGGCGAGCTTGTCGGCGTCTATGCCGGCATTGGCTTCGATGGCCTTGATGAGGATTTCGGCACGGCGATTGTCGGCATTGATAGCCGCACGATAGACGATGAAAACAATGGCGACGGGGAGAACCACACACACCGCCACGGGGACAATGATTTGGATTAAAGCTTCCATAATTCTTTTGGTTTGAGGTTTTTGAGATTCACTTATAAGACACATCCACAGTGCCAAAAGTGACATCCCCCTCCGGATTTTCCCACAAATATACCACATTTTTTTCACCCAACAAATTGCAAGTGTGGATTATTCTGATTATATTTGCACTCCGAAAAAGTGTGATATATCACACTTTTTCGGAGTCAAAATGAAAATCGAACGAAACATCTACCTGAACCGCATCCTTGAAAGCCGCCACAATGGGATGATAAAAATCATCACCGGAATGCGCCGCTGCGGAAAATCCTATCTGCTGTTCAACATCTTTGCTGAATGGCTCAAAAGTCATGGCGTGGATAAGAACCACATCATAAGCATCGATCTCGAAGACCGACGCAATGAGCCGTTGCGCAATCCCGACAGGCTATTGGAGTATATCGACAGCCGGATAAACGGCTCCGATATGCACTATATTATCATCGACGAGGTGCAGTTGGTGTCGGAGTTCGAAGATGTGCTCAATAGTTATCTGAAAATGGAAAATGCCGACGTCTACGTCACGGGCAGCAACGCACGTTTCCTATCCAACGATGTGATTACCACATTCCGCGGCCGAGGCGAAGAGATACGTGTCTATCCACTTAGTTTCAGAGAGTTTATGTCGGCGTCTGACAAACCGGTTGAACTGGCTTTGCGCGAATATATGACCTATGGCGGACTGCCGCAAACGATTGCATATCAGTCCGAACAGCGCAAAGCCGAATATCTGGCGGCTCTGTTTGAAAAAACATACTTGACCGACATCAAAGAGCGCTACCAAATTCTCCATGACGAAGAACTCGAAACGCTGCTAAACATCCTTGCCTCCAACATCGGCGGATTAACAAACCCATCGAAACTGGCCCGCACATTTCAAAGCGAATCGCAATCGAAACTCTCAGACAAAACCATCAAGCTTTATCTCGACTACATTTGCGATGCTTTCCTGATGGCAAAAGCTCAACGATATGACGTGAAGGGCAAACAATATATTGACACGCCTTACAAATATTACTTCACCGACCTCGGTTTGCGCAACGCTCGTTTGAATTTCCGGCAGTTGGAAAAGTCGCATTTGATGGAGAACTTGATCTACAACGAGCTTCGCATACGTGGATTTAATGTTGACGTGGGTGTAGTGCCGGCTGTGATTTACGACAAAGACGGCCAACGAAAACGCGTGTCCTACGAAATTGACTTTGTATGCAACATGGCGGCGCGGCGCTACTACATCCAATCGGCCTACAGCATGGACTCCGAGGAGAAAGTGCGTCAAGAACAGAATTCATTGCGCAATGTGGCCGACTCATTTAAGAAAATAATAGTGGTGGGAAATCATAGCCTTGTGGAGCGCAACAATGACGGAATCACAACCATGAGCATCTATGATTTCTTGCTGAACGACAACGCATTGGAGCTGTAGACTCCGAAAAACTGTGATATATCACACTTTTTCGGAGTGGCACGTCTCGGCACAAAAAAAAGACTCCCGACCGCAGGTGCCGGGAGTCTTTCGTTGTATGGTGGACTTAATTAGTCTTCGTTGAGGTTTACGCGCTTGAAGCTAACGGCAGCCAAGCCTTTGGAAGCCTTGTCGAGATATTGACCGATGGTCATGCTGGAATCTTTGATGAATTCCTGTTCCATAAGGCAGTTTTCCTTGTAGAACTTGTTGACACGACCGGTGGCAATGTTCTGAATCATTGCTTCGGGGAGGTTTTGAGCCTTTGCTTCGCCGGTTTCCTTGATGATGGCGCGAGCCTTGTCGGCGTCTTCGGCGGTGATCCAGCCTTTGGCCATGTTTGACTCGATGTGAGCTTCGCTGTCAACGTGGGCGGGGTTGATGCCGGCCTTGCGCAGAGCAGCTTCGATGGCTTTCTTGACTTGCTCTTCCTTGGTCTTTTCGATGGCCACGTTGCGTTCGGATTCAACCACGTGAGCGGGAACGCTTTCGCGATCAACGGCCACGGGGTTCATCGAGGCAATCTGCATGGCCACGTCGCGGCCCACCTGATAGTCAACGTCGGCCTGGTTGAAGCCGGCGATGGTGGAGAGCTTGTTGCCAAGGTGGTTGTAGGAGGTCACGGCAGCGGCTTCGAGACATTCGTAAGCGCCGATTTCCATCTTTTCGCCGGTCTTACCAACTTCTTCGGTGATGAGGTCGGCAATGGTGCGGCCGTCGATGACGATGGCGTTAACTTCGTCGATGCTCTTGGCTTTAGCGGCCACGGCAGCGTCGAGAACTTTCTGGGTGAGGGCAACGAAGCCGGCGTTCTTGGCCACGAAGTCGGTTTCACACTTCATGGCTACGATAGCGGCAAAGGTGCCTTCGTTTTTGGCGAGGACGCAGCCTTCGGAGGCTTCGCGGTCTTCGCGCTTGGCGGCAACTGCTTGGCCCTTCTTGCGAAGGATTTCCACAGCGGCCTCAATGTCGCCGTTGGTTTCGGCGAGTGCTTTTTTGCAGTCCATCAGGCCGGCCGAGGTGAGGTGGCGCAGCTTGGTGATTTCTGCCATTGTAACTGCCATAGGTTCTATGTATGTTTAGTTAAATGTTTCGGAAATGGGGTTGATTTTTACTCGGCGGCGGGAGCGGCGGGAGCTTCAGCTGCAGGGGCTGCGGGGGCAGCGGCTGCAGCGGGACGAGCCACGCGGCGACGTTCGCGACGGGGAGCGGCGGCGGGAGCGGCTTCAGCTTCAGCTTCGGCAGCGGCGCTGTCGGCCTTTTCCACCTTGCGTTCTTCCAGGCCTTCGCTCATGGCGGCGATCACGGTGTCGAGCACGAGTTCGATGCTCTTGGAGGCGTCGTCGTTTGCGGGGATCACAAAGTCAACGTTTGTGGGGTCGGAGTTGGTGTCAACCATAGCAAACACGGGGATGCCGAGGCGCACGGCTTCAGCCACTGCGATATGTTCTTTGTGAACGTCAACCACGAAGAGGGCTGAGGGCAGACGGTTGAGGTCGGCGATGGAGCCGAGGTTCTTTTCGAGTTTGGCGCGTTGACGGGTGATTTGGAGCTTTTCGCGCTTCGACAGGTTGTCGAAAGTGCCGTCTTTGGTCATCTTGTCGATGGAGGTCATCTTCTTCACGGCCTTGCGGATGGTGGGGAAGTTGGTGAGCATACCGCCGGGCCAGCGTTCAATGACGTAGGGCATGTTGATGGCGGAAGCCTTGTCGGCGATGACCTGCTTGGCTTGCTTCTTGGTGGCTACGAAGAGCACCTTTTTGCCGCTCTTGGCGATCGACTTCAGGGCTGCGGCAGCTTCTTCGAGCTTGGCCTGGGTCTTGTAGAGGTCGAGGATGTGGATGCCGTTACGTTCCATGAAGATGTAGGGAGCCATAGCGGGGTTCCATTTACGCTTGAGGTGGCCGAAGTGACAGCCGGCTTCGAGGAGTTGATCAAATGTGGGAGTTGCCATTTTTGAAATTCTGTGTTAAATTGTTGTTTACTTTCTTCTTGTTGTTTGGAAAACAATCCCGGAGTAGGGTTCTGCGCGGAGCCTGAGGCTCGCGCAGACCATCGCCG
>CAZJWM010000101.1:0-7308 GCA_964549975.1 uncultured Bacteroides sp. | reverse complement strand
ACAACGAGGTTTTCGATGATGAAGTTTTGGCGGTCGGGGGTGTTTTTGCCCATGTAGAATTCGAGCAGATGTGGCACGCCATCTTCTTTGCGCACGTTCACGCGGTCGAGACGCATCTCCGGACCGATGAAACCGCGAAATTCTTCAGGGGAGATTTCGCCCAAACCTTTGAATCGGGTGATTTCGGCGTTGGCGCCAAGGCGGTCTATGGCGGCCAAGCGCTCTTCGTCGGTGTAGCAATAGTAGACTTCCTCGGGCGTTTTGTCGGCGCTGCGGCGAGCGGAGCCGCTGCGTTTGGCTGTCTTTTTGTTGCGCACGCGGAAGAGGGGCGTTTGCAGCACGTAGACGTGGCCGGTTTTGATGAGTTCGGGGAAGAACTGCAGGAAGAAGGTCAGCAGCAGCAAGCGGATGTGCATGCCGTCTACGTCGGCATCCGTGGCGATGATCACGTTGTTGTAGCGCAGTCCGTCGATGCCCTCTTCGATGTTGAGTGCCGCTTGCAGCAGGTTGAATTCTTCGTTTTCGTAGACCACCTTTTGGGTCAAGCCGTAGGTGTTGAGCGGTTTGCCGCGCAGGGAGAAGACGGCCTGGGTGTGGACGTTGCGAATCTTGGTAATGCTGCCGGCAGCGGAGTCGCCCTCGGTGATGAAGATGGAGCTGGCGTCGCGCAGCTCGTCGCTCCCTTTGGGGTCGTTGAGGTGCACTTGGCAGTCGCGCAGCTTGGGGTTATGGAGGTTGGCCTTTTTGGCGCGCTCGCGGGCCACTTTGGTGATGCCGGCCATGGCTTTGCGATTGCGCTCGGAGTCTTGAATCTTGGCCAACATGATGTCGGAGGTGTCTTTGTCGCGATGGAGATAGTTGTCGAGTTCGCGTTTGATGAAGTCGCCCACAAATTTGGCCACGGTGGGGCCGTCGGGGCCCACGTCGCGCGAGCCGAGTTTGGTCTTGGTTTGCGACTCAAACACGGGTTCCTCCACTTTGATTGACACGGCCGCAACCATGCCGTTGCGGATGTCGGCATATTCGAAGTTTTTGCCGTAATATTCTTTGATGGTGCGCGACACGGATTCTTTGAAGGCGGTGAGGTGGGTGCCGCCCTGAGTGGTGTGTTGGCCGTTGACAAAGGAGTAGTATTCCTCGCCATATTGTTCGGCGTGGCTTATCACCACTTCTATGTCGTCGCCGGTGAGATGAATCAGCGGATAGAGCGGCTCTTTGGTCATGTTCTCTTTGAGCAGGTCGGCCAAACCGTTGCGGGAGATGTAGCGTCGGCCGTTCATCACCATGGCCAAACCGATGTTGAGGAAGGTGTAGTTCTTAATCATCGGCATGATGAACTCTTCGCGATAGCGATAGTCGCGGAAGATGGTGGCGTCGGGGGTGAAGGTCACTCCGGTGCCGTTGGGCTCGTCGCGCTCGGCGTCGATGATGCCGGTGTCGGCGGTCTTCTCGCCGCGGTTGAAGGTGATTTGGCGGGCTTGGCCGTCGCGCACGGCACGAATCACAAATTCGCTGGAGAGGGCGTTGACGGCCTTGATGCCCACGCCGTTGAGGCCTACTGACTTTTTGAAGGCCTTGGAGTCATATTTCGCACCGGTGTTCATCTTCGACGACACCTCCTCGAGTTTGTCCAAGGGGATGCCGCGGCCAAAGTCGCGCACGCTCACGGCGGCGTCGGTCACGTTGACCTGAATCTGTTTGCCGAATCCCATGGTGAATTCGTCGATTGAGTTGTCGATCACCTCTTTGAGCAACACGTAGATACCGTCGTCGGAGTTTGTGCCGTCGCCGAGTTTGCCGATATACATGCCGGGGCGGCGACGGATGTGCTCCTTCCAGTCGAGGGTCACGATGTCGTCGCCGGTGTAGTTTGTAGCCGCAGGTTGTGCGTTGGTTTCCATGTCTAATTCGTCTTGCACCATAATACTGCAAAGTTACAAAATTTTCCGCAAACTTCCTCCAATCCCGCAAAAAATACACGGCACGGCCTCTCCCAAACCCTCCCCTGCAGGGAAGGGCTTCCGGCAGATGCACGCGCGCCCGGCAGAGCATATCAAGGGATTGCCGACACAGCGGCGCCGGGCCACTAACGATGATGCGTATCGTTCTCTTGGCTTTTGAGCTTGGCGGCGCCATCATGTTACTCTTCGAGGTAGCTCGTGATGGCTCTACGCACGCAACCATGCTGCATATTGCCTTTTTGATGCGGTTGCCCCACAAAAAATAAGGGCGCAAAATTTCTTGCGGAAAAGTTTGGTGATGTTCAGAAGTTTGCGTAAATTTGCTGTGGATTAAACATTTTTGTTCCGTCCACTGAACATTTTTGTCTAACAGATTAAACATTTTGTGATGAACAGCTACAAACGAAGCCAATTTGCCGAGGTGGCAAGCCGCATTGCCGAACCGCGCAGCAAGATGCAAGTGATCGTGGGCCCGCGTCAGGTGGGCAAATCCACACTCATTGCCCAGGTGCTCGACGAGTGCCCCACCCCACACGACAGCTACTCGGCCGACGACGTGGTGGGCGCGTCGGCCGACTGGCTGGCCCAAATCTGGGAAACGCAGCGCATGAAGATGATCATCGGCGGCGAAAAGGAGCGCGTGTTTGTGGTCGACGAAATCCAAAAAATCAACAATTGGAGCGAGGTGGTCAAGGCCGAATGGGATCGCGACACGCGCGAACGCAGAGAGTTGAAGGTGGTGGTGCTCGGCTCATCGCGTATGCTCATCCAACAGGGACTCACGGAGTCGCTGGCCGGACGCTTCGAGCTGATTCGCCTCACCCACTGGAGCTACCCTGAGATGCGCGATTGCTTCGGTTGGTCGCTGCCGCAATATGTCTATTTTGGCGGCTACCCCGGCTCGGCGCAATATATCGGCGACCAACAGCGCTGGCGCAACTACGTGAAAGATGCGCTGATCGAGCCGGCCATCTCTAAAGATGTGTTGCTCAACACCAAAATCATGCGCCCGCAGTTGCTGCGTCAGCTCTTTGAATTGGGCAGCAGCTACAGCGGCGAACTGTTGTCGCTCAACAAGGTGGCAGCGCAACTGCAAGACTCCGGCAACGTCACCACCATTGCCGGATATCTGCATCTGCTCGACGAGAGCGGACTGCTCTGCGGCCTGCAAAAATATGCCGCCGACAATGCCCGAAAATATAATTCCGTGCCGAAATTTCAGGTCTACAACAACGCTCTGCACTCTATCTACGCCGCCGAAGACTTCGAGGAGGCGGTGCAAGATCCCAAAATCTGGGGACGCTACGTTGAGTCGGCCATCGGCGCTCATCTGGTGAGCCAAGCTGCTGCCGCCGACTGCCACGTCTACTATTGGCGCAACCGCGACGACGAAGTCGACTTCGTGGTGGAGCGACACGGTCGACTGGTGGCCATCGAGGTGAAAAGCGGCCGACGCACATCCAACGCCGGACTGCCCCGATTTGCCCGCGATTTTTCGCCGCGAAGGAGCGTGGTGGTTGGCTCGGGCGGACTGTCGGCGGAGGAATTCTTGACGGCGCCAATCGCCCTACTTTTTTGTTAAATTACCCCCCCCTAAATGTTAAAGTTTTGGTTATCAGAGATTTTTGAATTACCTTTGTGCGAGCCAAAGACACTACTTTTTGCTTAGAGTGTGAACCATACCCTTTGAAGTGCCTAACTCTGCAACAACCGAAATTCATTAAATTCATTTACTAACTCTTTAACAACCAATTTACCAACATGAAAAGATCGATTGCGCACACCCTGCGCTATCTTGCCATGTCCGTAGCTCTCTGCACCGCCCTCCCCGCCCTCGCAGAAGATGAGTCTACTCCAACCAAATTGATAACGGCGGCGCCCAACGCCGTGACAACCCTGGAAAACGGTGGCAAATACCTTATCTATGATGCCTGCGGCGACGACGGCTCCGCCACGGAATACACCGCCGACGATACGTATCGCTACGGTTTCCGCCACCCCGGCAACGGCACCGACATTTACGGCACTCACTACAAACCGCAAAACCTTAGCGCTACCAACCACCTGACGCTCGACCACATCTGGGAAGTGACCATCACCACCTCCGACGACGCCACTACCTATTCATTCAAAAACGTCTCCACCGACCAATATATCACCACAAAGTGTGCTCTGACCTCATCATCCGACGAGGCCGGTCAGTTCACCCTCACTGCCGTTGACGACAAAAGCTGCTTCAAAGTAACATGGAAAGTCGACGATGACAATTATGGCGCTTGGGACGGCAATGGCGGAACCAACTGCCCTATGGTGAACTGGAAGGGCGACGGACACGAAATCTATTTCTACTCGTTCACCGAATCTGATTGCTGGCAGGTGAATATCAACGCCACCCTTGAAGACAACACCGTGATCGGCTCATACTCCGACTACGTGATTTGCGGCCAGAGCTACACCGCCGGCACCACGAAGTCGCTGCCCTGCGTGACCTTCACCGGCGATGCCATCACCCCCACTGCCAACGGCACTCACAACGTGGCTTGTACCATCAACTCAGGCACCGGCGTGCGCTTCCTCAACTATCAGGCGTTCATGGAGAACAATACTATCTACAGCTATATCTATGCAGATGCCGACAATAGCAAGCTGATTCACAAGCATGGCGAAGACTACGCCTCCGCAGATGCCACGCTCTTCACGCGAATCGACGCCGGCGACGGTAGCTACTACCTCTACTCCCCCCTCGCCAAAAAATTTGTCGGCACAATCCAAAGCAGTGGTTCGCCCGTGAACCTCGTAGCCGCCGAAAGCGCCCAATCATTTGCGTTTGAACACAACTCAGACCTCATTGCCGAACGCTTCCGCAACAGCACATCGTGGACCAGCTCCTACTGCTACGCTAACGCATACAACGCAACAGAAGACAGCAAGGACATCGGCGGCTGGAGCGGAGCAAACGAAGTTGGCTCCCACTGGCTCGTGATGTTAGCCGACGACGCCACCACCTTCACCACCAACCTCGAGAGCTACAAAGCCCTCAAGACCGCTGTGGCCACCGCCCAAACCATCTCCAACAGCACCTTCGTCAACTCATCCGCCGAGACAATGAATAGCAACCACCCCGCCATCGACACTGATGGCGAGTGGTATGACGGCACTGGCTACGCCGCGCTGATTGACGACAACACAAGCACTTACTACCACAGCGAATGGAAGGACACCAGCTTCAGCGAATGGCCCGACCTGCAAGTGCGTATGCCCGAAAACGACAAAACCAACTTCTACGTTGACTACTATCGCCGCGCTGCTCAAGACAACACTCCCACCGCAATCAACATCTATGGTGCAACCGGCGTAACTGACGATACAGATTGGGATGATATCCAATGGGAAAGCACTCCCTTTGCCAAGCTCACCAACCTGAATTCTACCGGCGGCACCTTCACTTTCGGCAACGGCGCGAAAGTCTACTCTGCCCTGCGTTTCGAAGTAACTTCAAATAAGTTCTTCTCCTACGGCACATTCAAGCTGTATTCCACCACAGCCGACAAAGCACTTATCGACAAATTCGCTTCTACGCTCACTTCGATTACCGGCAACGCCATCGGCGAAACATCCACAGATAAGTTCAGCTCTAACCTCACTCTGCTGAATCAGATGAACGCTCTGCTCGGCCTTTACTCCGACAACACCGCGCTCTACACCATCGCAAACTCCGAAACCGACGTGCGCGGCTATATCAGCGGCTCGACCGACAGCGAATACCTGCAACAGACTTACTCCGTTTCGGCCGACTCTGGCAACGACCTTTGGGGCGTGGTGAGCAAAGACAACCTGCTCTACCTCTACAACTACGGCACCAAGAAATTTGCCAACGCCTATGGCGAGGGCAACAGCGTCAATAGCGACTACCACGACTACAGTTGGCGTCTCTCCGACGTGGGCACCCCCATCGCAATCGAAGCCAACGGCTACGACCTGCCCGCCGTTGCCATCATCGGTGGCGAAAACAGCAAAGGCCAAGGCCCCGGCATGGCCACGTTCAACAACTGCGACCACCGTATCGTGGTCTGCAACGGCGCCGTGAGCAACTCCGATGGCAATGGTTGGATTTTCACTAAGGTTGAGAAGACGGCCACTGCAGATGAAATTACAGCACTATTTGAAGGCAAGGAGAAGGCCGACGCTGAAGTTGAAAAGCAGTTGACCGAGCTCACCGATGCCGCCACTGCTGAGGGCAACGACAACGTGCTCGGCAACATCACCACCGAGGCCATCAGCGGCCTGAGCAACTATGCCGATGCCACCGCCGACACCAAGCAACACGCCATCGAATCGGCCGCCCGCGTTGAGCCCGTCAATGAAAGCGTCTACACCATCAAGAGCGCATCCGGCGACACATATTATGGCGTTGACGAGAGCAACCAAGTGGTCCTCGCTGCCAAAGATGAACAGAACCCCAACCGCATCAACTGGATCCTCTCCGAAGGCTCCACCGACGGCACCTACAAGTTTATCCACTACATCTCCGGCATCGAGTCATCCTCGTCGTCGAGCCAAGCCCCTGCAATCCGCCGCACCTCGAACGACAACCTGGCCAAACTGCTCACCATCGACGACAAGGATGAATTTGCCCTCACCTTCCCCGAAGTGGGCAAAACCAGCTTCAACTCAAGCTCCGACCTCTTCGTAGTCACCAAAGTGAGCGACAGCCAAGACGACGCTACCACCCTCACCAAGATTGAGGAGATCACCGCCGAAGCCGCTGCCGACGCCCCCGTCTACGACCTGCAAGGTCGCCGCGCCGCACGCGTCCTCCCCGGCCGCCTCTACATCTCCGAAGGAAAAATTGTTCGCGGCGCGAACAATTTTTAATTGAAAATTGAAAATTGAAAGTCTTTTAGTCTTTAGTTCATAGTCTTTTAGTTTTTAGTCTTTTAGTCTTTAGTTCATAGTCCATAGTTCATAGACTATAGTTCAATAATCAATCGAAATCAGATAAGCTGCCCGCCCACAAGGACGGGCAGCTTCATTTTTGCAGACACCGCGGCTGCTATACAGGGCAACCGCATCAAAAAGCAATATGCAGCATTGGTAAGTGCGGCGATGCATCGGAGATGCAGGTTATTTGTAACCCCAACTTGCCGTAGGCTAGTTGGGGGCCGGGCCGAGCCCTCACGAGCTACCTCGGCGAGGTTGTCACCAGAGCGACACTGGTGACATGGTCTCCGACCAAGCATCTGATTTTCAACCACCTACCCCACCTAGGCCGCTGTGCGGCCAAGATGGGGCTTTAGGATAACCAGCCTCTCCGAGGCATCGCATCCGCTTGATTTACAGCGGAATT